>CAKZLU010000016.1 GCA_937127245.1 uncultured Actinomycetes bacterium
ATTCCTCTTCTCTTTTCTTTGATGCCGTTTCCGAGGTAGTAGTCGATTTTTGCAACGGCGTATCTTTTTTCCGGGTTTATTATACAAAGATAAGTGTCAAAGCCCTGCCTCGTGCAGCCTTCGGCGAAGTACCATTCTTTCCGGGGCTCAGCAGCTCCCAAGACGTTGTGTCCCCCGTCTATGTTTCCCGAATAATTGAAATAGACCGGACGCTCGACAGCTATTCCAGCTCCGTTAATGGAACAAATTTTTATACCTACGTCTCCCGAATGGTTGTCATGCCTTCCTATACCGTGTTTGTCATCGTGTACCGCGATCGTCATACGGCTCTTTGGGCGCACCGCTACGGTTTTCTGAAGTATCCCCCGTTTTCCCTGATGTACAAGACTTGAGCGATTGCTTCGGAATCATGCGGGTTCATTATACAAAGATAAGTGTCAAAGCCCTGCCTCGTGCAGCCTTCGGCGAAGTACCACTCTTTCCGCGGCGAGGTTGCGCCTGTTGTGCAGTGAGCGCCGTTGCACCTTTCTGAGTAGTCGAAATAGATCGGGCGTTCAGCGATGAGGGGTTCGGTTGACTCAATCAGAAGTGATACGTCATGACCGGCTGGGACATCATGCAAAACTGGCACGGTTATCCTTCGCGCCCCTGGGATATCGTGTGCTTTACTTATAATCTCGCCTGTTTCGAGCATGTAGGAAAAACTCGCTTTAACGGCTTTATTGCCCGGATTTAAAAGGCATATGTATTCCTCGAAACCGGGGCGTGTGCATCCTTCTGCGAAGTACCACTTTCTGGAGGGGTTTGCGCAACCTACCACGTCGTGGCCGCCGTTTCTACCTGTCGAAGCGATGGATTTAAAAGGCGCGACAAAAAAAGAGAGCGCCAGGTAGAAAGCGGAGATAAAGACCACAACGGCATTTATTTTACAAACTCCGTTCCTGCTCTTGGACTGAAACCTTATTCTCAAATCTGGATTTTTGTATTCGAAGAATTTAAACAAATCGTCACATCTTTCAGAAGGTATCTAACACGCCTGAGGTGCGCGCCCGCGTGCCCCTTAGGTGTAGTCTCTGACCAGTTTCACAATTCCCACGGAAACTACCGGCATCATGGTGAACGTCCCGATAAGCGCTACCTGAACAAAGCCGTCTTCAAACCAGTTCATCATAAGAACCACGCCCACAACGGTTAGATAGAGGTAGAAATATACAGAAAGTGGAACGATGTTGACGAGCTTTCCGGATATTCTGTTTTCATTCTGAAAAAATAGGTAGAAGATGAAAACTATCAAAAACGGGACCACCCACCACCCAACGAAGTTTCCGATAGGGACTCCCCCCTCCCCCTTCCATACCGAGAGTTCCTTCAAATACGGGCCGCCTTTCCACCACCACCATGGTTCCTTTCCGACAGCTGTTTTCCACACGGCGGAAGTCGCGAAGGGGTCAACCATCAGGTCCCATGCGCAGACCAGCGTGGCGGATGAGGCTGCGATGAGCGCCGCCCAGAGACCTCTCCCGAGCGGAGTTCTTGCGCGAACCTTGCCTTTGAACTCGAAGAGCCAATCTATGAGCATGAATGATGAGTAAATAATCACCGCCCAGGTGATGACGATCAGAAGGGGTACTCCCCCCAACCTTGGTCCGAGCGTGTTCGTGTAGTCGTAGTCGCCGAAATACCACCCGTAGTTGTGTCCGATAAACTCGAATATCCAACTTATCACCCAGGCGATCAGGAAAAATGCGATTGTCTGGCGCCTTCCCTTTACAAGCCATGAATGCCATGTCACGACGCCAAGCATCGTTAGCATTGCTACCGCGACAGCCTCCACCCTCAGGGGGATATCGTGTCTTGCCCATGAGGTTAGGTGAACGATGAGGGAAAGCAGCATGAAGACAAGCGGTATGGTGATAATTATTCTTTCCTGACGGCTTGAAGCCTTCCAGTCTTCCAAAATTGAGCGCGACAATTTACACACCTCCTCGCTTAAGGGTCACACCGGTGGATGTCACCTGGTCAGAGTAACGCAGGGACGTGGTCGCTTGGATGCCGGTTTTTCGTGGAACTCAAGGACCATGAGGGTATTCTATCACTTGTGCCTGCGTCAGACTCCTTCGGAATTCGCGTTAGGCTGAAACACGTCATGTTTCTCTGGCAAGACACATAGAATTGGGAGCTTTCTAAAAGCCTTAAACTTTTTCGATTCCGGGCGTTATGCCCTTGATCGGTGAGAAGCTCAAACGCGTTTGTTTTTGAAATTTTCCCGCGCCGATGACACATCTTTTGCGTAAAACTCAAAACAAAAGTAAAGTCGAAACACACAAGGGCACGAACTCCTGATTAGCTACGTACCATTTATGCGAGGGGTTGAAAAGACAGGGGAGTTTGGGGCGGGAAACACGATTTTATTTCGCGGGGCGTAGGTATTCGTAGTCGGATCATTGTAAAATTGGGGAGTTTGGAGCGCGGAATCCGATTTCATTTTCGCTCCTAAAATTGATGGGAATCATTTAGGGGTGTAAGCGGTGTTGTCTAATCAGAGCGACCCAGTAAAGTTTGGCTTGGTCCAACAAATCATCTGGCTTTTGCTCATCTTCACTATTGGGTTGCAGTTTGCGAGAATCTTGCGAAGGCGCGAGATTGAAAAGTATGGCGAATACAGGATGAGTCATCTGAAACTGATTGTCTTATCCGCCCTGTTGGCTTTAGGAATGTCTTTTTCTGGTTTGCGACCCTCATGTTGCTCTTAATACTTTTCGGTAGTTCGGATCTTATTTGGCTGGGCGTATTTTTCTGGATACTACTGTTTGGGTTTTCAGTAATATTGCTTGTTCACGCGCCCGTTGACAGGGAAGCCAGCGTCCTTCGTTAGGGAGTCACTTCTCTCTCCGACGTTTTGCGCAAAGTGACGACGTCGAAGCGTCTCGTCAAACAACGGCGCTGGTGGGTCAGCTTGCAGTCCACATTGAGCGCGAAGTGCCTGTTTTGTTCCGACCGTTGAGTCTATTTTTCCAATTATGAGAATCCGCTTCTCCCTCGAAAATTTTGGCCTTCAAGTTTTCTTGAGTTATTCCCAATAGAGGTTTAGGAGGCGCGCAGCTCGGTCTTAAGCAGATCAAGCTAAATAATTCAACACGCAAAACACACGCCATTGCCCGGTTGTCATAAGGTTTTGTCATTAGGTTATTTGAGTCGAGTGAAGACGTTACCTTTCCACACGTCGTATGATTTCGTATCTTATGCGCCGCGGCGTGGCTAACAGAAATGAGGTTGTGATTCGTTGAAGCGCACCTGGCACACAAATTATTTTCCCTTTCTCCAAAGCTTTTAGCGACGCGTTTACTACTTCCTCGGGTCTTAGCCAGAAGAAATCAGGGATGTCTCTTTCAACGCCGATTGCCGCATGAAACCCGGTTCGCGTGTAGCCCGGGCATACGACCTGTACTTTAACCCCGCTTACTTTCGCGAGCTTCAATTCCTGGAAAAGCCCCTCGGTAAAGAGGATGAGGAAAGCTTTCGTCCCGTCATATACTGCGTTGTAAGGCGCGGGGTACACTCCGGCAATGGATGAGACATTTATGATCGAACCTCTGTTTATTCCGATCATCTTGGTGATCGCTACGCGCGTAAGCCAGACCGTTGCCAGGTTATGGACCATTATCATCTTTTCCAATTTTTCGATATCTGCGTCAATAAATCGCTCGGCTGTTGAGAACCCGGCGTTGTTTATGAGGAAGGATAATGGTTCTGCTTTTGCTATGAAATCCTCAAGTCTTAAGACATCCTCTCTCAAGCTTAAGTCAGCGGGAAGAACGCTGACCTTAATGCCCCATGCGGCTTCGAGTTCAGATGCGATTTTCTCAAGAAGCTCTTTGCGTCTCGCGACAAGAGCGAGGTCAAAACCTTCACCGGCGAGCCTTCTTGCATAAGCCTCCCCGATGCCGCTCGACGCGCCGGTAATAAACGCCGTTCCTTTTCTTTCATTTCCCATGGTTTTTCCTCCTGAAAAACTTTTGTCGTATATAAAGAGTTCCGGACGCAATTAGCGCTCTGGCGGTAAAGATATTTTCACGCGTTTTATTCCGTACTGAATTCCAGCTGTAAAGATAAGGGTTTTTCCGCGAGCGCTGCATAGGAAGCGCCTCGAAGAAGAAGCGAAACCCTCTTCTGACATGAGCCAATCCTCTAAAATTTATTCCACGCTATTGAACCTCTCACTGGGAGGACTGGGTTTAGCGCGGCTGCCTAAGTGCTGTCAACCCTCTTCGAACCCCGCGAACCAGATGTCCCTTCCCGCGAATGGTTGTATTCAGGCTCCTTGAACTGTATCGAGCGCGTCTTGTCTCCTGAAAGCAGGTTGCCGTCCGATTTCTTATTAACGATGGAGATTCTAACAAACCTTATATAATGGAATTTCTCGGTAGCAAAAGACGATTTCTTATTTGATTTCAACAATTGCATGATTTGATTTCACCTGTGTGGTCCGGATAAGGAATGCAAGCCCGCTCGAGCGTTTGAAATATGCCCAAATTCCTCGAGAGCTTCGATCGATTCGCGAATGGCGTTCTCTATGGGGGTGGGATAATAACCGAGTTCATCGGAGGCTTTCTGCCAGGAGTAATAGCAATCGAGAATCGAGAGTCTCGCAAACTTCAAATCGAATGCCTTTCCCGAAGATTTCTTCTTAAGCCGCGAAATGGAACCGAGCGCTCCCGCGAGATAGACAAGGCTTTTCGGGATAACTCTTTTGGGCGGTTCTATCCCCGCGATTTCCGCGACCTTTGTGAAAAATTGGAAGTAGGTGATGTTGTGACCACCCGCGATGAACACATCGCACGTGCGGGCTTTTTTGAAAGCGAGAAGCGCGCATTTGGCTGCGTCTTTCGCATTTACGATACACCTGCCCCCGGGAGGCACAAGTTTGGGCTTTCTTAAAAGGTATTGCTTTATGAGTTCACCGCCGCTTGGTCTGTAGTCGTAGGAGCCTATCATGAAAGTGGGGGATACGATAACGGCTCTAATGCCGGTCTTCGCGCCTCTTTCAAGAACGTGCTCCATCGCCGCACGCTTCGATTCGTGATATGCGATTCCCCTGTAGGCTTGAGTAAAAGGACGCGTTTCATCTCCAGGGTTTGCAAGCGGTCCGAAGCCGAAAGAGCCCGCCGATCCGATGTGGATGAAACTACTTACCCCTTCGCGGATCGCCGCGTCGAGGATGTTCTTCGTTCCGAAAAAATTAACGTTCCAGGTTCTTTCTGCTGGCGCCCACTGGTTGGTCACTGCCGCACAGTGGAAAACTGCGTCTGACCCTTTCAGTGAGGGGATAAATGTCTCGGGGTCAAGAATGTTGCCTTCTATTCTTTGGATATCAAGGCCAGATAAAGTGGGTGAACGGCTTCCTTTCTCGATGAGCGCCGTAACACCCGCGCTTTCGCTCAGTAAAATTCTTACAAGGTGGCTTCCGAGAAGCCCGTCTGCGCCAGTAACAAAGAATTTCAAGGAGACCTCTCTTGCATGTGCAAAATCCTCTTTTCGTTCAAGCTCTTGGAAGAATTCTAACAGTTTGGGCGCTAACATTTTGAGCCTGCGATTCTCGCACATCGCGAAACTGAAAGTGAGGAGAGTTTCTCCCAAGAAACGACCGCATAGTTTTGTGGTAAACGGTTTTGAGTTTTTCAAGTTCAGTCTTTAAGGTTAGACTAATTTCGTTTTAAACATGTTTTCGGAGTGGGTTTGATTCGGTCTTTTCGTTTCAGGTTTTCGGAGGGAAGGCTTCTGAAACTGAACTTGATAGTAGAAAATTTCTTGATCGCGCCAGCAGGTTCTGTTTTCGGCTCCGTGCGGGAATAGGTAGGGCGCATGAAATTACTGCTTTTATCCTTAATTATCGCGTTCGCGTACTTTGTGGGTGCGGCCACCGGTTTTGGCGATACGGTGATAGTCGTCACGGTCGCCTCCCATCTGTATGAAATTCATTTTCTTGTGCCTACTCTTGTAGTGCTCAACCAGATAATCAGTCTGTATTTGGTGATAAGGCATTACCGATATATTGACAGGCGGCTTCTCCTCGGCTGGATTCTTCCCCGTGCGGTAGCGGGCATCCCGCTCGGTCTTCTTGTTTTTCACATCGTAAAGGGTGAAACGCTTAAATTTGTGCTCGGCGCTACTGTAGCCTTAATGGCCTTCATCGAGCTTTCAATTCTTCTGGTCAGGGGCAAAGACTGGGAGAGAAAGAAGATGGGGAAAGCACAGTCGGCGGTCTGGATATTCGGTGGTGGTATCATACACGGCATGTATGCTTCAGGCGGCGCGCTTATCGCCTATTACGCCGCAAGGAACATTACCGATAAGAGGGTGTTCAGGAGCACCCTCGCCGGGCTATGGCTCGTCCTGAATGCCTTGCTTATTGTGTTTTTCTCGCTGACCAAACGAATCGAGACCGAGATGATTACGACTGCAGCATGGATGATACCCGCGGTGGTTATTGGCATTATCTCAGGTGAGTGGCTTCACGTACGGATACCGGAGTACAGGTTCAGGATTCTCGTTTTTATTATTCTCCTGCTTGCTGGCTTGTCGGTATTCTTTTAAGCGGATTGGGTATGTTCGTTTTGTTTTTCTAAATGGGTGGAAATCTGTCGGAGTATGTGGCACAATATCGGCGGAATGAGTTTGTGTCAGGTCCGGTCATAGACCGGACTAATTTTTGAGAATTCTTTGTGCCCCCATCGTCTAGTGGCCTAGGATACCGCCCTTTCAAGGCGGCGACGGGGATTCGAATTCCCCTGGGGGCACCATTCTTGCTGTGATGAGCGAAAAACCTTATCGGCTGAAGCAATTTGATTGAGCACATTCGTTAGTTTCCCGCCCGAAGGCAAAAAGGAAAGGTACTATTATCGTAAAGGGTTGCCTCCGTTGCGTTATGAAGATACGCTTTAAGCGTGCTTCCAAATCCCTAATACCGGTTGGTTAGTCTTCCTCTTCCTCCACGTCAAGTTTTTCAAGTTTGAGCACCTTGAAGATAAAGTAGACAACCGCGAGAATGATAAGAAAGTTGATAACCACCGATATGAAGTTGCCATAGGAGAACGTAGCCTTCCCAACGTGGAACACGAGATTGTTCAGGTTCTTCGTCTGAATTATGAGCCCGATTAAAGGATTGATCAAGTCATTTACCAGAGAGTTTACGACGACACCTGTGGCGCTGCCGACTATGAAACCAATCGCAAGTCCCACAACCCCCTGTTTGCGCACGAACTCTATGAATCCTTTCATTACCGCCCCCTTTCATAAACGGTCAATTAAGTTTCGCAGGCGACCTCTTGGATGACTGGTTTGACCATCTAAGATTTCTCACCAATAATTTCAATTGTTTTTTGTTGTCCTCCTTTTATTCTTTATAAGAGGATAAGAGGGTTGCTAAGGGTTGGAATTATTCAAAGGGTTCATCTAGGTATTCATTTCGAATCGGTCAGTTCGATTTCTCTATTACCTTACCGCGCTTTCTTTAGCCTCAAGTTAGCGGGAGCTTCCCTTGCCCTGAAAGTTGCGGAAAACCGCAAAGCGACGGTTAGCCTCCTTCCTTGACTCTTTCTTCGGCATAGAGTTTCAAGTATTTGTTAAAACAAGCCATGGGCCCTGAGGAGCTAGACGGGCGCATGGATCGGGGCACGGCGTTTTCAAATATTCGATAAAACGAGCCATGGGTCCTTGGCCCTGCGCGTATTTGTTTGTTAAGGATTAAAGGGAGAATTTCAGAAACAAGAATGATGAAGAACACGCTTTAAAAACGGCTTCGCGCTTTATTCGGAAATCTCGTGCGCACAAACTGAATCCGGCGCATGTTATTGGTTTCCGCGTGAGCGTCTTTTAATCTATAATTTAGTTTAAGCAGAGATGCGAAAATATGTCGTTTCGCGTATAATCTGAAACTCGACAAATCTTAGCTTTAAGATGTTTTGTTTTTAAGACGTAAGCGCGCGGAGCCGTGGTCTAGCCTGGACGAGGACGCTGGCCTGTCAAGCCAGAGGACGCGGGTTCAAATCCCGTCGGCTCCGCCAAATCTTATCTTTTTCTGGGTCATAGAAAATTGAGCCCTCGCTTTTTGGGTTGCGCTGGGCTTACATATGGATAAACTATAACTGGTAATATTTTTCTGCAGAGGCGAGATAGCTCAGTTGGTAGAGCACTGGACTGAAAATCCAGGTGTCCCCGGTTCGATTCCGGGTCTCGCCACCATCATGCAAAAGGCGATCCACCTTTAACACAAACTTCTTGTTCGTCATTTGAAACAGGGATTGGGAAGCTTAAAGGCTTAGATGTCGCAAGTGTCCGTCCGACGGGTAATGCGCAAGGCAAACACTTAAGCCTTCTCTTTCACCGCTACACCGAACAAATAGTTGTGGACGATCTCGAGTTCGCTTAGGTCTGAAAACCTTCTGTCAATAGCCTGGATAAACAGTTCAGCCATGCGCTTTCGCGCATCCAGGCGCACAGAGTAATAGAAACTTGTGGCAAGCCCCGCTTTCATGATGCTTTCATAGACTTCTTCTCCGGATGAGTACCGAACCGTGAAGGAACCTTCTTGCAGATGTTTTGGATTGAAGCCCGCCTCTTTCAGATGCCGCTCAGCTTCATCCTTCCCGTCTGGGAGAGTCATCACGACGAGCTTATTTAGCGCCTGGGGTTGAGCAAGCGCGATCTCTTCGAAAGCCTCGAATGGAACGAGTGGTGAGCGGTGGCGATGACAGACAAAACCGACCTCCCCGCCGGGTTTGAGAATGCGAGATATGAGGGGGAATATTTCCTCGCACGAAACGTGGCCGATCACCCAAGCAATAATCGCAATATCAAAGGAAGCACGAGGGAGGTTTTTCAGTTCCTCGAGTACATCGGCTATTCGAAACTCGACATTGGTTATTTTAAGCTCTGCCAGACGGCGCTTGGCGATTTCGGTCATCTTTTCAGAGAGATCCACCGCTAAGATCGAACCACTCGGTCCAACTTTTCGGGAGAGGCAAGCAGTGGAGAAGCCCGTGCCGCTCCCACAATCGATAGCCCTTCCTCCCCTTTTTTCGCCGATGCGCTTGAACATTTCGACGGTTGGACCGGCTCCATACTTAAGCCAATACTCCTCATAGGTCGAACTTGCGTGGTCGTATCCAAGACTTATCTCGTCAGTTCCAGATATCTCAAGCTGCTGGGCAGCAGGGTAAGAAGGTTCGAGCGCCAATTGTCGAGGAGCCTTCGAAGAGCATGCTCTGTTGCTGACGGGATCGGCATTTTCCCCATAGGCGGTCGGGATGGGACCCAAATTACCGGCGTTTCTGTTTCCTTCTCTTGAGTTCACCGTGCGATTTTTCTCGTTCATTGTTTGACTCCAGCTCAGAAATCCACAAACCCGCGGTCTGGAAAGCAGCAACGGAGTGTATTTATAACATAAAGGGCTTTGTTTTTGCGCATGTTGCCGGAAACCGGATGGCGTTGCAAAAGCGCGCATGGACTCAGGCCTTAACCAGGAAATCCTCAAGCGCGCGCTGAGGCTTACCTGTTGGAAAAGCAAGCGGGGAGAATGCGATTTTGCTGCATAACATAATGGATTAGCAGGAAACCTTAAAGCTCATTGCGTTATGTCCCTTTGAGTGTCTTTTTACAATGATTCCCAGACTCAGATAACGCCAGCAAGTTCGATTAGCGGTTAAATGGGGAACAATCAATAGCAGCAAAATACCGAAAGCGAACAAAAAAGAACATCCTCCAGAGCCATTCTTCGCTATTTGATTATACCGGCTAAAATTTTTAAGAATCTTTGAGATAGGCGAATTTTAATTGGACGGAATACTGTCCAGGCGATTCGCTTATCTGATCCCTTTTGATTCTAGTAAGAAGGTCTCCTTTCCATTCGAGGCCTTGCTTCGTTTACAGTCAGATTCCTGCCCCAGACTTCCTTGCCGTTGAGCTCTTGTATGGCCATTCTTGCCTCGTCGTCGTTTTCCATTTCGACAAAGCCGAAACCGCGGGACCTCCCGGTGTTCCGATCGTTGATTATGGCCACCGACGTCACCGAGCCGTACTGGCTGAAGGCGGCTTTGAGCTCTTCTTCAGTTGTCGCGTAATTCAAGTTGCCCACGTAGATTTTCAAACCTTTCACCTCCTTCCTTTTTGTTATTTCCAATAAACCCCCAAAAGGGAATGTTGGTGGACTTGCTACATATAAGTTTCAGGGTAAAGAAGCCTGTAGTTTTCTTCGGGTTACCGGATTTTTCAACTGGAGCAAGACCTGATCGACTGAAGGGTGAATAGAGGGACGTATCCAGAAACTCGCCAATCCCAAAAGACTCCTGCCCGAAACCAGATGCTTTTATCTTTGTTTAGAGAGGATAACCCTGTATTAGCCCTCCTTGAACTTCTCCGCAAGCTCCCTGCGCAGTTCGCGCTTAAGGATCTTCCCGCTCGGATTTACCGGGAGCTGATCAGTAATTATAACCTTTTTGGGCACTTTGTATCCTGCCATCTGCTCCTTGCAGTAGTCTATTATCTCCTGTTCACTAATTTCCGCACCTGGATAAGGCACCACAACCGCCGTCACCATCTCTCCCCAGTACTCATGGGGGAGACCAACAACTGCGGCCTGCATGACTTTCTCATGCTTGAATATTATACTCTCTACTTCCTGGGATGAAACGTTTTCACCGCCAGTCTTTATGATGTCCTTCTTCCTATCAATGAAATACAAAAAGCCTTCCTCATCGAACATGCCGATGTCGCCTGTATGGAGCCAACCACCGCGCAGGGTTTGCGCCGTTCGCTCCTCATCCTTGTAATACCCCTTCATAACCGATGGTCCCCTCATGACGATCTCCCCGGGGGTCCCGGCGGGAACCTCATTGTCGAAATCGTCAAATATCTTAAGCTCAACTCCCGTATGGGGGGTTCCGATGGTATTTATTTTTCTCTCGAAATCCTCTGGCTGAAGGGTTGAGCCGAGCGGCGATGATTCGGTCTGGCCGTAGTAATTCCTCCATTCAGCTTGAGGAAGAATTTCCTTCCACTGTTGCAAAAGGGATGGTGGCATCAGCGCACCGAAAGAGACGCATTTCTTCAATGAGGAAAGGTCACATTTCGCGAAATCGGGCATGCTGGGAAGGATCTGATAGAGCGTGGGCGGATAAATCCAGTAAGTGACACGCTCCCTGGCTGTAAGCTCGAGAATTTCTACGGGATTCGGGACATATTCTAAGATGAGAGTTGCGCCGACATTGATGCTTTCCAGTAGAAGGTATTTTCCGGCCACGTGATAAAGCGGTATGGACAGAAGGGGCACGTCATCTTCTCTGAAATTAAGGTCGGCAAGCCCGCTTATGAGCGTTATCATGTAATTGCGATGGGTTGTCATGACGCCTTTGGGTTGTGCCTCCGTCCCGCTCGTGTAAAGTATGGTCGCCACGTCTTCGTCGTCTATCTCCACAAGGGGCTCGCTGGAATCATCAGACGAAGCCAGCATCTCATCAATGTTCAGCCAGTTTTCAAGGGATTCCGCTCCGGTGAGCGGGATATATCCGAAATGTTCGACCGTTCTGAGATTTGGGACAGCGTCTCTCATTTGAGGAATGAGCGAGTCTTCAACGAAAAAAGCCTTGGGTTCACAGTGGTTAACTATGTATTCGACCTCAGCCCCTTTGAGCATGAAATTCATCGGAACCACGGTTGTGCCTATTTTCGAAAGGCCGAGCCAGGCATATATGTACTGAAGACAGTTATGGGTCATGAAACAGACACGGTCCCCTTTCTTGCAACCGAGTTTTTCGAAGGCGTGCGCCATGCGGCAGGCGTTCTCGTTGAGTTCCTTAAATGTCACTCTTTTATCCTGAAAGACGATAGCAGTCTTCGACGGAAAGCGTGACGCTGTCCTCTTTGGAATGTCTCCGATGACAGCCCTGCGCAGAAGGTTCTGTTCGAGACTTGAAAGCTCAGCCATATCTTCCCCCTTTGTCCTTCTTCACATTTTGTCGGTTTTTTGATGGAAAATTATATCACGTGGGATTTCTTAGTCGGGCCTGACCGGCTTTCATTCTTTCTGTAACGAGTAAAGCCTCTCACGCGTGCTGAAGTCAGACGCTCAAATGAAATATGTGATTGAGTGCGTTTGGTTGAAAGCCTTTGCCGATTGCTAAATCGCGAATCTTTTGGGATTTATGCAGGGAAATGCTTATGTGTGCGCCAAGACCAAATACCCGCTGTGCGCCGTTTTTAAATTCGTTGTCTTGAGCTCGGGAAAGGCACTCATGCGGTCATGAGAACGCCCTTGTCGGGTGTTTTCGCCATCAATACTTTTGGTCAAGCCCGTTATGGTTAGCTTTTCCTTCTTAGGCCTGTAAAGCCTATTGCTCGCCATAGTCTTGGGTGCGGTCAGTTTCAGGCGAAAACAAACTCAAAGATTCCAATGATATGTACAGGTCCACTGCACTTGAAACAATTGCCGCGAAGAGTTTACCGCCGGGGAAGGAGTGCGCTATTTGCGAGATCATGCCCGGTTTGAGATACAGGGGAAATGGCGTCTCGAGATGCGCACTTTTCGGGTCTCCCATTGGTTGTATGCAAAGCCTTATGTGGTCGTCCTTAACAGATATCGAGAAGAAGTTGCTCCAATCCATGCAAAAGGCTATGTTATCCGTTTTCGCGCCCCAACGCTTTCCTGTTGAGGCTAATGCCATATTAAGGTTGTATATTAGCCTCTTTCTTGCATCCGCCCTTGTTGGCAAAGACTGGTCGGGAGCTCTTTCCTGCAGTGCTTCCAGGTAACTATCCTTCAGCCGTTCAATATATTCGTTTTTGTGTGGATAGAAACGTCCGAGAGCAAGCTCCGCAGCCTCTATTTTCTTATACATATGAGCTCCGCTCATTAATTCCGCGTAACCTATCCTGTTTTCGAGCAAGAGCCTTGATATCGCCTCTGACCTGCGTGACGGGAGCCGAGCGATCGTCTTTCTGAGAGATTGCGGTGAAGAAGATGTGACCTCGTTTGTCGGTATGCCCAGTTTGTACAAGATGCCTGATAGGGTGGAAAACCTTTTAAGAGTGACGCCGAAATAATTTCTGAGGAGATTTTCGTATATGTGCTTTTTCATGTAGTACTCGAATGAGTCAACGAGATACTCGTCATAATCCTCATCGTTGCTTGCAGCTATCAGAGAGCCCCTTATGATTCTTTCGGCCGTTTCTTCGAGCGACTCATGAAGCGAGAAGGATTGAAGAAAGCTTGAGATTTGGGATCGAAGAAGAAGAAGAAGGTCCCATGCGCGGACCTGTTTGCCCGTTTGAAGGAGGCATTTTGCAGCTGGATTTTCAGACCAGCGCGTCCTCGCGCGGGCTGCATTTTTGAGCTTCAATCCTTTTAGGGGTGAATAGCCCTGGGAGGCCATGACCACGAGCAGCTGCGCTATTGCAAAGGAATTGCCAATCCCAAAAAAAGAGAAAGGCGGGTCCATCGGGATATGAAACCGCTCTTCTTCTACGATTGATCTGCCGATGCGGACGTTCCTCTTCACGGTAACGCGGTAGGGGATTTGAGGGTCGTGACGGTTCATGTAATGCGAACCGATCGCGAGCGCGGAGCTCTGAGGAGATATGCAAAATCCATTTGGACCTATTCCTCCGCTTGCCGCAAGGGGCATTAGGCAGGAGAGGGCGGATTCCATTTCGGCGATCTCGACCAGGTAAGGCGATTCGTCTTTGAAAATGTTGACATGAAAACCGAGCTCGAAATGCCGTCTTCGTCCGAAACGGGGGAGGAAACCCGGATGAGAAACGCCATGTAATATCTCTTTCCACTGGGTCCCTCCTAAGCTATCGTTGATCTTTTTAGTTAGGTCCCAAAGACACAGACAGAGAGTCGAGGAATCTCTCACTTCGCCTGTGCATATCTCCATGATGCTTATATCTAAATCTTGGGTTTCGAGTTTAAGCGCGTCGCCCGTTGGCAGGAATATCTGCTCAAGCGTGTGGGCATTTCCAATGTTGAATAAACGATCTCGCGCGATTAACGTTTCCGACAGATTTTCTCGAATTTCTGACCAACAATCCAAGATTGGATAGAAATGTTCGGATGCAGGTACATCATTTATTCCCTCATAATCTTGGTTTATTTGAGGATTCAAGTAAAACCCGATGTTCAGTTCAACGCCTCCCACGGGACAACCGATCTTCTTCTTTGAGCGGATGTACTCGAATAAAGGCCATCGATTTTCGCTCATGGTTACACACCTTCCCCGACGAGCACAAGATGGTCGCGTTCGGTAAGTCTACCCGCAAAGTTCGCGATGCTGTAAGCTAAACCGAAATATGGAATGAATCCCTCTTGCAATCTCTGACGGATGTTCCCACATGTTTGGAACTTGCGAACTGGCTCTCGGCAAGGCAAGAGTCAGGCTATTTTTTCGGTCAAACAAAATCGAAGTTCAATCATAGAAATCGGGCGCGGGAATCTCGCGGGCAAAAGGGACCTCGAGCGCAAGCGACTCGACCGCACGTGCAAACAGTTTCTCCTTTTCGGCTTTTATTGTTTCCTCATGGGATGTTTCGCTTGGTGACCCGCAAATCGGCATGGATGTCTTTGAGGATTCCTTTTCGAAATTGGCTGGCTTGTCTGACATTTCAACCCCCTTCCAAAAACGGATAAATCAAAACATTATCGGCTGCTGTTCCGATTATAGGTGTGGGATATGACAAAGAAGGAATTTATTAGGACGACGCAAGCGTTATACGAGTCAAGCACTATGAGTTTGCTCCTGATAACCAGAATCGCTTATTTCGCCAGTGCTGCCCAGCCCTATAAAGAACGTGCCACCGCGTTGCAGTAAAGCGCGTCAAACTCTCTTCTTGGGTCCCGTTTCAGGCACCCGCATTATAACAACAATCGTGCCGATTATAGCGATTATGATGAGCGCCACCAGAGAAATGCGGTAATCATACACGTCGCCCTTTTTCCTCGCGAGGGCGTCCATAAGCACCGGCGCGAGGACTGATCCGATACTTCCTATTCCAACAAGTGTTCCCACGGCGGTTCCCGCAAGTTTAGTCCCTATCTCTTTTATCTCAGCGGTAATGGTAAAGGTTATGGGTAGAGCGGCAAGCAGGAAGAAGCCCAGGATGGCTCCGGCCAGTATATCCAGCGGACGGTTAGCGACAAATCCAATGAGTACAAGCGTTGGGAAGACCATCAGCGCCGCAATGATCAGGAAAGGTTTTCTCAATCCCACTTTTTCTGACATGCCAGGCAAAATCGCTGCACCGATAATTCCGCCCACTGTTATCGCGCTCGCCACGAATGAGGCGAAACTTGTTGTAAATCCATGGAAAGTAATTATTCTTTCCATTTTTAGGGTCAAACCCATATATACGCCGTAACCGATCAGTGAAACGAGAATTAGCGCCCTGAAACTTGCAAGTTTCATGAAAAGCGGGAAAGACTCCCTCATGGGAAGCACTTCTTCTTCGGGTATCGGTCCTGACGGTGTTGGGGGCTGTTCCTTGGCAAGCAAGAAAAACAACACGCTGCTTGCGCCCATTAGGATTGAAAAAACAATCAGCATTCTGTTAACACCGTTTTGGATCTGCGCAAGACTCGCTTTCTCGGGGATCGAAGCCACGACGGGAACCAAGGCAAGTCCCGTCGCAGTCCCAAGGTACATGCCCATTGTTGTAAGACCGGTGGCGAGCGCCCGCTGTTCTTCGCGGAACCACTTAGCGGGCATCTTAGAGAGGTTTACTATCAAAAAGACGGCCCCGGTACCGCACCCTATCTGCATGAGGAGAAATATCCAGTATTGTGCCAGTTTGCTGTCAATCACGTGCGGCGTGACTGCTTTGATCACCGTGCAAATGAAGATTATTATCAATCCAAGACAGCTGCTCCATTTGAAGCCTCTTTTATCAGCTATCGAACCGAATAGTGATCCAAAGAAGACAAACATCAAAGGGCCGACGGTTGATAGAAAAGTGGCTTGTATCGGTTTCATGTCCAGAAGTTGTGTAACTTTACTTTCTATAGGTGCGAAGCTGAGCCATTGATACGCCTGCACGGCAAGCACAAGCATGAAGACGATAAGGACAACCCAGCGGTAAGAGTAAGTCTTGTATTCCTCCCCCATTTTGCACCGCCTTTCCGCTTAACTCCATACAGCCCCGAAACAACAACTTTTTATTCTATAACGTTGCATTGCTTTTTTGCTACTCCCTTTTTCGAATTACTTCAAGTTGCTTTGGTTAATGGTTGATAAAGGGTTAAAATCCATATCGTATCTCCGGATGCTTGATAAGCGCGTTTTTCGCCGAGAAGGTAACAGGCATGATTTACGGTCAGGTTGAGACTCCGCTTAAAACAAGGTTAGTCAAATTGTTGGCTGATTTGAAAGGCAGCATAATAGGCGCTTTCGGCGTGATGGTTGTAGCCGTTACGGCGGCGGGCGTTCTCAATTATGCCTTCAACATAGTAATGACCCGTTTCCTGGGAAAAGCGGGAGCTTTCGGTGAGTTCTACGCCCTTTCCGCTATCTTTCTAATAGTCTCAATCGGCGCGGGATCTTTCCAGACTGTTATAGCCAAATATGTTGCGGGTTTCTCCACGAAAGGCGAACAAGATAAGATCACTGTGTTAACGAGATATTTCTCACGATGGTTCCTTTACGCAAGCGCCTGCGTTATCGCGCTTAGCGTGCTAATTGCGTATCCGCTTGCGCGCATGCTTAAGCTCGAGTCCCCGCTTTACGTGGTGATTCTGGGCTCATCTGTCGCAGTGTCTGTTTACATCACGCTTCCTTATGGGATCCTTCAGGGAATGGAGCGTTTTGTATTCCTTGGGGGCGCCACGGTCGCCACTGCTGTCCTGCGTCTGGTTTTCGGGATTATTCTCGTTCTTTTGGGAGCGGGCGTGTACGGGGCACTCGGGGCAGCAACCGCAGCGGGACTTGTAGTAATTTTGGTGTTAATTGCAAGCAGCAGGGAGTATTTCTTTGGGAAAACCTCGAGCGAGGAGGAGTTTCATCCTATCGCCGCCGTTAAATACCTTCTTCCCGTCGCGTCAGCGATGTTTTTAATTCTTTTCTTAACGCAGGTGGACGCCGTTTTGGTGAAGGCTTTGTTTTCCAGAAAGGAGGCGGATATATATTCATATGCGGCGCTTGCCGGCAAAGCCGTCTTCTTTTTCCCCGACGGGATTTCCCTGGTGATGTTTCCCCGTGTCAGCGCTCTTAAAGCGCGGGGCGAACCCACCAAAAGGGTTCTCTATTTGAGCCTTGCCGCGGTTGTTCTGATCGTTTGCGCCGTTACGATTTTCTATCAATTTTTTCCGGTTTTGAGTGCCCGTTTCTTTGCTGGAAGCAGGGGTGTTTCCATCGCCAGGATTCGAGGTTTTCTGGGGTTGAGGCTGGTTGTCCTTTTCGGCTTGGTCATGTCGATTTACGCTATCTTAAAACTTATAGCCTTGTATCTTTTGGCGCACGAGAGAACGCGCTTCGTTTTTTTTCTACTCGCTGGAGGCTTGATTCAGGTGCTGGGAATAATATTTTTCGCCAGAAGGCTTCCGGACGTTCTTTTGGTGATGCTTTGCGTGGGCCTAGTTTTGTTGGTCTACAATCTCTTGCTCGCCCTTCGCGTGCCTATTACTAAAGGTGAAACATAAGGGACGGTTTTCCCTCTCAAAAGCAACTGTAAACACATGTCGGTAGAAAAGCACCCGGCAGATTTCCGCCCGTACTTATTACCCCCATACTTTGTTTAAGGAAGATCGATTGGGAAATTTCCTTGATATGACAGGACATATTTGTGCGTGTATCATATTTCCCTGTTGAATCGGTGTGAAAACGGGAAATATAAATATTTTGCAAGCCGGTAAGATTTCCGGTTTGGGCTATCCGGTTTTGACCGGTTCGTTTTAAAGACTGATTTCAGGCAAGGGGCGCGGTTGCGCCTATTCGATTGAAAAAAGGAGGAATCATGTTCAACGGAATTTTTCACATCAGAGAACCTCAGAACGAGCCGGTGCTTTCTTACGCGCCTGGTTCAAAAGAGAAGGCGGAATTGAAAGCAAAACTCGAAGAGATGAAAAGAAATCCGGTGGAAATCCCTTGCATTATAGGCGGAAAGGAAATAAGGACCGGAAATATTGTCGAGATGAGAGCCCCGCATGACCGCAGTCTCGTTTTAGGGCATTATCACAGATCAGGCACGAATGAGGCGGAAATGGCTATCGCCGCGGCGAATGAAGCGAAGCGCACCTGGAGCGAGATGGATTGGTCTTCGCGAGCGACCGTCCTTTTAAAGGCGGCCGAGCTTCTTTCAGGGAAATACAGGCAGACGCTCAACGCCGCCACCATGCTTTGCATGAGCAAAAGTTGCCACCAGGCTGAAATCGATTCAGCGTGCGAACTCATAGATTTCTGGCGGTTCAACCCGTATTTCATGACTCAGGTTTACGATGATCAGCCCATTTCAACGAAAGACGTTCTTAACTACATGGAACACAGACCGCTTGAGGGTTTTGTGTTCGCCATATCGCCGTTCAATTTCACCTCGATTGCTGGAAATCTTCCAACCGCTCCCGCTCTTATGGGCAACGCGGTCGTGTGGAAACCATCCTCCAACGCCATGCTGCCCGCATACTACATCATGAAAATACTCAAGGAAGCCGGCATGCCAGATGGGGTCATCAATATGATACCCGGACCAGGACCGCTTGTGGCTCCGCCTGTCTTGAACCATCTTGACCTCGGCGGAGTCCATTTCACTGGCTCGACTTATGTGTTCTCAACAATATGGCTCACCATCGGCTCCGATATCCGAAAATACTATTCGTATCCGAGGATAGTCGGGGAGACTGGGGGAAAGGACTTTATCATAGCGCACGCCTCGGCGGACGTTGACGCGCTTATCGCGGCGATTGTGAGGGGGGCGTTTGAATATCAGGGGCAGAAATGCTCCGCTCCCAGCAGACTATATATTCCGGATATCCTTTGGGCAAGGATGAAGGATAAACTCCTCGATGAAATCGCGACTATCAAAGTAGGGGATGTTTGCGATTTTTCAAACTTTATGAACGCGGTCATAGATGAGGAGTCCTTTGACAAGATTGTTGATTATATCGAGTTTGCCCGGGGGCGCTCAGACGATGAGATAGTTTGCGGTGGGACATACGACAAAAGCGATGGATTTTTCATAAACCCAACATTGGTAGTGACGGAAGATCCTCGTTCAAAACTAATGTGCGAGGAGATATTCGGACCTGTTGTCACGGTGTTCATATACCCCGAAAACGAGTATGAAAAAGCCCTCGAGCTATGCGATACCACAAGTCCTTATGGCCTGACAGGCGCGGTTTTCGCTCTCGACCGTATGGCTATTGAGAAAGCAATCGACGCTTTAAGGAACGCTGCCGGAAACTTCTACGTGAACGACAAACCGACTGGCGCGGTAGTTGGGCAGCAGCCTTTCGGGGGTTCGAGGGCTTCGGGGACAAACGACAAGGCAGGCAGTTGGCTGAATCTTGAGAGGTGGGTTTCCCCCAGAGCAATCAAGGAGACATTCCTCCCTCCCACGGATTATCGTTATCCCTTCATGCAGGAACCGTGATGGGGGAATATTGAACAAGACGAGTGCTTAAAATGGGTTTGCGTGATGAAAGGCCAAAGCGCCATTCCCTCTAACTTGGTTGACTCATGATTTTCTTTGGACAAGAATAATCTCTTAGTCTTTGCTTTGATTGTAAAAGACCCGCATCTGAGGGGAAGCTGAAACCCGTCTCTTTTTCAGGAGATTTAAAGCGGGTGGGCATGGGTGAGCAAACGGCGCGCGGAATCTGTGTGGTTGCTGAACTGAAGGAGAATGATGATGTCTCCGCCCACACGCAGGAATTGCTGGGGCTCGGGCAAACCCTTTCGGAGGCTTGTTCAGAGCCACTTTCGGCGGTTGTGCTTGGGATTGGAGCGCGCCAGGCCGCGGAGAATATAGCGCGAAAGGGCATAAAGCGCATCTATTGCACGGAAAATGATGCTTTTGAGCGTTACCACCCTGAAACATGGAGCGCCGTTCTTCTTGATTTCTTCCGGACTCATCCCCAGAAACTGGTGCTGATACCTCACGGCGCTTTAGGCTGCGACCTTGCTCCGCGCCTTTCAATCGGCATTGACGCGCCGGCGGTCACCGACTGCGTGGGGGTGGAGTATGATTCCGGGCGCTTCCTTTTTACAAAACCCATATACGGCGGCAACGCGCTGACTACCGTTCGCGTTACCAGCGATACCGCAATAGCGACGGTCAG
>CAKZLU010000017.1 GCA_937127245.1 uncultured Actinomycetes bacterium
GCTCGTGAGCGCCGTCAAAGGAAGCAAACACTAACACATGGTGGTAGGATTTTGTCCGGAATGTTCAGAAACAATCCACCAAAGCTACAAATAGTACTTAAGACAGTCATTTTTGTTTGATCAAAAAGCGCCTTAAAGAAACGAGTGTCTTTACAGTCCGGTTGATACGTCGAAACCGAGGGCCCGATGGCTCTACCTTCCGATTCACTTCACGTGACCCATTCAAGCCTTTCGACCTGACTGACTGAGTTTCGCTCCGCGCAATCAGCGAACGCGGATATGAGCGCATAGCGAGGCATCATGCCTATTTTTGTTTTATAATGAGACTCCGGCAATCAACCAGAAGTTTTCATCGGCAATTTTGGAGGTGCCAGATGGATGCCCTACCGGTAAGCGATTTCAAGATGAGGTGCCTCAAGTTCCAGTACTGGTTCACCATACTCGCAGCCATTCCGCTCGGCCTTGCCATCATACTTTTTCCAAGATGGACACAGAAACTCTTCAAGTGGAAAGAGCAAGACACGCTAATGTTCGGGATAACAGGCTCCGTCTATTTCGCGTTCGGGACTCTTTCGATACTTGGCCTCAAAGACCCGCTCAAGTGGTCTCCGATACTTCTCCTCCAGTTCCTCTATAAAGTGACCTGGTTCGCCGGAGTAGTGGGACTGATGGCGAAAAGGGGTGAGCTTGACATCTCCTCTGCCTCGTGGCTGATGCTTGGCTATGCCGCGATGATCGCCGGGGATATTTTCGCGATTCCCTGGGGGTATCTATTGAAGGGTGGAGCTAAGAGGGGTTGAGTGAATCTCTTTTAAGATTTGCCCGTCCAAGCTTAAACCTTACATCCACTCAAAGGGGGGACACTTTGAGATCGCAGAGGCGACGCACTTTGAGATGTCGCACTTTGGGATAAAAAATGGGCATTGCGATATCGCAAAGCACGCTTTGGTGCGGAATTCTCTTTGTCTAACAAAAGTGCGATACAAAAAGGATCGCCGTGATATCGCAAAGAGGAGCACTGTGGGATTGAGGGGGGCGCTCCCTAGTACTGAGCGCTCCGCTCCCCACGATTAAAAGCAGGCGGTCTTATCGGTCTTATTTCTTATAACAAAAACACAATGAAGCACCCCGAGGGGAGTACTTAGGAAACGGGGGTTAAGATGAACAGGTTCGACATTGTGGTTGTGGGAAGCGGTTGCGGAGGCTCACCGGCAGCCGGAAACCTTGCCGCAGCAGGCGCGAAGGTATGCGTGCTTGAAAGGGGCACATGGTGGGGCGAGGCAAGTGGCGCAAGACCCTTCCCAAAAAACTACAGGGAGTTCATGCGCTCCTTCCGAGGCATCGGACTCAGTTTCCCGTTTTTGAAGAAATACATAGACCTCAACGTGCGCGCGGGGCTCTTCGAGTTCTACATAGTTAACGGGTACACGATAATCATCCCGTGCGGCGTGGGTGGCGGCTCCCTCGTCATAGGCGGGTTCGTGGACAAGCCCCCGCGCGACATCTACGACCATTACCCCGCCGAGATAACACCCGAGGAGATGGAACCCCATTTCCGAAGCGTGGCGGAGGTAGTCAAACCAGCCGTCGCCCCAAAGACGACATGGTATCAGGAGACAGTTGAATTAGCATGCGAGAGGATACCGCACATAAAGACGATACCCCAGTTAACCAGCATGTGGTACGGGGATGGTCCGGACACAGAACAGACCATGGTTAACAGTTTCGGATGCGTGCGACACAACTGCCAGTATCACGCCGATTGCCTTACAGGCTGTAACGTGGGAGCGAAGAACAGCTTGGACGTGACATACATCCAGCAAGTTTTGAAAAACGACGGTGAGATACGCGAGCTTTCAGAGGCCAAATACATAAAGAAGGACAATGCAGGATATACAGTCGATTACCTGGACATCGCAAGCGGGGCTTACAAGTCGGTCTCGGCGCGGAGAGTAATCCTAAGCGCGGGGGCGATCAACACAATGAAAATACTTTTCACCTCCAGGTCCATGCCCGACGGACTGCCTAAAATCAGCAAAGCGCTCGGACGGAAATGGGGATTCAACGGAGACCGCATCGGCTTGCGCTTTGTAAGGCATAACAAGCTTGACCACTCCTACGGAACATGCCTGTTTCGATACATGGAGGTCTCCTCAGAAAAGCGAGAATTCGAATACCATTTCTTCGCGTGTCGGTCTTCTGTTCTCGCCTGGCCCCCACCCCCGTTGAATTGGCTTACCAACAGAGTGATGCCATTCTTGAGCCTTTCGCGAGAGGAGCCTATAGGCAGGATTTCCCCCGCCGGCGAAGTCTTTGACATCCACTACCCCTCGCAGGAGTGCCATAGAATCGCGGCCATCAACCAGAAACTTGTCGCAATGGAAGCGGATGCCGTGGTGAAACCGCTCGATGAGAGAAAGAGACGTATGAAGATCGAGAGAATACAGAGGACCCGCAGGTGGAAGGGAATCGGCTCGGTTCACCCGACCGGTGGAGCTGCGATGGCTGACACGGAGGCCGAAGGGGTTGTGGACCACCGTGGGCAGGTGTTCAATTACCCGGGGCTTTACGTATGCGACGCATCCATCTTCCCGATCGCGCCATGCTGCGGTCCTCACTTTTTCATAATGGCGCACTCAGACAGAATCTCCAAGCTGATCATTGAAAGCGAGAAGTAGAACGGGGAAGGGTAACTTGCGCTTTCGCCGCTGTGCCGCGAAGAAAGTTCTCTTTAGGCTTGTCAGAACGCTTTGCGGGTTCTCACCTGCCGAGGCGGGAGGTGTAGTTCGTTTTAGAAAAAAAGGGATATCGGACTGCGCTGATGCCCGATGGAACAGCCGGATATGCTTAAAATCAGGGTTGGAATCCTCAGAGTTTCGATTCTGCGCAATCGCCTCTTTTATGAGGCTCCGCCGTTTGGAGATGGTGCCAAGCGGAAAGTGCGGATTTGTGAGGGTTAACGCTTTCCGCGGCTGGCACCAATTCATGCGCCAACCATCCTTCAAACCATAACCAAAAACGACCGTGAGGGACAACACACTTACGTGGTCAAAACGAAAAATTTCCAAGCCGCTCACCCGGGTATTATTTCACAAAAGTGTGCTCAAATGGCCAGAGGCAAAGTGGGGTTGGTTTTACCTTGGATGCAGCTTCAAGTCATTCGCGGAAGCGCGGCATGATTTCTAACATGAGTGTCGGACAATCAAGATTTCCCACAATCAAAATGGTCAGAAACGTCTGTCCACCCCTAAAAATCCGGTTGCCAGTATCCAGCGCGCCTTTGTCCCTCACCATTTAAACAAATAATATTCGCCTTTCGCCTCCGGGCTCTTCTCATAATCGAACAAGAATAAGTGATTAGCGCAAAAAAACGAAACGCCTTTCCAGCCCATCCAATTCGCGCACAAATAGGACCGAAAAAACCAAATTAAAGGTCTTAAACAACAACGTTTGTATGGAAGCGCGGGCTCCAATGGCATGACTGAAAGTTTTCCTGCGTGGTTATTTTCCTCATATTTTCCGCGCGATTAATATTCCCCGCGTTTCCTCTTAAGCAAGTTCAGGCCCCATTGCCCGTCATTTCCACTACGGGGCGCAGATTAAAGCGCCCCTGTATCAGGATCCTACCCGTCATTGCCAAATTCCGAATCAGCATTTTTCCTGATTTGTCTGTAAAATAACGGCGTGCTTTAAAAAGCGCGCTGCAACAAGTAATAGCTGAGGCTTTAATCCGTCAAAAGGAGGTCGTAAATTGACACAGAAAGGAGCCGGGCAAACACAAAAGGCTCTTGAGAACCTCTCAGAATCCATCCGTTTCAGAACGATTTCCTGCGAAGACCCTTCTGAAGAGGATAAAGCTCAGTTCGAGGCTTTTAGAGGGTTTCTCAAAAAAGCCTATCCCCTGGTCCATGTGCACTTAAAAACTGAAATTGTTGGGGACCAAAGCCTCCTTTACGAATGGAAAGGGTCAAACGAGAACGCGCTCCCGCTTCTTCTTGCGGCGCACATGGATGTCGTGCCGGTGGAGCTGGAAACGCTTAAGCAGTGGACTCATCCGCCCTTCGAGGGCGTGATATCAGACGGCTATATCTGGGGGCGGGGAACGATGGACTGTAAGGGTTTGCTAATCTCCATACTTGAGGCAGTGGAGGCGCTGCTTGTGGACGGTTTCAAGCCCACAAGAACCGTGCTTCTCGCCTTCGGTCAGGACGAAGAGGTAGGGGGCTTGAGAGGAGCGGAAAAGATCGCCGAACTCTTAAAATCAAGAGGAGTCACCCCGGAGCTGGTCATAGACGAAGGAGGCGCCATTGCTGACCTTGGCATACCCGGGTTCAAGAAACTCATCGCCGGGGTGGGTATCGCGGAGAAAGGCTACCTCACTATAGAACTGGTCGCACGCGCCAGGGGTGGTCATGCCTCAGTTCCGCCAAGACATACTGCCATAGGTCTGCTTTCTCGCGCCATAACCAGGCTCGAAAAACACCCCTTCCCCTCTAAAGTGGGTGAGATTCCAGCTCTGACCCTTGAGAGGCTCATGCCCGAGCTTCCACTCTACCTGCGCCTCGCTCTTTCAAGCAGGCTTATCACTTCGCTCATCATGAGAGCTGCATCCAGATACCTCCCGCCGCTCGGGGCAATGCTTCGGACCACTACGGCCGTGACGATGGTGAGCGGGGGTACGAAAGACAACGTTCTCCCACAGGAAGCAAGGGCGACGGTCAATCTGAGACTGCTCCCGGGGGAGACCTGTGAGGACGCGCTTAAAAGGGTCAAAAAGGTGGTGAGAGACAAGAGAGTTGAGGTCCATATCTCTGGAATGGCGGAAAACCCCACGGATATCTCCTCCGTAAAAACAAGCGGTTTTGAGACGCTTGAGCGCACCATAAAAGAGTGCTTCCCGGAGGTGGTAATTGTCCCGTATTTAGTTGTTGGCATGACCGACTCCCGCCATTACTCAAGATTAAGCGATTCCGTGTTCAGGTTCTCACCGGTGAGAGGCAGCAGGAAAGAGCTGGAACTTGCGCATGGCACAAACGAGCGGTTGAGCGTCGAAAACTTTGCGGAGTTCATAGAGTTCTTCAAAAGGCTCATCAAGAATTCTTCCGCTTCAATTCGTTCCTGAGGCTACGTCTTCGCCTTAAGTGTTTTCCACGCGGATGTCGTCAAGTCCTGAGTTCAAGCGGTCTCCCGAGCGTAAAGCAGTAAACAATGACATAAGCGAGGAAATTACAGAAAACGGTTGACATTGAGGGGTGCTCCCTTCATGCACATAAAGAGCATCCTCGCAGCGTTCTCGCTTGGCACTTTGTGGGAAATTAGCTAAGCGCTTCATCTCGCCCTGGGGCCAAATGACTTCATAACGACGATACCGGCGGGCTTGGTCTTCTGAACAACCTGAAAAGGGAAAGATCCAGAGCCACCGAAAAAGGATTTGACATCAACTTAACCTGCCTCGGTCTCAGATGGATTCACCGCTCACTTTCTCATCTTAATAGTGCAAAGTCGCCCGTGTGATGACAACCCCACTGCATTCCAAAACTCGATTCTAAGAACAATATGGGCTTATAACAATTTAAGAACAAAGTCCGGGGAAGTGTGCCCTAAACCAATCCGATTTAACAAATCAAACCCGAAACACCTTGCAGCCTGTCTTCCAAGTGAATATAAGATATAATTAGCATGGCAAACGAACCTGCGCCGTTATATGATCTTTTGGATAGTCGGTGAGAGAATGCGGTTAGAAGAGATATCGGTAACCATTGGTTTCCCTTCAGCACACGGAGGCAGTACTTTTGTCGTTTGAGCCTTCATATGTATTCACGTTTCTGCGGATTGCATACTCAAAGGGCGTAATCACCAAGCTCATGCCCATTCTTAACTCTACCGTGAGGCGCGTTGCGGAGAAGACCGGCAAAAGAACCGATGAGCTTTTGGACCTGGTCGATATAGCAAAAGAGCCTTCTATAGAAAGAGCGGAAAAACTCCTTTTGCGCTCAGGGACTCTGCTCAAGATTGCCTCAAGCGAGCGCTTCATGGGTTTTGTATCTAGGCTCCTTGACTTAAGTTTCGCAAAGAGAGCGGCGGAAGCAGCACTCGTTTGGTACCTAACGCGGGCGGCGACGCGGGCTCAGAGCGCAGAGAACAGGTCAGTCATCGGGGGTGGTATGTGACGGACGGTGGGAGAGCCAATGCCGACATCGCAGGGGCGCTTGTCTCGATAGTCGGCGAAGAAAACGTATCCGTTGAGCAGGATATTTTAGGAGACCACTCAAGGTGCCTCGGACCATCTCCCGTTGGTGATCCACTTTCGGTGGTCAGGCCTGGGTGCCCCGAGGAGATTCAGCAAATTGTTAGGCTCGCAAACGAGTTGGAATTCAATATCGTGCCGGCATCCTCGGGCGCCCCGCACCTCAGGGGTGGAGCGGTCCCTTCCGGAGAAGGCGTGATCCTCGATCTTTCGCGCATGAAAAGAATAATGCGCATCGACAGGCGCAACAAGGTCGCAGTCATAGAGCCTGGAGTCACATTCGGTGAGCTCGAGGAGGGGGCGGCAAAGGTGGGGTTGAAAGTGCTCACGCCTCTACTGCCGCGTGCGAACAAGTCCGTGCTTGCAAGCTATCTCGACCGCGAGCCGATAACTATTCCAAAATACCACTGGGACATGACGGATCCCCTGCTATGCACCGAGATAATCTTTGGAACCGGCGAGTTTTTCCGCACCGGGGCAGCCGCCGGTCCGGGAACACTCGAGGAGATGTGGAAAGCGGGGTTGGGACTGAAGAATCCGATGGGCCCTTCAGCAACTGACATCGTTCGCCTTGTCCAGGGATCACAGGGGACAATGGGAATCGTCACATGGGCTTCTGTCAAACTCGAGGTCGCACCCCAAATACGCAGGTGCTACTTCCTAAAGGGCGAAACCTTTGGGCCGCTCATAGATTTCGCCTACAGAGTGCTTCGAAGAAAAATGACTGATGAGTTCTTCATGCTCAACGCCCCAGCGCTTGCCTCAATGCTTGCGAAGAACAATGACGATATTGCGGCACTCGCAGCCCCTCAGTCCCCATTCACGATCGTCTTCTGCCTGGCGGGGTACGCACACCTCCCGGAGAAAAGGTTGGCATACCTCGAGAAAGACATTGCTGACGTCGCCAAGCAATGCGGCGTGGAGATAAAGCGCGAGATACCGGGCGCCGACGGCATGAGAATGATTGAACTAATGGACCATCCATGCTCGGTACCTTACTGGAAACATAGAGCGAAAGGGGCTGCTTTCGATATCTTCTTCCTTTCAACCCTGGACAAACTGCCGCAACTCTTGGCAGTTATGACAGGCACCGTGCAGGAAAGTGGATTCCACGCGGAACGCCTCGGCTTGTACGTCCAGCCTATCCAGCAAGGCAGGGCATGCCATGCAGAGTTCCACCTATATTATGACCCTTCGGACGAAGCCGAGGCGCGCACAGCGGGTGACATTTTGGCAACAGCATCCGAGAGACTGGCATATGCTGGCGCATTCTTCTCAAGACCGTACTTCCCTTGGGTGGATGTAGCCTACCGGCGCTGCCCTGATACCGTCTGGATGCTCAAAGAACTCAAGAGAGTATTTGATCCGAAGAATGTGCTGAACCGCGGGAAGCTTTGTTTTTCCGGGGTGGAATAATGACGCTTGCTGATTATGAGCGGGATATGGCGGGATGCTCGAGGTGCACATGCTGTAAGTGGAGCGCCTTGAGCCAGATTAAAAGCTGGAGGTATGCCAAGAACTGCCCGTCGGTCACAAAGTACAACTTCCACGCATACTCTGGCGGGGGAAGATTGACCGCGGGACTATCGATAATCAAAGGGAGAAGCGAGCTCACCGAAGGGGTTGCGGATATCGTATATAAGTGCCAGTTATGCGGTGCCTGCGATACGGCGTGCAAGATATACCGGGACGACATAGACATAAACGAGGTTCTTCTTGAGTTCCGCGCAGACTGCGTAGAGCGCGGTCAGCTCGTGCTCGAACATATGCTCATGATCGATGCGCTCAAGAAAGAGGACAACGTCCTTGGTGAGCCCAAGGCAGCCAGGGACAAGTGGGCGGAGGGGCTCGGGCTCAAAGACGTAAACAAGCAGAGGGCGGATGTATTGCTGCACGCTGGGTGCCGATACTGCTACGACAAGGACTTGTGGCCATCCATTCGGGCTGCTGTTCGGTTGATTCTCTCTGCGGGGATAAACCTCGGGTTTGCAGGGAAGAACGAGTCATGCTGCGGGGGAAGAGCATATGAACTGGGATACAGGGGGGAAGCTGAGAAATATGCAGATGACATGCTCTCCAGGGTAAAAGCCTCTGGGGCAATAACGCTTCTGACATGCTGTGCGGATGGTTACTCGCATTTCCGCTATCTTTATCCCCGCATGGGAAGGAAACTATCCGTCGATGTCGTCCACATAACCGAATATTTGATCAGACTCATACAGGCGGGAAGAATAAGGTTCCAAAGAAAGGTTCCATTAAAAGTCACGTACCATGACCCGTGCCATCTCGGCAGGATGTCCGAGCCTTTCATCCCTGAGTGGGAGGGGGATAAGCTCTTGCGCCCGTCCTCACTCAAGCGGGCCGGAAGAGGCGGCGTGTACGAACAGCCGAGGGCAGCGCTGCGTTCAATACCAGGCCTGGAACTTGTGGAGATGGAAAGAATACGCGAATGGTCGTGGTGCTGCGGAGCGGGGGGCGGGGTGTATGAGGCATACCCGGATTTTTGCTTTTGGACAGCGATGGAGCGAATAGATGAGGCTCGTTCGGCCGGTGCTGAGGCGCTCGTAACCGCATGCCCCTGGTGCGTTCGCGCTTTTCGCGACGCACTTGAGCAAGCGGGAGAAGCCTTCCCGATTTACGACATGATGGAACTCGTCGCAAAATCCATAGGAATTCCAGAGGAGGAAGTATAAATGCTCCCCGACCAAGCCTATGAAGCTCTAATCGATGCTGTCGGTCAGGAGAATGTCTCCAGGGAACCCGTGGTGCTCGACGGATACGCCTGGCAACCAACCTTCAACTACAACCCGGAGCTCTGGATGGAACGCCCTTCCGCTGTTGTACTCCCCGGCAGCACCGAGGAAGTGCGGCAGACGATCCTCGTATGTAACGAATACGGGCTAAAGTTTAAGGCTCTCTCCACCGGCTGGTGCGTGACTGCGGCACCCTGGTGCGAGGGCGTCGTGATCCTGGACTTGAGAAGGATGAACAGAATCCTCGAGATAGACGAGAAGAACATGTATGTCGTTGTTGAGCCATGCGCGATAGGCGCTCAGATCCAAGCGGAGGTGATGCGCTACGGGCTCAACATCCACATGATAGGGGCAGGCTGCATAAGCTCACCGCTTGCAAGCGCAACTTCTTTCATGGGACACGGGTGGGACGGAATCTACATGAGCTACAGTCCCCGAAACGTGCTTGGAGTCGAATGGGTCCTTCCATCAGGCAAGGTGCTAAAGCTCGGCACCCCGGGCTCGGGGCTTGGATGGTTCTCTGGAGACGGACCGGGTCCGTCGCTCAGGGGCATCATGAGGGGAGCAATAGGTGCGTGCGGCGGAGTCGGAGTCTTCACAAAGTGCGCCCTCAAGTTGTTCAATTGGCCAGGTCCTCCGGTGGTCGAGGCCGAAGGGCTCGGGCTTGACACGAAAACGGAACTCCCACAGCACTTTAAGGTCTATCTCTGCTTTCTTCCAGACTGGGACTCGTTTGCAGATTCCATGTATGAGATAGGCGAGGCTGAGATCGGCTACATCATCAACAAAAACGCTCTTGGTCTGCTTCTTTCGGTGATCTTCCCCCGCCTGACCAGGAAAATCGCGAAGAGGAAGGCGATAAAGGAGACGGTTGACGTCCTCAAGAATGAGTTTGAGATCATCCTCGCTGGTAACTCCGAGCGCGAAATATCCTACCAGGTCGAGGTCCTTGAGGACATTATCTCCCGCAACGGTGGCTTCCTTTTTGACCTCGGGGACAATCCCCTTGTAGGCATATTCTGGTGGGGTCTTGTAAGGAACTACGCGCCTCCCATTCTTTTCCGACCGGGAGGACAGTTCATGACCCTCTTCGGCTCAGATGATTCCTTCGATTCTCAGGTCACAGCGGCAAGGCTCGGGGAGAGGATAAAAAAAGAGTGGCTTGAGAAGGACCTGATCTACGACGACTTGGGCGATACCTCCTGGATGCATATCTTCGAGAATGGCATGTGGGGCCACTGCGAGGTCCCCTTCATATTCGATCCGCGCAACCGCAGACAGGTCGAGGCGGTTATGCCCGAGGCGATAGAATCCGTGATGGCATCGCTTGAGAAAAACCTCGGCGTGGGTATGCTCGCCATGGAACCGCTCATCCGCAAAATCGCAAGCCCAATGCAAGGCAACTATAACAAGTGGCAGAAGGAGTTCCAGCGCATCATCGATCCCAGGGGAGCCGCAGACTCGGCACTCTACACCGGGGAAGCGGAAATCGACCTCTCGACAATCGACCCGAACAAACTGCAGAAGATGACGGAAATCATAATGAAGAACCTATGGACCGAATCCGGACCCCCCAGATAGCTTATCGGAAATGGCCACGTCTTTTCCTCCTATATCCAAGCGGCCTCCGGCGCAAATAGTATCAACATTTTTGTCAGTAAGAGCGTAAGAGTTAACAAGGAAGTGACGGTGCAGCTGATTAGGCTCAAGCAAATTCAAGAACCCCGGAAGAAGGCGCTTAGGATGCGTTACATTTGAGTGGATGATAGGGTTAAGACGTGGCACTTAACCTATGCAAAACGTTTGCGATGTCTTGAATAATATGTTCGCACCTTACGCACTATGCCCAATGAAACCCCTCTCGGGCTCCCGTGTTAGGTCGATGACAGGATCAAATTTTCCCTCAAGACCCCGCAGTAACACATGTTGTATGCATGACGGGCCCTGGGGAACCACAAATCATATTGAACTGGGACATTCAATGAAGGTGACTGCCATCCTCGAGGTCAATACCCGCCACATCCTTTGTCAAACCCCGAAAAGCCCCATAATCGAACCTTGGTCGTATCCGTACGACGAGATTACAGAGCACTCATCTTCCCTGACACCAATGAATAAATTTTTAGACTATTTGGTGTCATCTGCTGTGCTCAAACTTGTAGCGTCTGGCAACTGGGGTGATAAAGAATGGTCCGTATAGACTACGCCAGAGACTCTCTCCTCATCGAGGAGGAGCTTTCCAAGGTCTTCAACTTCATCTCCAGGGGCGCACAGTACGAGCGGTGGCACCTCGACTACCACCTCGCCGCTCAGATTATGGATATTAAGGAAGGTGGGGTAGGTTCCGTCTTCTCCATAGAGAACTCATCGGAGGCTTTTACCTCAAGCACGTGGGAAGGGTAGTGGAGTTCGAGCGCAACCGTAAGTTCGTGTGGCTCGGGAGGTTCGCTCTCTTTCCCCTGGTTTGGATCGGTACTGACTTCACGTTTGATGAACACAAAAAGGGCATCGTTATTACTGAGATACTCTACTTTAAGATGGCGCCCTGGTGGCTCATCCTCCTTTCCTTTCCTCGGCTTTAAACCTTACTTTACCCGCTCCGCATGCAAGAAACACATCACTGATGAGCTGACCGGCATAAAGAGGATAATAGAGTCGAGGGATTACAACCCCGATGACATAGTTTATCCCCTCGAGGACACAAAGCTCATGTCACGGGTTAAGAAATACAAGGGATGAGAGCTGTACACGGCTTGAAATGTTTAAGCTGCTTCGCAGCATAAGATACTCTCTGTTCGACACTTGCTCAACGGCTCGGCTAAAAGTGTGTTTCTGAGTTCCTCGTATCGCGCATAAGATACTCTCTGTTCAACAATTGCTCAACGGCGCAGAAGCACCAATCTGAGAAACCCTGGACAGCATGCTTAACATCATGGCGAATCAGACCGCAAGAGTGGAGGTATCTCGTTTTAACAGTTCTTCGCGGAGCTAAGGGATAAATCCCTGCGGGGAACAATTTTTCTCTTCAGCAAAAATGAGCAGTAATTACCTTCCGGATTTATCTCCGGATAAATTCCCGCGAGGAAATGGTTCTCTCTGCAAAGGGCAAGCCCGTTTTACCAGTTCACTCAGAGCCATGCTTTTTGTTCTTTTCACTCAAATTAAGGGGTCGCGCACTACTGTCAGACTTTTCAACCCATCTCGCACAGCGAATATCCCTCAGGGTCACCACCGAGCCCTGAACCTTACCACGCCTGCTCTTGATAGGGGTGGATCGCACTGCCACCGGGACAAGTGATCCATATCCATTCCTTAAAATGCGCCATTCTTCAGAGCCGGATTCCGGGTCCGGAAGGAAATCGGTGGGTTGCGCGGCAAACAATCCTTCAAAGGTCTGATTGACTATCCTGTCTTCGGGCATCCCCAAAAGTTCAATTGCTACGGGATTCGCTTTTTGTATCAATCCTTTACCATCAACAAGGAATACCGCATCTTCGCTTCCCTCAAACATCGCTCTTCCCAGGAATAAGGAAACTTGACTCGCAAAGTCAATTCGAGGCCCGAGGAAATCCTATGAGAGCGTGAATAGGTTTTCCGTTTACCACTGTCTGAAACGAACTTCCCTTGAATTTTTTCATACAGAATACCGAATGTCCGCTATCGGAATTGCTAATATACTCAAAATCTCTTAACTCGCAAAGCTTTATGAGACCCGCTGGGGTTTTCAATCCCCGTGCCCCTTCCACTCCTCCATTGATTTGCTCAAGCCCAATTCGGTCTGGAAGTAATCGAGGAACTTGCGAGGAATAAACGCCCTAAAAACGGGAGCGAGTTTCGGGAAGAGCGGCTCCGCTAAATATTCCCTGTCTTTCTCGAACGCCCGAAAAATCTTATCCGCCATTTTGTCTGGTTCAAGCCAGGGAAGCCAGGGAGGTGTCTGAACGCCCTCGAACATCCCTGTCCGCACAAAAGCGGGACATACGATTAGAAACTTGACCCCGTCTTTTCCGAGATACTTCATCTCCAGGCGCAATGAGTCGGTGAGGTTTATTACCGCGGCTTTACTCGCGCAGTATGAGCTTAAGAGCGGTACGTAGGAAAGCCCTGCTGCCGAGGCTATGTTGATTATGTGCCCCTGATTGCGCTCAACCATCTCGGGAAGGAAAACCATTATCGTCCGCATGTATGCGTTAACGTTTATCTCCATCGTCTTTATGTGGTCTTCGATCGGTACCTCCAGAAAAGGTCCGCCGCTAACAAATCCAGCGTTGTTGATGAGGACCTCAACAAATCCGAACCTTTTCTTTATCTCGCTCGCCGCTTTTTGCACTCTTTGGGAATCGGTAACGTCCACCGAATACCAGTACGCCTCACATTCGTTCTCCTCAAGTTGACAAACCGTATCCTCAAGGTCTTTCTCCGTTCTTGCCCAGAGAATAATCCTCGCTCCCGCCCGTCCGAACCTGTCGGCAAGCGCCCTTCCAAGCCCGCGGCTTCCACCTGTTATGAGTACCGTTTTTCCTTCCGCTTTGCCCATTTCCCCTCCAGTTTGTCGAGGACCGCAAATCAATGGCTATGGTAGATTTCTCCACTGAGACGTACACTAAGAAAAGTACATTAAGAATATTAAGAATGACAAGTAATCGCCAGGTGGTTCATTACCCACGGGCAGTGGGCAATGAAAGAACCGAAAACAAAAAAGAGGTGTCAGTATTCCCGCATAAAAGGGTCTGACCAGCCCCGATTAGTCCGGATGCCCGAGATTTGCCGCTCATTGCCGCTTGACGCAGGAATCCAAGATACGAGATTAGCATGGATAGAAACCTGAGATCATCGCATTTGGTAACGCATTCTCATTTGCGTTGCCCTCGTTTTTCCGCTCTAAGACCCCTTAAAACAAGGTCCAAAGCGATGTGGTAGAGTTCCGCTTCGCGGAGATCGGGATACTCCTGGTAAGCTTTGATGACGAACATCCTGTAAATGCTGAATATTACCTGAGTGGCGGGTCAACATCGAGTTTGCGGAAGGTTCCCTCCTCGATGCCCTCTAAGATTATGTCGCGGATCACCTTTACAGCCTGATTCTCGACCTCAGGGTATCTCGTGCTCATCCGGAACAGCGCTATCAGTTAGGGGTCGTGCTGCATCAGCATTCTCAATTCCGGGTGTTCGAGAAGGTAGGCGAAAGCCTCCCGCCCGAGCGCATAGAACTTCTCTGGCGCGTTCTTCTTCGAGACTTCCTTGTTGATCTGCTCCTGCCACTTGAACATCGCATACGCGCACGCTTGAAGATACAGGTCTTCCTTGTCCCGGAAGTGGTTGTAGAAAGTGCCGTTCGCTATGCGCGCTTCGGAGGCTATTTCATCGAGAGTTGTCTTTCGGTAACCGTTTCTGGCAAAAGTTTTAACCGCGGCTTCGAGCAGCCTTTCCCTTCCGCTCCCGGGCCTCCCCCTTCTCGGTTTTGCGTTTTCTTGATTCAGCCTGTTTGAACTGCCACCCATTTCGAGTCTCATTCTAATCCCGCGCCGCGGAGGTTGTCTCTTGTGAGAAGCCCAGACTCCCCCAACTCGTCCGGCGCGCTTTGAAAATAATCGAAATCAACGGGCAGCAGCCCGGTGAGGGGTCTTGCATTCGACTATATGATTAAAAGCAGTCAGACAATCACATCTCCCATCGAATATTCCGCGGTCAAAAAGATTTCGGCGGAGCAACCCGTTATTGTGAAGTGGTGAGCAACACAGTAGTCATTCCAAGCGCCAGACGGATACGTTTGGCTCTTGATAGGGCTCGCGCGGCGCTCGCTGTCCACAACCTTACTCAGGGACGTAAGGGACTCGGATGCTCCCTACCAACACAGCCCGCTCAACCTTCCGCATGTCAATTATCAATCGGATCCGTATTGGCATATCCATTTCAATCGGAACACCACTTGAGGTCATGAAAGGGACCTGAGCCGTTAACTCAACTTACAAGCGTGAAGAAGAAAGGAGAAAAAATGGAAGGGATAAACACACCCGAAACATCCGCTGACCCTAAGGAGTTAGGGTTTGACCCCGACCGGCTTAAGAGCATGAAGCGCTCTATCCAAGCCGATATCGAAAAGGGACTCTACGATGGAGCTGTCTTCATAGTGGCACGGCACGGACAGATTGCCCTGCATGAGGCGACAGGAAAGACCGACCTGGAGAAAACACGGAATCGAAAACCGATGACATCTTCTTCATCAAGTCCATAAGCAAGCAATTCACAGCCGTGCGGGTCATGATGGACATCGAGCGGGGCAAAAACGGCTTCAACACGCCCGTCAAAGACATAATCCCCGATTTCGGCAAGAAGGGGAAAGAGCGCGTCACGATAGGGCAGATACTGACTCACACGAGCGGTCTGAACAGCGAAATACCCTACGAGCTCCCCGTTGACCAACTCGGCAACATCGAGGCTGTAACAGCCGCCTGCGCGAACGAGCGCCTCCTGTTCACCCCGGGAGCGATTCTCGCATACAACAGCATCGCGGCATTCTCCATCCTCGGCGTCATCGTGCAGCGCTCTGATGAGAAAGGACGTCCTTACCGCCAGATGCTCCGCGAGGATTTGTTCGAGCCGCTCGGAATGGTTGACGCTTATCTGGGTCTGCCCGACACCTCTCGTGAGCGAATCGTTCCCGTGGCGGTAAGAGACCAAACTCCCGGTCTCTTCGAGCCGATCCTCCTGGATGCAATGAGCTTCAGCGCAAACGAGGAGACTGAACTTCCCGCCGGGAGCTGCACATCCACCGCAACAGACGTATTCCGCTTCATGGAGATGATGCGCCAGGGCGGTGAGCTGAACGGCGTGAGGATACTGTCGCCCGCGATGGTCAAGACAGCCACAACCTGCCAGACAGGCGACATGCGAAACCATCTGCTCGACTACATGAACGAGATGTACGGCTGGAATGATAGCGAACTTTCGCTCGGCATGGCCTTCTTTGTCAAAAGCGGCAAAGCAAGGGTTACTCCGCCTGTCACCACAACCTCACCTGGCACCTTTGCGGCAATGGGCGCGGGCTCAACAATAACCTGGGTTGACCCAGAGCTCGACCTCACTTTCGTGTTCCTGTCAGCGGGACTCCTCGAGGAGGGGGCGAGCATAACACGCCACCAGCGCCTTTCGGACATGGTGGTAGCGGCAGTGTCGGATTGAGTCTTTCAAGGGGGCGATAAGATTGCCGGATTACAGAGACAAGTTCAAGGACAGGGTCGCGCTCGTGACGGGAGCAGCTTCCGGCATAGGGCTTGAAACCGCGCGGCTGTTCGTGGAAAACGGGGCGAATGTCATCGAGGCGGACCTCGACGAGGAGAGCCTGAGGAAAGCCGAGTCCGATCTTGGGAAGCGGTTTGCCGGCAAGGTGTGCGACGTCTCAAATGATGAGGACGTAAGGGCGCTCGCAGATTACATCGAGAACGAACGCGACAGGCTTGATGTCATCGTGAACAACGCCGGGGTGGGGCGGCTGGCGACGGTCGATCAGATGACCGAGGAGGATTTTTGCTTCCATTACGACGTGAACGTGAAGGGTCCGATGCTAATGGTGTCCCGATGCCTGAATTGCTTGAGGAAATCGGACTACGCATCGATCGTGAACGTGTCATCGAGCGCGGCCCGGGCGGTCCTCGGAGGGCTTCACTACCTCTACTCCTCTTCAAAGTAGCGTTTCTTGCATACGCGGAGCACCTTGCGCGCAACCTCCCAGGGATCCGCGCGAATACCATCCTGCCCGGCTGGATCGACACACCCATATACGAGCGCGCAGGTGTCTCGCGCGAGTTCGTGGAAGAGGTTTACGGCAGGGTGATCCCTAAAATTCCCGCTGGGAGAATAGGGAATCCACGCGATGTGGCGGAATGCATCGTTTTTCTATGCTCGAAAGCCGCATCATACGTGAACGGGGCTGCTCTCGATGTCGGAGGGGGATTGCTCACCGGCGTGGACTGGGCTTGGCCTTTCTGAGAAGATTTACGCGATACGGAGGCTTTGGAAATTTAACGCAGAAATTCAAGCGGTTTTGCTGTTTTCCGCTGGAATCACAAGGCCTTAGGAGAATTAGGGCGAGATGCGAGGGTTTTCAAGTATTCCAAGTAAAAACGGATAACCGGCGTCATCACACCATTGTTCATGCCAAAAGCGAAATCCTAAAAATACACTTTTGCCCATATGCGGTAGCCGAAGCAAACCCTTATCTCTTCCCTACTTCATCCCTCAATCCGCTCGTTACCTTTTCAAAAGAGGGTTTTAAATGCGACCAAGATCACTTCTTGCGCTTCTTGAGGGATTCGAGGAGGGACTCAATGCGGGCTTTGTTGTCATCAGAGCCGATGTAGGACCTGAACAGCCACTCTTGAGTCCTCATCGCTGTATCAAGGTCCATCCCGAGCACGCTAAAGCCGAGCCGCTTTATCTCCGCGAGGCACTCTCGGTCGCAGGAAGCCATCTGGCGTGCTATTTCATCAACGGACTCCACAACCTTCCCCTCGGGGAATACCTTGCTTACATAACCAATGCGATAAGCTTCCTGAGCGTCTATTATCCTGCCGGTGAGCGCAAGTTCTTTAGCCGGTCCCATTCCAACTATCCTCCAGAGCGGGTCGAGCAGGGGAGTAAGCGAGAGAATGACTTCCCTCTGCCCGAATCTCGCCCTCTCGGATGCGTAGCGGATGTCGCACATCAAGGTGAGATCGAAACCTCCCGCGATGGCGGGTCCACCAACCGCCGCTATGACCGGTTGGCCGCAGAAGAGTATGGAACGGTATGCCCTGTGGAAAAGCGCCGTAAATTCCTCATTCGATTCCTTTTTTATGGTCTTGATGTAGTCGAGGTCAAAACCTGCGGAAAACATCTTCTCCCCGCCCGTGAGCACAATGACGTTAACATCCCTGTTCTGGTCGAGTTCGGTGAAGACATCCTCGATCTCTGAGAGCACCTCCGGGGACAGAGAATTGCCCTTCTCGGGTCTGTTTATTGTCACAGTCGCGAATTTGTAAGAAATCGAAACAAATAAGTATTTCTCGCCCATGATTAACCTCCTAATCTACACCAAAGTGCCCAATGGTTTGACTAAGCATCGCCATCACCCAGCATCAAGCCTTTTGGCACTGCTATCTTATCAAGAAGCATCGCTTTTTAAGACCGCCCCGCCGTGCCGTATCCAAGCACTTTGAAACCACGCTCGCCGAGTATATGGCGCTCTTGTGTGTGGCGCACTTGTATATGACGCTCTTGTATGCGGTGCTCTTGTGCGCGGCGTTATTGTTTGCGGCGCCAATCATTACGCCCTTTATACCGTAATTGGTCAATTGCGCGGTACTCTCGTGTGCGGCGCTCCTTATCTTGACCGCATCGTAAAAGCTGCGCTTGAGAGAACTGGCGAGATTTTTTGATAAAGGGGAGCTTCTGCGGTTTCACGTGTATTAAGGCAGTGGATGCGTGTTTATGCGCTTGAAAGGGCGTATTCGTGTTTATCCGTATCAAGAAATAAGCGCCGCATGGCGGTCCGATAACAGAGACCCGCCTTTCACGCGACAGAATACGATGCGCAGGTAATGAGTGTCCTCCTGTTTGAAAAAAGATTCTCGTTCGGTGGTAATACCGTCATAAGCGTTCTTCCAGTCATTCCATCCGATGTAGTGTGTTGGGAAACACAAACCGGTCCTGACAAAAGCCTGAAGCCGCGTATTCAAGGTGCTTACACTCCACTCAGACCATGATTTGTCCGCGCTTAACGCGCGCTGGACTTTTAAGACTTAATGCCGCCGACTATACCGTCTATACCTATACCCCGATCGCTTCCCTGTTTTCGCTTCCCGTCTTTTAGTATCAATGGCTATCGGACTTAACCCAGACCCTAATCAGCGCGAAATAGCCTATCAAAACGCTAATTTTTAGAAAGCAGGCCAAAGGGCTTTGTTGAACGTGCCACAGCCGCAATTAAGGGTAATTTCCTCAATCTCCTTCCCTAAGGTTAATCTGATTATCTCCAATTGCATTATTCTTGCCGCAATTTGCGTTTGCGCGCTTCGACCTCTTCGGCTATCACCTCGCGGGGGGAACCCAAATCGCAGAGCGCTTTGAAGTCCGAAATTAAGATGTATAATTCTCGGTCATTGCCTCTCTCGTCATTGTACTTTATGACAAGGTAGTGTGTTGTGGGGCTGTCCGGAGTATGTTCCTTGACGGTTGTCACATTGTTTATTTTTTCAAGCGGGATAACCGTGAGCTCATCTCCAAATCGGTATATGAACTCAGAGTCTTTGATCTCTAAATAACATTTATCCGGATGTCTTCTGTGCTCGAAAAATTTTTTGAAAAGACTGGCGAACACGGCTGCAAATCCTCCCGCGAAAATGCAACCAATGAGCAGGAAAAGAACCATCTTCATGTTCCTGTCGTAGAAATAGACGTTTGCCGCGCCTATAAGCAAAGCTATTGCGCACAGTGTGGCTGCCGATGTGGCAAAGCCCATGAAAACAACTGATATTATCCCAGGCTTACCTGCAACCACACGGAAAACCTCATCATTTGTCTCACCAGATTTTTGCATCTTTTCCATTTCCAAAAGGAAAAACGCATTAAGGGTTGCAGATTTTGTATAGATTCTAACACGCGCCAGATCGTCAACAAACGCGCAAATGCTCCACGGGAAACTCCTCGAAAGACCGTTAGCATTTCCAGTTTCACCGCAGGATTTTTGGGTAACCCCATAGTTCCAAAAAGTGTTCCAACAATGGAGAGGGAAAAGAGGGAGGAGGTCTGTGGAGCAAAAAGAAGCAACGCATCAGCCCAAAGGAGATAAGCCCACCGCACGCGGCACGCGAGATTTCCTTCCGCCCGAAGGGTATTTGAGCAGTCGCCGTAAAACAAAGTTGGTCTTTGTGATGGTAAGAAAACTGCTCATGTAGTTGCTATTAAAAAGATGGAATTGGGTGTCTTAAAGCCATCGCGCAGGAGGGACAAGGTAGTTTTCGGCATGGAGGGTGTGCCAAAGTAAAGGGATTGCGGCTATGTCTAACTTGCACCTACCTTTCCAACCCCTTGGTGAACCGCCGGAACTTGGTAATTCCTTTTCGCCCGCGGCTTCGCGGCATTCCCGTGTAACATGAGGCTTCCCTCACGGGGCTTCCAAAGCGTTCACAACCATCAAGGACGGTGCTCAACTCTACGTTTCTTTATCTCCCGGGTGATCACTTCATCAGGCGAGCCGTACTCGGAAAGGGGTTTGAAAGACGATAAGGGTATTACAAGTTCTTTCTTTAAATCCTCTTCATCAAAGTACTTGATTACAAGGTCATATGATACCGGGTAGAGTAGATGCGCTCTTGTTTCTGTAGTAACCTCAGTGATTTTCGCAAGCGGGATAGATGTACAGTTTCTTCTATTTCTGTATGAGAATTTGGAACCGCTAATATCGATGTAATAATTTTCCGGGTTTCTCCACTGGTCGAATAAGCTTACGAACACACGAGTGAAACGGTATGCAAGCCCAGAGGCGATGAGGAAAAAGGGAAAGAGCATACCGGTAATCATAAAGTCCTTCTCGTATATTAAGAGATCCAGAGTGCCGACAAACAAAGCAATCGCACAGATTAAAGGCGTGACCGCCGCGATTGCCCAAGAGGCAAGTGTTATTGCAACCGCTTTATCGGCAAGCATGTGAAAGGATTCAAGTTCAGGCGAACTTTGATCAGGCATCCGCATCCAATCAGATTGCGGTGCCGATAGCGCGACAAGGAAACAAGAAGGATTGTATCAAATGAGGAAAATGATTTAGCACCCCAACTTTTTTCAAACATGGATTTGGTCTAAACCCCATAGGACCAAAAAGTCTTCCAATTGCAGAGAGACAAGCGGAAAGTGTTCCGCTTCATAAAAAATGAGACACCTCCAAGTTGGATGATATCATCCATAACACTGGGAGGTGGAACACGGAAAAGAAGAGGAAGCGGAACAGTTTAACAGCAGCCAACGAATTCTTTACTCCACTTCGAAACAAGGCTCGGCTATTTCATCAATGAACTCGGGTTTCAAAACATGGAGTAAATCTTTCGCCTGTTCAATTTTTTCTTTCAGTGCCGAGTACGAAATGTATTGACAGCATTCCGACAGCGGCGGTTTTAATCTCGCAAACGTTGGCCTCATTATTTCTTTAATAACCTTTTCACGCCTCTCCTCTGGCGCAACTATGTACAGTTTTATCTTTATATTCGGTTGCATTGAGATAAGATCTGACATTCTAAGAATTCCGCTGTATACCGAACTCGTGTGTTCCACTTCAAACGCCGCAAAGATTGATTTACCATCAAGCCAAACAACATCTATATTCTTAATCGTACTATTTGTTGCCTCGTCAAAGTGGAGGGGGATTTCGTCCACGCAGTAATCAGCAAATTTCATTCCTTTGTACTCTTTGTTTTTATCATTCCGAGCAACACTTACGTCAAAGCTAAGATTTCTGCCAAGATCAATCAGCAACCACTGGATTTCTTCATGGCTAACTTTAGTCGGCAAACTTTCGATTTCTGATTCATCCTCCTCGGGAACAGTAACAATGCCCCCTTCGGTTGGATAAGTCGGAAATACTTTGGGAACCCTCCTGTATTTTTTCTCATCATAAGGAAAGGGCCTTGGATTCTTCTGTGCATTTTCCATCGCTTCTATAACCACACGTGCGTCTTCGGGTTTCATCTTCGCCGGCGATCCCCGAAAATATCCGGTCCATGCATGGGGGCTTTTCATATCTTGAAAGTACGAAAGCTTATCTTTGAGGTTAAGTATAGGGACTGCATTTTCCGGCTTGAGAAGAATCAATGGCTTGACAGGGAATCTACACGGAAAAATCTCCTGAGACCATATTGTTTTCTCAGTGTCGTAATAGGTAGGACCAGTCACCTCCAGCAAGCCGATCCACCGTGAAATGCCAGTACAGTAGCAAAGTAGGTAATCACCGGGCTTTACCTGCTTACAGACCTTTTCTCTTGTTTCCCTGAACCCTGATACGTTGGCCCCTGCCCCGAGAAACTCATCCCATGTTGTCCCAGTGAACAAGTCAAGCCAGTAACTTCGACCCATCCTTAACCCCCATTTCAGCGCGTCTTATTGGGATAATTTAGATATCCCTGGTGAATTTTACCACATAAGAGGGTTTGGTTTGCTTGGAATAGTCTTCGACTTAGAGCGCTCGGGGGTGGAATTGTTTCGCCCCTTTTATGCGTCTCTCTCCAAAAAATTATGTGTGTTTAGAGTTTTTAGGCCACCCTGGTCAATTCATTCTCTACTCACAGACGGATACTACCTCTTGTAGTTAAACACACAAAAGCGCCAACTGCACAACATGGTTAATCCCTGTGCAGGGGAACCTCATAACCCGTATCCAAACGAGATGTGCCCCCCTGTGATTCCCTTGTTGTAATTGAAATACATCGGCCTTTCGACCACGATGGGCAGATCGGAGTTTACGACCACTCCGGCGTCCATGTTCTCCCCCAGAATGCGGTTGACCGAGAAAGTGCCGCGGGAGAAAGCCTCAACGCTGGCACTGGCGATTGTCCTGACACCATCGCTTCTTATGAAAGTTATCTCCAACCTCACCCTTTTGCCATTCGGGTTGAACACGCTTAGCCACTCCTCGAAACCACCCTTACCCCAGCTCCTTGTTGAGCCTTCAGCGAAGTACGTCCTGCATCCGGCGCAAGGCAAGCCGAGGACCGCGTGACCTCCTGTCAATCCGTTGCGGTAATTGAAATATACGACCCGCTCCCCGACTATTGGTTCGCCGCTTGAAACCTTGATGGAAACATCGCGGTCGAATCCGATTTCTGCTGGAACGTGCACTGTCACGCGCCTCATCATGGGCACTATCACGTTTTTCCGAACAAGCTGACCTCCCTGAGAGTAGAAGGAGACGGTCGCGTGGGCATCCCTTTCGCCGGGATTCTGCAGGCACAGCCACTCATCAGCCCACCTGTAAGTGCATCCCTCCGCGAAGTAGAGTTCGTTTGAAGGATTCCTCGCCCCGAGCGCGCAACTTCCCCCATCCCAGTCCCTACCGTATTTGAAATAGACGGAGCGTTCGGCGACAACAGGAACGGTGCTTGCAATGCGTATACCGAAATCCTTCTGTGCCCCGAGAACCTGGTTCAAGTTCATCGTATTCCTCGAGAGCGGGGGTACGGTCAGCCTCTTTCCAACCGGGGCTCCGCTCGCCATCAATAACTCCACTTTCACTTGAGCGCTTTTCTCGGTGGGGTTCAGAACGCAAAGCCTGGTCTCGAAAGCGGTTCCGTCTCCTGTATGCCTGGTCGTCCCTTCAGCGAAATACCACTTGGAGGAAGGTTCAGGCGCGCCAACAACAGCGTGTCCTCCGGTCCATTTGTTGCGATAGTTGAAGTACATGACCCTTTCTGCAACCACGGGCTTGTTAGCTTCAACAATCGCGGATACATCTTTCTGAAGACCTATGTCGCTTGCCACATCTATCGTGAGCCTCGTGTTTCCCCACATCCTGTACAACTTGCGCATCGGACTCGAACCCCCGGACACAAGGTAGGTCACTGATAGACTCACGTTCTCCTTGTTCGGATTCAATACTGAAATCCACTCGTAGAATTTCCCGTCGGTTTTATTCCTCCGGGTGGTCCCTTCAGCGAAATAGTAAGTTCGGGAAAGACCCGGCATGAAATGGACTTTGTTTGAGCTCCCATAAGAAGTGACAACATACACCTCTCCCTTGCGGGCGCCTTCCGGGACGCTCAAGACAATCTCTGAAGATGACCAGGTAATAGTATCACCACGCCTTACTCTTATTCCGCAGAACGAGACGTACGATTCCGCGCCAGAACCCGCAAGCGCGCTCTCCGTCGGGAAGGAGCCGAGGATTCTTACCCTCGCGCCGATATGGGCGCTTGCAGGCTCTATCCCGTCGATCCAGGGACCAACCGGGTGTTTCCAAACTTGAAACCCGTAAGGGTTGCCCGTCCCAACAATGTAGTTATTTTTGAAAAGATAGGGTATGAGTATTATGTTGTTCGGATCGCCAAGACCAGCCTTGCCCCACTGCACGAAACCACCCTGAGCAGATGGTTTGTATAGGACGCCCGTCCCAGATGGACCATTTTTACCAAAGCCCAGCACTGAAAAGTAAGGCTTATTATTCATAACCACAGGAAGAATAACTGAACTCTCCTTAATGTTAACCCCCGTTTTCACCTTGACCCATGTCCTTCCGTCATACCTCCACAGCTGAGCACCTGCTGGATTGGCGGTCCCCGCGTATAGGAAATCCTTTGAAGCAGACATGAGAAAACAATCCACGTTTTGTTGCTCACCGAAGCCAGGCTGAGCGGTCTGTTTCCAAACTCCACTCCCCTCATAGCACAGTGGGATCATCATGCCCGCACCCTCTAATCTTGCGACGAGATGTATTTTCCCCTTGTACATAGCGGGGATACAAATCCCGGTGGCGCCCACGCCAAATCCGTCTTCGTTAACTCTCGCAAACTTACTGCCATCGAACGACCACACCTTCGCACCGTATTCCCAGTCGCCAACACCGATCAGGAGCCTGTCATTCTGAACCCCGAGCGGATAACATTCACCCCTTGCCGTATCGATTATTCCCTTGCCTATGTTTTCCCAATTCTTCCCATCCTTTGTGCGCCACAATTGAGCTCCACTGTACCTCGTGGTCGTTCCGCAGTAGAAGTAGCCCTTGTAAACAGGTCCGGGGAAAAACGCGATGTTGTTCTTGTCCCCGAAGCCATCGGTCGCCGCTTTTTTGAAGCTTATCCCATCGTATTTCCAGATAGGCACCGTTTTGGCGCTTTCGTCTTCTGAGCCGGGCACCATAAAATAAAGACCGCCATTGAACTCGGTAATCGGGAACATCATGGGGATTTCAGGGTTATCTATACCCTTATCCGCGATCTTCTTCCACGGCTCGCTCGCTGGTGCTTCAGCCAGGAATACGCAAGAAAAAGACAGGCTTGAAGCGAGAAAGATAGCATAGAAAATCCAGAAATTTGACCGCTTCATATGACCACTCCGATCTCGCCTCTGAACTTCTGTCTTGCGGCGACACACCTCTGCTTCAAAGCATTTTTGCTCACATAAGATAATTCGGCATTTAGACTTCATTTCTTTTCCCGTTAGCGCTATTTACCGATAATCACTTTAAGGCTCCCCTACACGTCTTCCCGTAAGAGAGGTATTCGCGCGTGGAGGTGAAAACGAATCAGCGGGTGATAATAGGAATCATCCTTTTTCCTTCAAAAGACGAAGACATTTCCCCAATTCTGCCTGTTAATTCATCTATTGGAAATAGTAAACATTCTTCTTCCTTAAAAAGACGGGGCTCAAAGCATGTGAAGGTGAAGAGATATATCCACCACGCTCACGACGGTCTGGTACGAGGCACTAGGCATGTTAGGGTGAATATGAATGGGTTCACGGTTATGCCCGTTTTGGACACAAGAAACCGAGTAGGACCTCACAAAACCGCATCAACCTGTTAAATATAAATACTTACCTTAGTTTCCCCGCCAAAAGAGCGAGTATGACGAAGAAAATCCGCGCCCTGAGCTTCGCGTCATTCCCTAAGCGAAAAACTTCTTACATATCGGAACTCCTTTCGAGCCTCTGCTCAATCTGATAAGGCGTATACTCAGAATTCTGCGATTTAACAAGCGCCGCAGTCATCGGGCACGCCATGGAAGTGCAGAAGAGAAAGTCATAATCTCGTGGATGGGAAAGATTGTTCAGAATCAAAGTATAGGTGAGCGTCGTGGAGATAATACTCGAACCGGGCGCGGAGACGTCAACGCTTGCGTTGAAAGCTGAAAAATCGGTTTTCTAATCCCGATTTGTGGTGGCGCCAACCCCTGTCACTTTTTCGCGGCAAGCCAGATAATTCATGACCGAATTACAGGTATTTCCCGACGAGGCCAGGACAACAACCGCTCGATTGTGAGCGTAATCGACCGCATACTGGAGCGCATGGGAAAAGGATGATGAGCCGAGAGTCATATTCAAAACATTTGCACCGTTATACGCTGCATGGAAAACAAGCCAAACCAATATCCGCTACGCTGCCCGATCCATTTGAGCCAAGACCTTTAGCGTCATTATCCTGGCGCTTGGACAGATACCAGCAATTGTCGTCATGTTATCAGTCTCGGCAGCGATTACGCCCGCGACATGCGTTCCATGTGGGCTCTCATCCAGGGGGTTAGAGTTAGGATTTGACCTCAACCAAAGGTCTGAATAAGGAACATTTTACCAGGTGGATCTTCATTGTATACAAACTGTTCTCCCCCAGCATACTTGTCAGCAGCGGCAACCATGCCCACCGTAATGAGGTATTGGTAATAATTGCTTGTGTTCAGATAGTTTATGGAAATTACAAGAAAATAAGTGGTGCCGTTCTGAAGAGTAACGGAATTTGAAAACTCTTTGTATACTTCAGTCAACGAATACCCCCCTTCGGATGCAGAAATTGAGAATGAGGCAAGGTCTGAACCCGCAAGACTGGACCTAACGGAAACAGTAATTTCAGAGGTGGGATTGCTGATCTTTCGAAAACGGAAGCCGGCATGGGTGAGGGCCTGACCCGTGCCGGTTATTGACTGCGCGACCATCTGGCTGTTCGCATCAGATCCGCAATTAAAATAACCGACACTTGATGTCAGGAATATGGCAAACCAGTTATATCCAGGAACAATTTTGGAATCCAATTCCGGATGGCTCGGGTCAATTCCAGTATCTATCACCGCAACCATGGGTTGTCCGGCGCTACCATCTTCAGAGTTCCAAGCTTCCAGCGCATCAGTATCGGAATCAAATGTCCCGCTGACCCCTTGTATCGTCTGATCCGCATTCCTTAAACCCCATTGATTGGGCAGTTGAGGATCATTCGGAGTGTGAAAAATTGTCACTATATAATTTAGTTCTGCGTATTCCATGAAAGGATTGCCCTTGAGAAGCTTCAAGGCTTCGCCCACAGACGTGTCAGTTTTCAGTCAGTAGAGTTGAACTCTATCACTACCCTTTTGTCCGATATTTCTAAGCACTGAGCGAACGCGAGCAGTGTTCTTCGCTGAATCCTTGTCTTCCTGCGGAGTGTCTTTTCTGAACTTAATGATATCCTGAACTTGATGATTATTTCTCCCGGGGCATATTCCTCGGCTGATAGGGAGAATTTTGCCGCTTGCACACGGTATTTGACTGCTCAGGTATTTTGAGAAGCCGCCTCCGCGCTTTCCACCCCAAGCACATTGAAAAATAAGCAAACCATGAGAGATAAGGCGCTAAGAAGGGAAATAGCCCGGGCATTGGTCAGGACAATTTCTTGTTTCGAAAAAGTTTCAATTATTTTCCATTCACTAAAAATCTTTGACCCTTATATTTTTTCCTTTTGATTATCGCATTGGTTTCTCCCTTATTCTTCATACATAATTAGAAACGAACCTGCGTGGCCTTAGAAACACCCGTTCCCCCTGGTATTTTTCATTTTCGCGCGAACACCCCTTTTGCCCAGATTGCTCGTGCTAACTCACAGTTTGCACCCGCATCTGCTACAGAAAAGGCTTGCTGGCAAAACCTCCGCTCCGCATCCTGGACAGAATTTTGCCGTGGGTTTCTGAAAGTCAGGCGCCTTTCCCGGAACCCAGGGCGGGACAAGTCTTTCAGAGGTCTCAGGGATTTTCGCCGTGTAAGAAGGGGGCTTGAGACCTTCTTCCTCCACTATGGCCTGCGCTTTTGCGCCCTTCTCTCCCCGGTCAACACGGTCTGCGGGATCCTCCAGCCCGCCGGTTCCTCCGGTTTTCTCTTCTGTTTGAGTAGCGGGAATAAGGGCTTCCTTAGGTTTCTTGAACCTGATAACAGCGAAGGAAAACCCGCCGAGGAATAAAAGCGTGAGGAGCCCCGAGAGAATCGAAAGCAAATTTTTATTTTCGGCAAAAAAGCCGTAATCAACGTCGTAAGGAGTCAGCTCATAATTAATAGATTTTCTTTTCTCATTGTAAACAACGTCTTTTGTTCACGCGGGGAGTATTACCTCCCTTACTTTCATCACCGGCAAAACGAGGTGAAGCGTTAAATCTCCCCTTCCCAAAAATTTTTCAGAGAACTCGAGCCTGTTTCCGGATGTCGATTTCGGCTTGACAGGAAAATCTGGTATCTCCCAGTAATCTTTCCGTTTGTACGCGAATCCGGGGCAAGTGTAGCTGACGAGCACCGCCCGCTCATCCTCATCAAGAACCGCTTTTGGGTTTTTGAACTCCTGAAAACTTTCACAGCCAGTATATTTTCTTGTCAGGTATTCTGGGTGTCGCGAGCATATTCTCTTAACAGCCCTGAAGAGCGATTCGGACAGGGTGAATTTTCCGGTTATTTTCGCGACACCGAGAATGTCAACAATTATGCTGTATTTAAGCAGAACCTGAACATCTTCTTCAGAATCGCTTAGCGCGCCCTCAAGGGAAACAAGCGCCAACAAAAATGCAATTATCATCAACAACGCTCAAAAAACTACCGCATAATAAGCGCGTGTATGAGTTTTTTTCGTGGGAATTTCAAATGGTATCACCACGGTGGAACAACCCCCCTCCTCCACCAGAGCTCAAGGTCGATCCAGGTTTGCGGGTAATTCTCATCATCGTTCAACTCGTCTTTTGCATACTCAATAGCCTGTTCGGGACCGAAGATGTCCCCATACTCTACTCCTGTCGATTCAATTGGCACTATATCGCCGCTCTCCGGAAGCTGTATTGCGGGCAGAGCATGACCGGGTATGAAGATGACGTAAGACTTAACTCCTACTGCCTCCATCATGGATGCTACACACAGCAATATCAAGGCACGTACCAGCTTTTCTGTTTATGGTGTCCTTCGGGTATTGGACGTACTGTGCCGCCTCCCCGCCCAGAAGGCGTAAGGCTCGTGGACGTATCTCACACGGTGGACATACAGTGTGCGATAAACAGCGCAAAGAGCCTCAATCGCCTCCTCATCGCTCGAGGAAGGCGCAAGTCCCCCTGTGGCAAGCTACGCAAAAGACTTTGTCGTCTCCTCGTTCGGCGTGCAGAACGCCGCGACGAAGGGATAATTCTCGTCCCTGTCTGCCGCTGTGACCTTGTCCTCCTCGCGAAGTGATGAGAACGTGTAATCGTTTCTTCCGAGAAAGAATATCTTGTGGCGCTCCTCGACGGGCTTGGAAAGACCTCTGTACTCGTGTTTTATCACAAATTCCGCCGGGGTTCTCGTTGTTATACCCATCACCTTTTCGCCGGCGAACACCGGGTAATAAAAGTCACGCATGGTCTGCCCCGGAATTATCTCGGGGTAAGTGTCGTTCGAAGTCCAATCAGTGTAGCCAATCACCCGGTATGAAAGCTTCAAATCATAGACGGGAATCTTCCCCATGTTCTTGATTACTGTTTTCCCAAGCCAGAAACTCCAGGTATCATCACCGTACACCTTGTACGCGCACGTAAGTATCTTCTCCCGAGATTGCAGCTCAAATTCTAACCTGACCTTGGACGGGTCATACGAAGCGCCAGCTCGCGTGAGCATGAAGCTGAAAAACCCGAGAGAGCAGCGACAAAGACTCCCGCATAAAACCGCTGGGCCGATAAAAAGCTTTTTTTGCCGAGGTTAGCCGACAGCCCCTCCTTTGAGATAAAAAGGGCAAAGCACGCTTCTTTAATAGCGGGGTTTGTACAGTTTGCCGGAACGCATCGTATAAACCTCTCTGCGTCAGAAATGCCGCAACCAATGAACCAGCTTCAATTCATTTTATAATCTTCGCAAGAATCCCAACAGATAAAAATAGATTCATAAGCTTTCCTGAAGAAGGTCCAATCCGCTCTTCCTTGGAACCTAAACCCGCCTCCAAAAGCAAGAAAACGGGAAGAGGGCGATAACAATCCACATGTTAAGATCGCATCCGAGCGTGGTGCGCTGGAACAGAACTTTAAAACAAACTGATTGGAAGAAACCAAATAAAACTCCCGGTCACAATGTGCCGTTGAGATAAGTGGAGGCAAGCATAAGCAAAAAATTGCTCCTGATTTGAGAATGAGGAATAAAGCCCCGGGAAAGAACATAACAAATTGCCGAGAAAGAATCGCCCAACATTTGCTATTGACCCTGTTTTGGGGCTGTGCTATTGTGCATTTCACTTCATAGGACGTCTCGGTTCAAATTGGAAAAATACATCTAACGCGTCCGTAACGTCGAGGGTCAGTGACAATTCTTAAAGGTGAAAAAATGGTATCACGCACTCAATCGGAGGGAATCAACTTCGAACTGACCCCGGAGCAGCAAATGGTCCAGAAAACGGCTGCCGATTTTGTCGATAGAGAGATCCTTCCGAAAATCACGGAACTCGACCGAAAGCACATCCTGAGTTTCGACATAATCCGGGGCATGGCAAAACTGGGGATGCTCGGCGCCCCGATACCCGAGGAGTACGGGGGCTCCGGACTTGATTTCATCGCCACCGCTTTGATTTGCGAGGAGATCGAGCGAGGAGACGGGGGATTTAGAACTCTGCTTTCGGTACATCTTGGTCTCAATTCACTTACACTTCTAAAATTCGGCACCGAGGACCAAAAGCGGAGATATCTCATAGACCAGGCGCGCGGCGATAAGATTGCATGTTTCGGGCTTACGGAACCTGGCGCGGGCTCTGACGTGGCGTCAATCGAGTCAACCGCGCGAAGGGTCGGTGATCGCTATATTCTAAACGGACAAAAGACATGGATTTCTTACGCGAACGTGGCGGACCATTTCCTCGTCTTCGCCAAGACAGACAAGAACGCCAGTCACAGGGGTATTTCCGCCTTCCTCTTGGACCGCTCAATGGAAGGTATAGAAACAAGGGACATAGAACACAAGCTCGGGGTTTGGGCGGGCTCCACCGGTGAGATATTCTTGTCAGACGTGGAAGTACCCGTGGAAAATCGCCTGGGGGAAGAAGGCGAGGGATTCAAGATAGCGATGTACGCGCTCGACATGGGGAGGTTTACGGTCGCGGCAGGGGCGCTTGGGACCATCCGCGCCGCTCTTGATGCGTCAATAAAATATGCCAATCAAAGAATAGCGTTTGGAAAACCCATCGGTCGATACCAGTTCATTCAAGAGAAAATAGCCGAAATGGTGAGGGGACTTGAAACATCCCGACTTCTCGTATACAAGGCGGCATGGCTTAAGAACAAGGGAGTTAAAAATACGCTTGAAACCTCTCTTGCCAAATGGCATGCGACGGAGTGCGCGTTCAACGCGGCTCACGCGGCGGTGCAAATACATGGTGCCTACGGGTATTCGGCCGAGTATCCGGTCGAAAGAATTTTCCGCAACGCGAGGGCTCCTTTAATCTATGAGGGTACAACCGAAATTCACAAGATGATCCAGGCAGAACACGCCCTTGGATACCGGAAAGTCAACGGCTAAACAATTTGGCGCCTTAAGCTCTTTTTAATCGAGATGAAAACGCCTGGCGAAATGATATCTCTGCGGCAATAACTTTAATCGTTCCAGGAACCGACTCGAACGCCTTTGCTCTTTTACAAAGCAATACAGCGAAAGGTATGGTCCGGCTCAGTTTTTAAAGGAGGGTATTATGGAATTAGAAGACGTCATCTATGAGGTGAAGGACGGGATAGCCACAATCACAATCAACCGCCCCGAGCGCCACAACGCCTTCAGGTCAAAAACCCTCGACGAGCTAACCCAGGCTTTCGAGGCGGCGGAGGAAGACAGGACCGTCGGTGTGGTCGTTCTAACCGGCGCGGGCGAACGCGCTTTTTGCGCGGGTGGAGACATCTCGGAGATGGGCGCCCTCGATCCCCATGTTGGAAGAAAATTTCTGGGAAAGTGCCTGAAACTATCCAACACTATGAGGTCTCTTTCCAAACCGATAATCGCGGCAGTCAACGGCTATTGCCTGGGCGGAGGCAATGAGTTAAACCTCTTATGCGACCTGACCATCGCATCTGAAAACGCCGTCTTCGGTCAGACGGGACCGTCGGTGGGGAGCGCGCCCATCTGGGGAGGAACTCAGATGCTTCCACGCGTTGTCGGCGAAAAGAAGGCAAGGGAAATGTGCTTCCTTTGCCTGCGATACACGGCAGAGGAAGCGGAGAAAATGGGGCTTTGCAATAAGGTCGTCCCGCAAGAAAAACTGATGGAAACGGCGCTGGAGTGGGCAAACAGAATTCTTGACATGAGCCCGCAATCGATAAAACTCACGCGAACCTCAATGAACTTTGAATCAGACCTCCTATACAGTTCATTCACGCATGGACGTGAGATGCTCGCGCTCGCCTACGGCTCGGAGGAGCTGACCGAGGGGATGAAATCATTCGAAGAGAAGCGCAAACCAGATTTCCGAAAGTTCAGGAAGTAGGAATATGTTAAGCCGAACAGGCGGAAGGCTACTGCTGGTTTGAACAAGGAGAGCCAGATGGATTTTAAAAAGATTCTCGTGGTCGGAGCCGGAGTGATGGGAAGAGGAATCGCCCAAGTATTCGCAAGCCGCGGATATGAAGTTTTATTGATGGACATCTCAAAGGAGTTAGCGAAAAAGGGTGTTGAGAACATAGAAAAATCGCTAAACCACGCGGTGGAAAAGGGGAAGATCGAAGCGAGCATGAAGATGGAAATAATAGGAAAGATCACGCCCACCTCAGACTGGTCACGCGCTGCGGAAGCCGATTTTGTGGTTGAAGCGGTATTCGAAGACTTGGAAGTGAAAAAGGAGGTCTTTGCAAAGCTTGACGAAACCTGCCGTCCGGAAGTCATCATTGCCACCAATACTTCCTCTCTACCCATAACCCCAATTGCCTCCGCGACCAGAAGACCGGATAAAGTCATCGGTATGCACTTTTTCAATCCGGCACCGGCAATGAAACTTGTTGAGGTAATACGGGGACAGCTCACAAGTGATGAGACATGCCGGACAGTGGTCGAACTTGCAACCCAGCTCGGCAAGACTCCTGTTGAAGTGAACGATTGGCCTGGCTTTGCCATGAGCCGCATTTTCTGCGTGATGATCAACGAGGCCATATTTTGCCTATATGAGGGGGTGGGCACTCCCGAGGCAATAGATAATGTAATGAAACTCGGCGCCGGTCACCCCATGGGACCCCTCGAGGTAGCCGACCTGCTTGGTCTTGATATTGTCCTGCATATAATGGACATTCTCTACAAAGAGTTCGGCGACCCCAAATACCGAGCCTGTCCGCTTTTAAGAAAAATGGTTGCCGCGGGGCAGTTGGGAAAGAAGAGCGGGAAGGGATTTTATACCTACAAGCAATAACTAATTTTCATAAAGGATAAAGTAGGAAAGTTGGAAAAGAAAAGCGTGAAGGGATTCTATTCCTACCGTTAAGCTTCCAAATAAGGCTGGAAAGACAAGGGCCCGTCAAGGAACAGCACTTTCCGGGCAGTGCCGCTCATGGTCGCAAGAAATCGTGGTACTGAAAAAAGGATTGGCCTATCCCTAAAATGCTTAGGGAGATCCAAAGACTATTCTTTCGTGAGCTCCAGTCGGTAACCTCGAAGGAAATAAACCGGACGGGAAGACTTTATCTGAAAAGTTCGCACTTTCATAAGGAAAAACACGTTTGCGCTTGGCATTCTTCTTTCAGATGAGGCGCGAAGACTCAATCCGAATACCGTGTCCACCTGTTTAAATGAGCGAGATTGAGAAACGCTTTTTCTTGTACCAATAACGTTTCAAGTTCTCCTCTTTCTTCCTCTCAAATCTTTAAGTAAGTCTCTAAGCGAAACCAACACTGTCTGTGGACAAGCATTACCTATAAAATAAAGAAAAAACTCCGGGGTCTTAAAAATGAGCGAAGAGGCAAAGATCTGGGGTATTGAAACCAAAATGCAGGAAGAAGAATTTAAAAGAATCATCTGCGAGCGTGTCACCGATGCACCCTTTTACAAACACATGGGTTTTTCTGTGATTGGACTCGGTCCCGGCGAGGCGCACTTGAAAATGAAAGCAAACCCTCGTGTATGCGATGAGTCAGGCGCGGTCGAAAGAGGAGCGATTGCGGCTTTGGCGGATGCTGCATCCGGCGTTTCTGCGGCGACCGTTTTCCCCAAATCCTCTAAGCGGGTGGTCACGGTTGAGCAAAAAGTGACTTTCATGGCGCCTGTAAGCGGAGGTGAACTGGTCGCGATCGGCAAAGTTCTTTTCTCAGACGAAAATATCGTCGTATCCGAGGCAGTTGTAAGAGATCGCGAGGGGAAAATTGCCGCAAAGAGCCTTGCCACTTTCACCGTTGTGTCAAGGAAATAACATTTACCTGACAGACAAGCCACGCTTCGCTAAACGCATCGAACTTATCTCACTCGAGGCAAAAGCTAACGCGAGAAATGGTCAGAAAAGTCCCGCTTTCCCGAACGCATCGAAAATGCCGAAGATGCATTTAAACGAAGCCTTTCTGCTCTGGTTTGAGAATGAGTCAACCTGATGGAGGGACCCTGTAGAATACGCCCTTCTTCGTTTGTTCGGCAACAATCTTCTTTTCCTCAATGAGACGTGAAAGAACCTTCATAACCTCCAGCTCGCTTGCTTCGGCAATCTTAGCTATTTCAAATAGCCTGCAAGGTCTGATCCTTAGAACACCCAGGATTTTTTCCTCGTCAATAACACCGATGTGCCCACCGCGAGAATCGGGTTCGCTTTCCGTGAGCACCTCCGCTCTCACCCCGTGCTCACGGAAAAATTCGGCAATCTCAGAAAGCCTTTCTTCCCCTGACGATTTTGCGTAACCCTCTGAAGCTGGTCTTAAGACCGTGTTCAAGTGGACGATATCGGGTGCTATGTCCCGGACAAGCGCGGCGATTTTTCGATACTTTCATCCCCCGAGTTAATGCGGTCAATGACCATGATCTCAAGCCATAAACGACCCTTGTAGCAGGACGAAAACCGCATAATGCCTTCAACCATTTTCTTGAAATCTATTTCGCGGCAAGGCCTGTTTACCTTCTCAAACATCCGCTCATCACCGGCGTCAAGCAATGGGAACACCAGGTCAGCCATCATGCACGCTTGAGCGACTAGTTGTTCCCACAAAAGCGATCCGTTCGTCAGCACCGCCACAGGTATTTCCGTGATTTCCTTGATGCCTGATATCACAGCCGAAATTTCGCTGTTCAATGTTGGCTCGCCCGAACCCGCGACAGTTATGTAGTCGATACGACTTCCTTCGGCTTGCCTAAAGAAGAAGGCTTCGAGGCCAGAGATAACTTCGTCCGCGCTTATGTAAGGGGCTATGCGGGCGGTCTTCACGGTCGTCCTCCCGAGTTGGCAGTATATACAGTCGTAATCGCAGGTTTTCATCGGGATAATATCAACGCCGAGGGAAGCGCCCAGTCTGCGCGAGAAAATCGGACCGTATATGAGCTTTTTCACCGATTCGTAAGGCGTTGTCATTATCATTCCTCCGCGGTTGTCCTCAAATTTACTGAACGGAAAACCACGTTTGGGCAACCCCGAGAGAGGCTCAAAAGCTTGGATTAACTCTCATGAAAATCCATGACTTAGACCCGCTGTCAGTATGCGCATTCTTGACGGGTACTCCTTTTAACAATAAATACAGGGCGCGAGGCCGACTACTTAAGGTCATGCTCGATGATACTCTTTCCAACACTCGCCTCAATGAAAGCCTCGCCGTAAGCCCCCTTAAACAAGCCAATCGTTAAATCACCATTGCAGTGACACGGCGCAACTCTTTCAACACCGAGCGCCTTGAGGCGACCAATTATTCCTCTTATCTCTTTTGGGCTTGCCCCACCCAAATGAAAGCCCCCGAGCAACAAAGCAACCTTGCGTCTAGAAATGTTTAAAGCTTCCTCAACCATTCTTAACACGCCCGGATGAGCGCAGCCGGTTATTATGACCATACGCAAACGGTGCTCGATGAGAAGAGCCTGCTCTCCGGTTTGTCCCGCGTACTTGGTTCCAATCTCTCAGGTTGACCAAACCCACTCGCATATCGAACAAGCTCGCGATACCTCTATGAGATTTGCTCAGGCTTTCAGCACCTGACTTCCTAAAGCGGAACCGTAGGAGGCAGGAGCATAAACGTCGATACGTGGGTTTGATTTGAGGATCCCTGGAACACCCCCATCATGGTCACCGTGATTATGCGAGAACACCAACGCATCTATTGAACCGGGCTCGATTCTAAAAAGCCACATGTTGTCTGAAAGAACCGAGAAATCAGGCCCGTATCGAATAGAATCCTCTTCCCACTCACGCAAACAAGACAGGAGAATCCTCATGAGGGTTTCAATCCCGCGGCAAAGACCCTGTTGTCGTAGATGACCGTAATTTTCAGGTCATTTTTAGCATTTCTATCCTCGAGCATCTCCCTCGAGTCGATTTCAGGTGTTGTAGGAGTTTGGGTCTTTCTTGCACCGCAACCCAATCTCGCTGGGGCAATCTCAATGAGCGGCGCAAAAAGGGCAATGAAGATAACCTTTGATCTGCGCTTTGACGTAGGTCTCCGGTAAGGGTTCCACCGGGAGTGGAGATTGATCACTTCCCTGTCCTTCTTCTTCTCTCCACCATAACGCAAATGTCGTGAAGAACTTTTATGCCGTGTTCCTTGCAAAATGAGATAGCCTCCTCGGACTCCGCTCCGGGCTGCATCCAGGCTTTATCCACACCGAGCGCCGGAAGACGTTTAACAAGCTTTGAGGTAACATCAGGAGGGCACACGAATTCGACCACTTCGGGTTCCTCGGGGAGCGAATCCAGATCGGGGTAACATTTTTCACCGAATATATCGGGATACATCGGGTTCACCGGATAAACGATGTAACCGCCCTGTTTCAAGTCTTCATATACCTTATACCCGTATTTCTCTTTGTTGGTGGAAACGCCCACCACCGCAAAGACTCTGCTACGGAGGAACTCATCAATCAGACCTGAAGAAAAAGTCTCGTCTGTCATATCGTCGCTCATACAAGTACCCTCTACTCTTCGTCACCCGATCGTTCCTTAAGTCTGCCGTAATAAGATTTCGCTGTGTATAATACCGCCGCGGGATTGTGACCGGTAACACGGTCCTTTGCGACCAAAACAGTTGTAAAGCCTTCTTTGAACTTGAAGAAAAGAGAATCGTGACCCACGTAAAGTCCGATTAAAACGTTTAAATCACAGCCCTCTTTGTTTAAGATCAGCCCTGTGCTATCGGATTACAGTATGATTCGTTCGTTTTTGGCAATACTTTTTCGCAGTCCCGTATCTCGAAGCTTTCCTTGGGCTCTCCCCCAACTTCACAGCAGACCGATACCACCTCAAAACCTCTGCTTTTTGCAATCCCCGCAAAGACCCTCGCTTCATTTTCGAATGATTGGGGTTACCCTTGCAGCTGAAATCTTCAGTCGCTGTAACCGCCAATCGTCGCCGTGCCCATGAACATCCCGTACCCCTGAATGAGCGCGTACATCGCGCGTTCAACCATTATCTTCTTCCCCGCTGTCTTCGAACTCACCATCACGGAGGCGCGACCGTCCTGTATGACGTCCGCCATAAAATAGGTTTTTCTCGAGTTCGCCGGCACCGTGTCGGTTATCGATTTTTCCCCGGAACCGTCCTCGGGTAGATACGTTACCTCGACCGCAACCTCTTGATCATTCGGGTTCTGAACGAGAGTCCAGGTTTGAACCTCGCCCATCAGACCAGCCTCGGGATGCATGCCCGCTTCTCCATCGGGAAGATAGAAAGTCTTATGCGCGGCAGAAAGACCGATAGAATCGTGGCACTTCTCCCCGAAAATAGTCCCCTCCCCCCAGTACATGGCGCGTTCGGCTATTATCGGTCGGTCGCCCGTCACTTTCGTTGAGAAGTCCCTTGGTGGAAGATAGTCATTGACCCTGATTGTTTTTCTCGAGTTGGGCGGCATGAGAATGGGGCTTTCAGGGTGAGTTATCGGACCCTCGTTCGTCATGTAGGTGAGGACCACGCTCGTAGGCTCGCTGTTTGGGTTTTGTACCAGAACATACGTTGTGAAACCCCAGGCGGTCGTCCCCTCAGCAAGGTAATAGTTCAAGGAGGGAGAGGTTGTGCCCACCGAGTCATGTCCGCTTTTTCGATTGTTTCTATACATTGCCCTCTCGGGGATAACGGGTAAATTCGAGCTAACTTTTATTGAGGCGTCTTTTGCACCTATGTGCTCGGCCATGTTGAAAGTTGCGCGAGAGTTTGCCGGCACAGAAACCTTCACGCTTGAGGGACCTTCGTTCTCAATCATGTAGGTTATATCGCAGCTTGCCGTACTGCTGTTCGGATTCTGGATAAGAAGCCAGCACTCGAAGCCCCAGGCTGTGGAGCCCTCCGGCAGATACCAGGTTTTAGCCGGAGAGGTCACGCCTATTGAGGAGTGAGCGTCCCCTATGTCCTCCTCCAAACCCCAGAACATCGTCCTGTCAACCGCGATTGTTTTCCCCTCAAGGCACTCGACCTTTGTGGAGAAATCTTCCTCTCCCAGATCCTCCCATGGGAAGATTGTGGCTTGGCTCATCGGAGCCATCCTGAAATCGGGCTTAACAACCGGACCGCTTTTCGTCTGATATGTCATGCGAATCGTAACTTCCGTGGAGTTCGGGTTCGCGATAGATATATAAGTCTCGAAGCCCCAGTCGGTGGAACCCTCCGCCAGATACCATGTGGATAGCGGATTCTTTTGAACGACCGTAAAGCTCTTTGAATTTGATTTTCCACCCGCGGTAGTGACCGTCACAGCAACTTTTCCAGAAACGCCGGTCGGAACTTTCACCTTCAAGCGGTTGTTCGCCCATGAGAGATAACTTGACACCCTCTTTGTGCCGAAGCTCACATATGAGGAGCCCCTCGTAGAACCAAATCCGGACCCGTATATGGTGACATTGGCACCCGCGCTTCCGCTACTTGGCGACAAAGATGAAATGACCGGTTTTGGCAGAGCGGTAATTTTTTTAAGGGCAGCATATGCATTTATCCGCCCGTAACCGAAATAATCATCCCGACCGGACGCCCCTAAATCTTTCGCTGTGCTTTCAAGCGTTTGCTGAACTTTCAAGGGCGTAAGGGAGGGTTTTTCAGATAAAAGCAGGGCTGCGCTGCCCGCCGCCATGGGAGAAGCCATGGATGTGCCATCCATAAAAGAGTAATTCTGAGTATATCCGAGAGCATTCAGGCTCGCGCTGTAGGTGGGCATCGCGGAATAGATGTCCTTGCCGGGCGCCGAGATGTCCACGCTCGAGTTGTATGTCGAGAAGACAGCCCTCTCGTCCCTGTTCGTGGTAGCGCCAACCCCAATCACATTCGAATAGCCCGCCGGATACATGAGCGTGGAGTCCGAGGTGTTGCCCGCCGAAGCGAATATCGCAGCACCTTTGCCGTAAGCATAAGTGATTGCGTTCTGGACAAGCGAAGAGTGGGATTCGCTCTGCAAACTCATGTTTATGACGTCAGCACCGTTATCCGCGGCATAGTAAATGGCATCAATTATGTGGGACGCATAAGCTCCGCCGCTTGAGTCAGTGACTTTCAGGGGCATAACCCTGACTTTCAAACCAGGCGCAACGCCCACAACCCCCTGGGCGTTCTCAGAGGCAGCCACTATTCCAGCGCAGTGCGTTCCGTGCGCGTTATTGTCATGGGGATAGAAGTAAGGGTTTGTCCTGAAGTAAAAGTCTTTAGCGTAGAGGGAGGTCCATCCAGACCCCGTCCACTGCCACGCCTCTCCCTCGTGATAAGTATGCCACGTACCTTCTTCCGTTCCCCAGTTGTCGTAGATACGGTAGTAATCTGAGGCGCTCGCCTGACTTGTCCAGAAGATAAGGTAGTAAGGAAGTCCCGCGTCAAGGTTAAGTGGTGTCGATAGTGCTTTGTAGATTTCGGTGATCCCTGTTGAGGAAATCTCTGAATAATCTATCACGTACGATGAAAGGTCCGATCCGGTAAGTGAGGTGCGGACGACAACATTTATCGGTAAAGTGGGGTTTCCTATCTTCCTCAAGGCTATTCCAACGTGGGTAAGCCTCTGTTTATGTCCCGGGGTAGCCCGAGCCGTAAACGATTGGGCAAACATCTGCTGAGTAATACTGGTGCCGAAATTTTCATACGAGTTCACCCATGCGCTTCCGTTCCAGTACGTGCAGTTGTACTGGGAGATACCCGCCCAGTTATACCCGTTCCTATCGTCAACAAAACCGTTCCCATCATCATCCAACCCATTCCCCGCAGTTTCGTCTGAGTTCACCCAGATTCTCGAGGAAAGATCGGGATGGGAAAAATCAATGCCGGAATCGATGACGGCGACCGTGACATCGTTGGAGGTTCCTTTTTCGATATCCCAGGCATCAGGCGCATCAATGTCGGCATCCGCAACCCCAACAGACCCCCCTATTACTTGACCGGTGTTATGCAACCCCCACTGCTTTGGAAAATCAGGGTCAGTCGGAGTGTGAGCAATCTTGTATATGAAGTTGGGCTCGGCATACTCGATCATGTGGCTGGAGGAAAGTTCTTGAACCGCTTTTTCAACACTCACGCCGGGTTTAAGTTTCAAAACCTCAATATCCTTTTTGTCGCGTGGACCTATCTTTCCTAAAACGGATGCGCCAGCCTCTGATTTAATCTCGTCGGCTGAGGATTTCCTTATACCTTCTTTAAACTTCACAAGTACCTCGCCAGGCTTATAGACGCATAAAGGCGTGCCGGGCATCAGACCGCTGGCCTTAGCCAAAAGTTTGCCCGGTGAGGAAGTGGCATGAGAAGTTAACGGAAAACCAAGTGTAATTAGATGAAGCAAAATAAGAATGCATAATAAACGTTTCATTTTTCCTCCGTAAAAATTAGCTAGCTCGATAAACTTTCCCACAAAATCTAGATTCTGTCATTTTTAAAACATTTGTGTCGAACATCGACAGACCTGTTTTCGAGCTTGACCATGATCCAAGAGTCATTCGAGGGTTTGAGAGATTCCCGTGTCGAGAATTCTCGCATCACCCGAAAGAGTGATTTTGTTAATCCAAAATCTCCGTGTTAGAATAAAAAGGTTGCAAAAGAAAGATGCGACAACGAAGAAAGTCTTTAAGAAATATTTTCTAAAACTCCTCTTCGTTTCCCTATCTTTTACGCGTCAGACCTCATTTGACGACAACTTGTGTATTTAAAAGAGTGCGTTTTTGCATTAGGAAAGGAGAAAAGGAAAATGAAAAAAACAATCAAATCAGTATCTCTGCTTTTGGCACTTCTTATGCTTGTTCTGTGCGCTTTCATCCCTGGTTTGGCTGCCGAAAATGAAAGCTCCACAAGCGTTCTTGAGAAAGGCACAGCTCGCTTAGACCCCGCCCAAGAACCAATAGCCCTCAACACAGGAGAGGTGATAGTCAAATTCGAGGAGGGTGTAACAAAAGACCGCATGTCAGGGATATGCTCTGGCGCGGGGGCATCCTCCATATTGAAAAGAATCGGACCGGAAACTTAGAGAACGTATCTTTTAAAGTTGAAACCGGAAGTGAGTTTGAGCAGCGCCATTGAATCCCTTAACGCAAGTGACGGGGTGGCGTTTGCCGAACCAAATTACTTAAGGAAATTATTGTACACTCCTTCGGATCCTGATTTCCCAATACAATGGGGTCTTCATAACACCGGGCAAACCATTGGGGGTGTTCCGGGAACCCCTGATGCTGATATCGATGCTCCAGAGGCATGGGATGTTGAAAAGGGAAGCAACTCCACTGTATATGTTGCCGTGATCGATTCAGGAATTGATCTTAACCACCCCGACCTTGACGGAAGGATCCGCGTGAACACCTACGAAATCCCAGGGAACAACAAGGATGATGAAGGTAACGGATATGTTGATGACGTAAACGGGTACAACTTTGCCGGGATTTCACAGTACAGATACTATTATTACGTTGGAAGTACTATATACTATACGTTCTGGTACTTTGGTCGCTATACAATAACGCAGATGCTCGCCCAGTCTTTCACCGCGCGCGCGAGCAGCGGTCACAAGCAAAAGCTCACGCACCTGGGCATTATGCTCAGCAAAATCGGAAATCCAACGTCCACTATAACGGTTTCAGTCCGTTCTTCTCTTTCCGGTTCTGACCTCGCATCCTTTACCATCTCCCCTGGTGAGGTAATAAGCAGGGAGGTCTACAAGAGATTTTCCAAAGAACTCTACCTAACACCCGGGAGCACTTACTACTTCGTTTTCCGTACCGACAGCGTTGACTCCTCGAACTACTATCATCTAGGCCATAATGCAGGCAGTGTTTCAGAAAATTACCACACCTACCACGAGGGGACTGAATGGCAGTGGAACGGCTCAGACTGGGTTGAATGGCCCAAAGACGACTTCTACTTCAGGACAAATCCTTACTTCTATCCCCATGACAACAACGGTCACGGAACGCACTGCGCAGGGATAATAGCCGCGGAGAATAACAATGCGGGTTGTGTTGGCGTGACACTTGGCAACAACGTGAAGATCATGCCCATAAAAGTCGGTGACTCGAGCGGCTGGCTGAGAGATGACCATATTTTGGAGTCGATTTATTATGCCGCCGATAACGGCGCGAAAGTCATAAGCATGAGCTTTGGTGGTTCGGTGTATTCAAGCGCAGAACAGGATGCTGTCAATTACGCCTACAACAAGGGAGCAATTCTTTTTGCCTCCGCCGGAAATTCCGGTGATTCCACCATGCGATACCCCGCAGGTTACGCGAACGTTGTAGGGGTCGGTGCGACAACCAACAAAGACGAGAAAGTAACATTCTCAACGTACAACTCGAGCGTTGATTTATCAGCACCCGGAAAGGACGTCTATTCAACAATGCCGACATACCCGGTTTGCGGAAATGATTTAGGCTACACGCAGAATTACTCATACATGTCCGGGACCTCCATGGCTTGTCCGATGGCAGCCGGGCTTGCCGCGCTTATACGCTCAAGGAACCGCTCCTGGACGGCGGCTCAAGTTCAAACTGCAATGCAGAACAACGCCGATGACCTTGGGACACCGGGCAGGGATGACTACTTCGGTTACGGGAGGATAAACGCCAAAAGGACGATCGACACCGTTCCCCTTCTGCCCGTCCCGGCAATCTCAACCATAAACCCCACAATGGGATACGTGCGCTCAGAGGTAACAATATCAGGAAAGAATTTTGGATCGACCCGCGGAAGCTCTTACGTAAAGTTCGGGACAAAGAAGGTCACAGCCTATGTATCCTGGAGCTCCACGAAAATCAAGGTGAAAGTTCCTGACGGTGTCTCGGGAGAAGTGCCTGTGAAAGTATATACACTCGCTGGAGGGTCCAACTCAAAAGTCTTCAGCGTGAAACCAAAGATAAATGCGATATCACCGATTTCGGGTTCCATCGGCTCCTACGTGACGATCTCCGGAAGGGGATACGGCTCTCTGAGAGGTACCTCATATGTGACATTTGGAAGCAAGAGGGTATCAACTTACTCAAGCTGGACTGATACAAAACTAAAAGTGAAGGTACCCTCAGGAATTCCAAAGGGTAAGACAACCACAAAGGTGACAACATCGGGAGGGGAAAAACCTCAAAGCAATAATGGAAAAGATGTGAGCCATGGAATTACAACTGAAGATGCTATAGCGGAGCATAACCCGCATAAGCAATCCACGAAACATATGTGAAAGCCTTGAAGCGCGAAGCCAGCGAAAAAAGAAGAGGCAGACTCACTCCCACCGAAAGAAGCGCACAGAAGCAGCGAAACAGACAACGAGCATCCCCACAAGAACGAGTATATCCTGCCATACCGCCCCAAGGCCCTTGCCCCTTATAATCACCTCTCGGAGCGCATCCCCCAAATAATAAAGGGGCAGAACCTTTGCGACAGCCGCGAGGGGCCTGGGGAGCATCGCGAGCGGAAAATAGACACCGGCCAGGAACATCATGGGGAAGTTGATAGCCGCAGCAGCTGTCTCTGCGGTTTTGGCAGAGCCTGAAACCGAACTGACCAGAAAACCGAGCGACAGAAAAGCCACCGAGCCGAGGGTGATTATGAACGCGATATTAAGAAGGTTCCCGTTAACCTGGATGCGAAAGACAAGCCAGCCCAATAAAAGAAGGATGAAAGACTGCAAAAGCGATATCAAAAGCGCCGCAAAAAGTTCCCCTGAGAGAAAGTGCGCGAGGGGAATCGGCGTAACTTTTATTCTTCTCAATATTCCCTTCTCGCGATAGATAACGAGACTTATCGCCAAGCCCATCAGTGCCGACTGCATAATTGTTATCGCGATTATTCCCGGCACTATGAAATCGAGATACTTCAGTTCCTTGGATTCGACAGACATCTGCTTAAGCACTACCTCTTCTTTTAAACCCCGCATTCTTCCCACGACATCCACAAGCACCTGCCTGACCGTGTTCAAAGCAACTTGCGTCAAAGTTGGATTTGACCGGTCAAGATATATTTGTGCCGATGCCGCATTGCCCAGTCGCACAGAATCTTCAAACCCCTTACTTATTACCAGCACGGCATTAAGGCGAGCATCCCGAAGCTGCTTGAGAAGCTCGTTTTTGCCCCCTTTTTTGACCGTGAAAACATCTATATCCTCAAAGACTCCTACGACAATCCTTGAGACTTGGCTCTTGTCGAGATCAACAATCCCGAGATTCATGTTAACCTCTCCACTCTTTCCAAAGATGGAACCAATAATTAGCATGAGCGCTATCGGAAACATGAACATCCAGAAAAGCGCGACTTTATCGCGCAAAGTCATTTTCAAACTTGCCCCAACTACCCCGATAAGTCTTTTCATTGTCTTATTCTCCTGCCGGTGAGGCGCAAAAAGACATCCTCGAGGCTCGCTCTTTTTATCGTTACCTCTTTCAGCAAGCATCCCTTCTCGGTTGCCAGATCAAATATTTCCATGAGCGCTTTTTGGGGAGAGTCAGTCCTGAGGGCATAAATACCCTCGTCTCGCTCAACGCCCTTAACCCCCGGCATCCTAAGTAGAATCTCATCGTCCAGTGGAGGCTCAAGTCTGAAAAAAACTTTGCTCTCCGGCACGTAGTTGTTTATCAAGTCCCTTGGGGTTCCGGAGGCGATAATCTTACCGTGGTCCATTATCGCCACACGGTCACAGAGCTCCTCGGCTTCCTCCATGTAATGAGTTGTGATCACGACAGTCTTTCCCTTTACCCGAAGCTTTTCCACGATTTCCCACACGCGCCTTCGCGCCTGGGGGTCAAGGCCTGTGGTGGGTTCATCGAGGAATATGATTTCAGGGTCGTTGATGAGCGCAAGGGCAATCGAAAGTCGCTTCTGCTGACCCCCAGAAAGGGTCTCGACGAGCGCATCTTTCTTCTCATCCAACCCTACGGTCTTAAGCATTTCGAGGACGGAAGCGGTCCTCCTGTAGAATGACGCGAAAAGATTTAAGGTTTCCAAAACGGTGAGCCTGGGAAAAAGAGATGTGTCCTGAAGCTGAACACCGATTTTATCTTTCAATGCTCGGGCCTCTTTTCTCAGGTCCTTTCCCATGAGATAAATCTCTCCAGAATCCGGTTTACGCAGCGTCTCAATAATCTCAAGAGTTGTGGTCTTGCCAGCACCGTTGGGTCCAAGTATCCCGAAGACCTCGCTCTTTCGTACATCAAAGGAGACGCCGTCAACAGCGCGGACTTCGCCGTAGTATTTTCTCAAATCCCGGACTTCTATTTCAGACATGGCGACCCTTCAAGTCGTCTGTATAACCTTTTACAGCGATTTGCCAAAAATACGAGAGGAAAAGCATTTAAAGAATATTAATAAAAGTTTGTTGAAACCGTCACATTCAACCATCCCGGGTAAATCAAATAGAGCCATGCTTACTGCAAGAAACCTTGAGGGTGTCAGGTGTCGTGTCAGGCGCGGAATAATCATACTCCCCTCCGGACGGACATGATGGAACATCCCCAATCTCGGAAAGATTATCTGGCAGATGCCCATTTGTATCGTAATATTCGATAAGTTTCTTTTTCAATAACGCCTGGTTCCTCCTGCAGGTTTCCCTATTCTGATCCTCAAGTACGCCGTACTTAGTACTTCTACTTCTGCACTCTTTGATAACGCTTTCGGCAAGATAAATTACCTTCTCTATATCATCTGCGCTCGAGGCTCTCTCAAGTTCCTCCTCCGCCTCCTCAACCTCCCGAGCAAGATCCTCCGCGCTGATCTTCTTTTCAATCAGTTTCCCGACTTCTGAATCAGCCTCAAGAATCTTTTGAAGAGCTTGTCTTCTTAACGCATCGATATCGTACTCACCTGAGGTCTTCTCTCCAACGTGAAACGTCAAATATCTGCTTTTTTTCACGGTTTCGCCGCCGCTTACTACCGACAGCACTACCTGAAGCCTAAAGGTTTCCCCCGCGCTTCCTTCAATGCGGAGATCCGCTTCGTAAACTTGGACCGCATCGCTTGATTCAACTCTTTGGGACGTCCTCCAGCACCTGTTGCCTTTAGCGTCAATAACAAGGACGTCAAGCCTCGATCTCCCCCCTTTTTCAAACCGCGCAAGGCAGCGCACTTTGGCAGTCAGGTACTTCCCCAAAGGGATATTATCAAGGCTTAATGGGTTTCCCTGGCTGTCAGTCAGGGCAACCCCCTTTATGTCACAGCGCAATCCTCGGGAAACAACCGAGTGCCAAAGAAGCACTCCCACGGTCAACCCCACAACCGCCACAAGGCTTACCACCAGGATTGTCAGATAAAGCCACTTCTTGTTTGCCGCCTGTGCTGGCGCAATGCGTTCGCGCGTCTCGCGTCCCATCCGGGTACCGCCGCCTGCTGAATAATCCCGAGCGCCAGCGCTCGGATTTTGTAAGGGAGCAACAGGCGTGCCGCATGTCCCGCAGTAAAAAGAATCATCAGGAATCTCTCTTCCGCATCCCGAACACTTCATTCTTTATTCTCCGCGGATTTCCCCGAAAATCATGTGATTGCCCATGAACCTTAACGGGCATATTAGAGCTTGAATTTCCCGGGCCAGAACCGAAAGGAAGTTTCGCCATAATCGGCATAAATATGAAGCACTCAAAAATCACCTGCTGGAAGTAGGTTAGAAACGATAAGATGCCATTATGCTACGAAATCAACCTTACCCGCAAGCAATGTGTCCCCCGCCACTTTTCAGCAAGCGCTTTTCACAACCACCTACTTAGGAATGCCGTGTTTCGAGCATTTCACCTGCGGGGGATCGCCGGGAATCCATATGTATTTACCGCCCTCAGGGCAGCTGCCCATAGTACCTGCAAGGTATGGCACTTTTTTAAGGTCCTCAAGGCTCTTCGGGTATTCCCCTTTTTCCTCCTTGTACGCTTTTATTGCCCCATCAATCGAGCGCTGATTCATGTAGCATATTTCTTCGGGCGACAGTTTAGCGCCCTTCCTGCCACAACTACCCGAAAAAAGCGCAAGGACAGCGACCGAAATCATACAGGCAATCGTAAACAGTGCCGCGACCTCTCTGCGCCTGACAAGCATCTTCATCACCCCGCAAGACCTCACCGACAACGCTGAAACTCGATACTTAAATACCACCGACCGTATACTTTTTTCTAAAACCTCTATTTCCTTTAACGAAAAATATTATCCTACAATGATTATCCCACAATGGCGGATTGCTGATTTGAGCTTGAAATCAAAGTAGCCCTTACTTTGAAAAGTGAATACCCATGGTAAATTTTTGTCCTTTTAAAAAGCCGATTCCATAAGGCTTGAATTCTCTCACTCTTTCGCCATAAGAGCTCCCTCCACTTCTACAGCGCATTTCTCAATTAAAACGGTGAAGGAAGCCTCTCGCGCTTTCTTGCAATAAAAAGGTTAGCGGGGACTCTTTGAGTAATAAGATAATGAACGAGCTCAAGACAGCGGAAAAACTGAGGCACTATCGTAATCTACTCACCGCTTTGGAGGTGACCGAAATGGCATCAAGGATGGGAAGGAAATACGCCTCAATAATCATTACGCTTTTTGCCATTGTGGTTATTCTCATTATCCCGGTAACGGCTCAACCTTTCGGTCGTGAGTTTACCTCAAGTCTTTCCTCGGTTCCCGTCCGCACTCGACAAGAAAAGGCAGAGGAATGGAAGGAGCGCGTACGTCAGCGCGTTACTTTGATAATCCAACGATATGAGGCAAACAAAACGCGACACATAGAAAACTACAATCGAATTAAGGAGAAATTGAAGCAAATCGTTTCCGAGATCGAAAAATTGGGCCTGGACGTATCGAAACTGCGCGAATCCTGTCAGAAACTCGAAGAGATGATACTTATTTGCGCCAAGGATTATGAGACCTTCATCGCAAAACTAAGAGAGATACTAAACCTTGGACCTCAGGAGCCGGCATACAAATACAGGCAGATCATATCGGAGGCGAGGGCTCTTTTCAAAATATTCAGGGCTAACCTAAGGCAAGTTCGCACGTTTTTCAAGACGAACATCCATCCAGAAATCATTCGTCTCAGAAACGAAATTTCCTCAGGCGCTTAGAAACAATCTTGAGGAGCGTGACAGACGGGAATAAGATCAGAGGAGGAGACGGATGGGCGATAAAAGAAAAGCCTCAGGTTTGCTTCAATCCATTATTTCATTTTTGATTCTTACGGCGCTCCTTTTCGGAGTGTGCTTCCTTCTTTCCTCTTGCAGGAAATCCAGCGCGCCAGGGGACTTAGGCGAAGGAAAGAAAGCGGAAAGGGACGCGTCTTCAGAAAAAATAAAAAGCGCTGAGACTATCGAGAAATTAGACGAGATCGTGCGTGACATAGACAATGTGCTTAATGGTTTGAACGAAAACGATTTCAGCGAAAACGATCTTGTCGAAATTGAGTCGGAAATAGGTAGGTAGGGGCTTTACTGATTTAGCTTGAACAATAATTTTTACGTTTGTTGAGCCCAATCTTTTTTTGCGCTTTTGCCTGCCGCCTCCGCTATCTGTCCTTTCCCTGTCGTCTTAATATAAATGCTCTTTGAAGTAGGTTATCTCGAAAAAGTGACGTATGAGTTTGCCACTTCCTTTGTGCCTTAAAATAGATGCTCTTTCAAAAAACGCGACTCTATCTCAACCACTTTTTCAAACGCGTCCCCCCAGTAAACGTCAAAATGACCCACGGGAAGCGTGACCAGTTGCGCGCCTTTTATCATTCCCGCCATCCTCTTCACCGCATCGGCTGGAATGAGCGTGTCTTTCTCCGCGCACACAATAAGGGCGGAGCATGAAATTTTTGGTGCGCTTCTTACCGGTCTGTATGTTGAGGCGGTGAACAATATCCGAGCGGGACATTTGTTCTCCCAGGATGAACCCTCAGGAACAATGGACATGTAGCCGTCGTAGGAATCCGCCGTGTTCATTACAGCCAGCTCATCTGGTTTCCCCACCACGGGTACGTAATGCGGTTCGCGGAAGGTGAGCATTCTTACAATGTCGCGGAGCCCCTCGGGAAGCGCTTTCAACAGAAAACGGGCTCCCAAAAGGCGCGCCGTGGCGAAACCATCCACGAAGGGAACCTGTGAGACGACCGCTGATATGCCTGGGACTCTTGAAGCCGTCACGAGCACGTGACCCCCGCTGAAAGAACTACCCCAGAGGGCTATCCTACCGCCGTCAATCTCTTTTAGAATTTTTACGTACTGTACCGCGGATTCCCAGTCTTGCAAGTGCCTTCTCGGGCTGACCAGGTTTCTCGGTTCTCCCTCGCTGTCGCCAAAATTGCGGTAGTCAAAAACAAAAGCTGCGATTCCTTCTGAGGCGAACCGTTCGGCGAAAGCCTCCAGCCTGAAAGTGCGCTCCGCAGCGAAACCGTGCGCCATTACGACAACCGGAGGTTTCTCTTTTGAATCCGGCAGATAGAGCCACCCGGCACACATTAACCCACCGCTTAAGAAATTGTAGTCAATCCTTCTCATCCCGACCTCCACTCTTTTTGGAGGGAAATTCCCACAGTCTCAGAACTCTGCGCGAAATCAAACCAGTATCGTGCGCTAACCCAATTAGTGAATCTTTAAATCCGCAAATTTATCACTAGGGGATTGGACATATTATAGTATTTTTTTAACATATTTATTGGCGGCATCATTTGTGTTTTATTTGGAAAGATCCAATCCTTGAGCTAAAGGGGGTTCATATGGCTAAACTTACCGAGGTTGTTGATTCTTTTTTAAATGAGATGGGAATCGATCCCCGAAAATGCACAAACAGCGCTTTCCCTTTCTGTCGCTTTCTTAAAGTTGAAAACGCTGAGATGGTTGTAATCGCTCGGGAAGACCCCGGACTCGGGAGAACCCTCGGTTTCGTGGGAAAGTTGGATGATTACACGCCAAAAGAACCGGAAAGATATTACCGCGAGCTTCTCATGCTCAACTTCGAGCTCATACACGGCGCATTTGCGATCGACAGAAAGACAAACAAAGTGGTGGTGATAGACAACCTCCAGGCTGACCATATCGACTTTGACGAATTCTACGCCTCGGTAAGAAGGGTACTCGAGGTAGCCTCTAGGTATAACATGAAGGTTAAGGAGGGTTACTTTGATTGACATCGGACCGATTAAGCCAGCCGCGGGGAAGGCAAAGGATTTCGAGGACTTAATCAAGAGCGCAAGGGTCATGCTTTGCTCGCCTTACGGCGAATGCGATATTCCACATGAAAACATTGGTGCGTTTGTCAATAGAATAGAAACGCTTCCCGTTAAACCAGCATTCGAAGCCGAATTATGCTCGGATTCAACGGAATCGTGCTGGAGCCAGTTGGTCAAAATCTATGACGCTTTGCTCGGTAAACACATAGAGCGCTTGCTTGAAGAGATTTCTTCAGTCCATAGAAAAATTCTCGACACCATTATCCTGGAACATGGGATCAAAAGCGATTCCCTCCAAGATGATACCATTGCCTGCCTGCGCGCGGCTTTTTATCTTCTGCGCATAAAAAAAGAATGCCTAAATCGGCATCAAGTTGACCAGGCTTGTATAGCGATAGAAGCTTTCAAGGGACTCGAAATTGAGATAAAGCAGAAGCTGAAGCCACGTATCGAGGAGCGTTACGACCTTCTTAGGCAATCGGTCAACATAATCACTGAAGAAGGGAAAGTTGACGATATTGTGGATCACTTACACAAAAATAATTTTTTAAACGTAAAAGAGGGGATGATCAAACCAGTCACTTCCGTCATCGATGACATAAGAAGCGGGCTTGAGGCCCGAAAAATTACAGAGGGTATGTTCAAGTGCGCATTGATTCTTGCCCTTTTCGGGCATGAATACACATATAAATCGAGTCTCACGGGCATGCCTATCGCGATTTCCAACCCGCTTGGATGTGAATTAACAAACCCTGAAGGAAAGAAGATATCATGGATATGCAGGAAATTTTGTTCGCTTCAAAAGATGCGAAACGAGCTCGTTCACGAAAAAACTTACGTGCCTACCAAATCCAGAGTGGAGAAAGTTAACGAAATCGTGACGGACTGCATAGAGGTGCTATCCGTCCTACAGGATTTGAAGTTCATACCCTTTGAGCCCAAGGGCTCCCCCTCGTCTCGCAGTAAAGAGGTCACCTCTGACAAGACGAATGTTTCGGGGCGGAAAGAGTGACTGCGTGGAAAACTTATTAATCTTTTCAAGGCGACTACCGTCAAAGGTTTCTCACGTTCTCCTTGGTTCTGTTAGTATTAAACAACAGGAATTGGAAAAGGTCCGGTCTTTTATGGTCCCTTGCGCAAATGAGCCATCAAGATTTCGTTATCAGACCGTTCGAACCTGAAAAAGACCTCGAAGCCGCATACAAATGCTATGTCAGCGGATTCTATCACTGCCTATGGCCGCTCATCGATCACGCTGAAAAGAGGTTCACTCATGAAATCATACTCATGTCACATGCGATTTCCGACGTTTCTCTCATCGCAGAGGCGGACGGCGAGGCCCGCGGTATCCTCATGGGATTTTTCCCGCGTGAACTAAAATCCCTCCTGAGGGCAGCCCTGCATTCAATAGCTTTCAACGTGCAGGTTTTACTAAGAAAGTACAAAATGAGTCCTTTCGCCAAAGCAGCGTACTGGCAGGGCATTCGCGGAGACCTTTCAAATATATTGCACGGAACTGAATCGGTTGCGGAGGTTCTACTTCTGACCTCGCAGAAGGATTACCGGAAAGGTATCGGCACGGCGCTGATGGATGCCTGGGTAGAGGAGGTTAGAAAGCGCGGTTACAAAAAGACGACTCTCTGCACCGACTCCACCGTAAACTGGAGGTTTTACGAGAAGTACGGTTTTAAAAGAATAGCAGAATACCCTTTGAAATCATTCTATTACGCGCTTCCCGGGGTGGATGTTACCGGCTACAGATATGTTCTTGAACTCGATTAGGAAAATCGCGGAAAACTTAGTTGAAAACTGAAATATTTGCCTGATGCAAGCTGCACAGATGACAGGAGGACGAGATGGTTCAGGTTGACATTTTTTGGTCCTACGCTATCGGCTCCAGTTTCGCGCTTTCCGCTTTCCGCCAGTTAAGAAAAATCACGCGGGAAAATCCGCCGAAAACTAATGATTTCAACTGGCGGGATTTCAGACGCATGGTGCGCGAAATTGAGCATGGGGGCGCTGCATTCCACAATCCGTACTTCCTTAAAACGCTTCTATTCCTTTCTCTTCTCTTCGTGCCATCAGGCGCGGTGCTACTATGGTCAAACCCCGAATGGGAAACGATGCAGGTCGGTCGCTACGAGACCATTCCGGGATGGCTTGTGGGAGCCTTCACCATAACTAACGTGACCCAGGGGATTTTAGGATACTGGGTCACATACAACCTCCTTATGAAAGGAAAGTATTTCAGAGCCGCTCTTCAAGTGGTTCTCTCTTATTTTGGTTTCTGGTTCATACTGGTAAACGGGTGGGATAAGACCGGTTACAGGCGTTTCTTTTCCAGGTCAAGAGGAGAGTTTGAAAACTGGCGTCCGTCAAACGTTTTCAGGTGGCTTTCAAGTGACGTGGTAAGAATCCTTTTGTTCTTCGGAATAGGCTTTATACCGCTGATGCTTTACTGGACATCAAAGTGGTTAATGGAGGGCGCTATAAACAAAGGAATAATTGAGCCGCTTACCCCAGCAGAGCGAAAAAGTAGGATGCTGAAAATTTCCGGAAAGCTTCTCGGAGCGGTCGCGGGAACCACTCTCGGGCTTGCCATCTGCTCAACCGCGCTCATAAGAAAGCTTGGGTGGGTAGCGGGGACAGCCGCCTCTGCGGCGTTCATTTACGCAGTCGTATTTCGAGACGGTAGCCTTGCTCGCAGGCTGACAGAGGAAATCATGATGGTCGACACCCTCGAAGTGCCCTGCGTGCTGGAAGGCTAACTCTTAAGGCGGAATTACACGTGATAAGCCCTTTTTCTCTTGAAAAAAAGCAAGTTAGGATTCCAGCGGTCGAACCTTATCGGTGGCGGTCCTTTCTGGTTAAGAGCGAATGACCCCCAAAAGCTCTTTAACCTTTTCATCAAGCAACTCTTTTGCCTTGGCTTCCACATTCAAACGGATAAGCGGCTCGGTGTTTGAAGGGCGCACATTAAACCACCAGTCCTCATAAGAGACCGTAATTCCGTCAATGTGGTCTATTTTTCCATCGGAATACCGCTCCTCAATTTCGGCAAGTTTGGCGGGAATATTGTCCACCCTACTGTTTATCTCACCCGAGGCAAAGTATTTCTTGAAAGGCTTCAATATTTCCGAAAGAGGCTTGCCCTCCACACTTATAATCTCAAGCACCATCACAGCCGCGATAAGCCCGGAATCCGCGTTGTAATTGTCCCTGAAGTAATAATGTCCGCTGTGCTCACCCGCAAAAATAGCCCCTGTCTGAAGCATTGTTTGCTTAATAAATGAATGCCCAACTCTCTCCCTTATTGGTATTCCGCCTTTCGCTTCAATGGTCTCGGGCACGGTCCAGCTGTTTATCGCGTTGTAGATTACTTTCTCTCCCGGGTTCTTTTCAAGAATTCTGTTTATGAGTATCGCATTGGTGAGTGACCCGCTTATCGGTTCGCCATGGTCGTCAACCAGAAATACCCTGTCGGCGTCTCCGTCAAAAGCCATCCCCAAATCAGCGTTATTCTCTTTCACCCACGCCGAAAGAAGCTTTATGTTCTCCGGATCAATCGGGTTGGGTTGATGATGAGGGAATGAGCCGTCAAGCTCAAAGCAGTAACCGACCAGTTCGCACGGTAGCTTTTCAAAAATCGCGGGAACTATCATGCCCGCCATGCCGTTGCCCGCGTCAACAACCACCTTCAAAGGTCGAATTGACCCAATGTCTATAAATCCAAGGACGTGCTCGACGTAGCGCTCAAGCATTGGCTCTTCCAAGCGTGAGCCACGCCTTGATGGTTTTGGAAACTTTCCCTTAAGGGTCATATCCCTTATCTGTCCGAGACCAGTGTCAATGCTTATCGGTCTTGCGAGCCTGCGGCAGAACTTTGCACCGTTGTATTCCTTTGGATTGTGAGAGGCGGTAAACATCACGCCTGGAAGATTAAGAACGCCAGACGCAAAATAGAGCATATCAGTTGAGCAAAGCCCGACGTCGACGACATCCGCGCCCTGCTGGAGCGCGCCATCTATGAAAGCCCCTGAAAGCGCCGGTGAAGAAAGACGCATGTCCCTGCCAACCACGATCTTGTCCTCGCGCAGAAACGCGACAAACGCCCTGCCCACACTCCTCATGATTTCCTCATTCACCTCATCAGGGTATATGCCTCTAATGTCGTACGCTTTGAATACCCCCGGATCAATCTCCCTCATATCCTCGCTCATCTCCTTAAGTTTCCGCCCTCACTTCCAGGGGTTCATCCTCCCCGACGGACGGAAGCGCACCTTCCTTCGCTTCGAATATGGACCGAATAATATTATCCAACATCCACAACTCGTTATCACCTGCTTTGGGTGTGACGCCCCTTTGAATCTTCCGCCGGTCTCGAAGGGTAGGACATTGCCCGGAAACCAGCCGCAGGCATACCCCCTGAGAGAAATTTTCGGGGCTCCTTGGGTGGATCTCAAGGGGGATCGCTCAAGGGTGGAAAAAGGAGAGAGTTCACGCCATCATCGGATGCCTATTGTGCTGGTCCGCCGGGGCTGGTAAAATATTTACAAGCCTCCCGCTTTTCGATGGTCCGCTTTTCTTGTCTGCCAGAGGTAAGTCAGGGAGGCTTCTGTTACATATGATCGATTGTTTTCTTCTTGAACTCGCTGGGCGAGGAGATTACAATGAGGAACCCTGTGGATCTTCAGTATACTCTTAGGCAGCAAACGAAAGGCAATCTTCATCATTACTCATGGATATGCCGTTGCCATCTCGGGGTCCAAGTAGAGGTCGTCTCTTTCACCGGCGAGCAGTGCAGCGTCGCAAGCACCGCGGATGCGTAGTGAAGGACTCCCAGGGGGAGTCCGGCAAAGTTTCTCTTAATCCCCCCTCTGGAGAGAAAACCATACTACCACAGGATGTAGCGGTGAGGCACAAAAGAAAGAACACGGATAAGCCCGCACCTGTTCCCGTTGAACACTATTCCAGGGAATACTATCTGACGTCGTTCGAGGATGAACATCTGTTCGAGGACAGGGATTTCCGGGCGCCGGAGCGTGTCCTTGGCGCGTTGGATCTGGCGGGGGAATTGAAGGGTAAGCGCGTACTCGATGTCGGATGCGGGCGCGGAATTCTTGCCTGCGACGCGGCCAAACGAGGCGCTCATGTTGTGGGCATCGACATCTCGGAGGCGGCTGTGGAGCTTGCCCACGAACTTCTTTCAGAGATGGATCCGGGGGATGCCGCGAGGGTCGAAATTCGCCTGCACGACGCGAAAAGCCTTCCTTTTCCACCGGACACCTTTGACGTTGTCTTCATGATTGATATATGGGAGCACCTGCATCACCACGAAATTGAGAAAGTCCTCAGGGAAGTGAAGAGGGTGCTGCGAAGCGGGGGTCGTTTGATCGTCCACACGGGACCTAATACCTGGTTCTATAGCTACGGTTACCCGATTACAAAGTTCCTGGCGCGCGTGATTCTAAGACGCAAACTCCCCGAGACTCTCCGCAAGGAGTCTGATGCGGTGATGCACGTGAACGAACAAAGCCCGCTGTCGCTCTTCATGGCTCTCAGGGATGAGGGCTACCGGGCGAAAATACTTCCGAGGAGTTACCTGGTGGGAATAAACCCTTGCCGTTGGGAACGACTGGTCATGAAAGTGCTCTTTTCCAGGCCGGCAGGATATTTCTTCTGCACGAGCCTGATGGCCGTTGCGAAGCCCAATGAACGTAGCGCCGGCCAAGCAAGAGAACCCGCTCCTTAGGGAATCCATCTTCTTGCTTTCAATACCGGTGCCTGGCACCGATGTTGAATTCAGACCCGCTCATTCATGCAACCGAGAAGATGTGCGATACACGGCACAGGCAAGCCCCGGGTCATATTCTACGTCGCACCATCGAGGTTTGAGCTCTCCCATGCCTTTCGGACCTTGTCCCTTGCAAGAAGAACGTACTCCTTCTCAGACACAAACGCCTCAAGCGTTATGGTTCCATCATAGAAGGTCTTTAAAAGTTTGAGATCTCTTCTCCAGTCTGTGGTTCCGCAGCCCAGCGGAAGATGAAGGTCATCCCGCCGGTTATTGTCGCTCATATGTACATGCCTTATCTTTTCCTTCATGAGGTTGATGAAATCCGCCGGTCTGAATCCATTAAGGTTTGCGTGCCCCGTATCCAGATTAAGGTATAACTCCGGCACGCTTTCAAGAATAACCTTCGTGTTTTCCGGAGAATCATCAGGACCTATTCCATGCTCGAACATAATCCTGATGCCGAAAGAGTCAGCAACCTCAACAATCCTTTTCAAAGTTTCTACTTGATAGTCGATTCTTTTCTCGAGAGAAAAAAGCGCGCCGGGAGCCCAGTTGGAATGAACTGTCACGTAGTTCGCGCCGAGACGCGCAAAGATGCCAAGCGCCCTTTTCACTTCACGTACCGATGCGTCTCTCAACGTCTTAAAAGGCGATCCGACAGGTATGTAGTAGGCGGTGTGACCCACAATCCCAAGACCGTAGCGGGAAAGCTGTCTTTCAATTTTCTTAGTGTCAATTAACTCGGGTACCGCTTTGTCCTCCTCTATGAAAAGATCGAGAAAATCAAATCCATTCTCCCCGATCCATGCTATCTCCCCAGAGAGGTCCTTTGCCGGATTGTTTGGATAACCGATTTTCACTGCGTCCGCTGGATGGTATCTCCAGCCTCCTCCCTTCGTTCATCCATGCCGCAACATAGTAATTCAACCTTTAAGACAATTATGAGTTATCACACGCCTATTAGATTTATATTGAAACCAGGACGCGTCATCGCACTTAAACGGTTTAATTTACTTATTTATTTTTACGGAAATCAATCGCGGAAAACTCATTTGGTCTCAAGCATTCTTCTTTTGATGAGAAAAATGTATAATCTGTGAAAATCGGTCAACAAAAACTGATGTTGCGCTCTCTGGAGAACGTAACAAAGTTTTACAAACAACGGGCAATCGGGGGGTTATCCTGAAACAACAAAAGCTTCCTTTCTGGGCAAAGTTAGCTTACAGCTCCGGCTCGGCGGGATTTTCTCTTATAGACAGAATAGTAATCACCTGGCTTATGTACTATTACGTGACAGGGGTCGGGGATGGAAAAACTCTCGTCGGCCCAGCTGCGTTCGGCGCGATAATGCTTTTTGGAAGAATAGTTGACGCGATAGCCGACCCGCTCGTTGCCCTGTGGTCAGACAATCTCGAAAGCAAACGCGGCAGAAGGACCCCATTTCTTCTTGCGGGCGGCATAACCTACGTCGTAATCTACATCGCGCTGTTCCTCCCCCCTGTCAAAAGAAATTCTCCCTGGAACGCCGCCTATCTTGCCCTTTTTCTCGGTTTGTACTTCTTCATATTCACAGTGTACGTTTGCCCTTATCTTGCTCTTCTGCCGGAAATCGCGCGGACCAACAAGGACAGGGTTGACCTTTCCACGATAAAAGCGGCTTTCAGCCTTTTTGGAGTCGCTGTTGCCATGATAGGTTCCGGCTTACTCATCGGAGCGTTGGGTTTCCACGGCATGCTGATTGTCCTTGGAATATTTTCGCTGGTGCTTCTCTACATCCCGCTTTTGGTGAAAGAAAAAGAATATGCGCATGCTCAACCCGCAACATTGAAACTGGTAAGAGCTATTAAAACAACTTTCAAAAACCGAGCTTTCCGCATATATCTGGTCGCCAATGTTGCTTTCTGGCTTGGCTTTAACATAATCACGCTGGGAGTCCCATTTTATGTGACGGTTCTGCTCGGAAAATCAGAAGAAGCCACAGCGCTTTACTTTGGGGTGATACTCGGAGTGTCCGCCCTCGCCTTCCCCTTCGTGAACATATTCGCAAAAAGATATGGTCTGAAGCTTTCCATGATTGTCTCGATGCTTCTGTTTGTCATCATGCTCCCTCTCATCTACTTTGTGGGGAAACCCGCTGTGGGTCTTTCCAAAGAAATGTTCGCTCTTCTGGTAATGGGAATAGCCGGAGTTCCGCTCGCTGGGCTTTTCGTTGTGCCCGATGCGATAGTTGCTGCCGTGTCCGACCTGGAGGAAAGGCTCTCTGGGGAAAGGCGCGAGGCGATGTACTTCGGCACCCAGGGTTTCATTCTCAAAGCCGCCATGGGACTTTCGACACTGCTTACTGGCTTACTTTTCCAACTGTTCGGCAAGAGCACCGCGCGCCCGCTCGGGATCCAGCTCACCGGGGTGGTTGCGTCTCTGTTCATACTTGCCGGTCTCCTCTCTTTCCTGCGGTATCCCGAAAAGGAAGTAAATGAGGTGCAGCTTAGGCAAACATGATTCTTTTGTTGACCCGAGGGAAGGTGGCTCACCTAAAATGCGAACCGCTTTGGGAAAACGTTACTCGACGAGCTTTCATGCCGCTGATGCGTGGCGTTGACGACATCTACACGAACCACACTATACTCTGTGTTTTTTCTGCCGCTGATGCGCGGCATGGACACAGCAAAACGGTTCAAGGTTAGCTATCCAATAATTTGAAGGGGCAAACCTTCAGGGCTAAAATCCAGATAAGCAAAAAAGAGCGAAGGAAAAGCGCTTCCGGAATGGAGCCATCAAAGAGAAATGTCTTAAAAGAAAACCCTTGCGAAAACGGGTAAGCCACCCATAATTAATAAAATTTCCCCGCTTATTCTTTTTCTATTTGTCTTATGCTTCTTTCTTTTATTTCAAATCCCGGTTGCTGGCAGTGAAGTGCCTTTTTATTCATGCGGCGGGGTGGGAGTGAACCTGTACCCGGACGATCTGGGTGCGGATTTTCAGTCGTCGTGCGCCACGCTCGAAAGGGTTACAGACCTCGGGTTTCGTTTTTTAAGAACTGATTTTCCCTAAAGCGAGCTTGAACCCAGCCCTGGAAGATGGGACGAGAACAGATTCGAGTGGTTAAAGGGGTATCTTGAGATTGCCGAAAGTAGAGGTTGTTTTAGGAGCCGCGCCAGAATGGGCTCGCGCGCTGTACCGCGAAAATCCCACTTCTTTTTTCCGCAGATTTTGTAAATATTCAAAGGAGGTCGCCAGAAAGTTTGGCATTCACGTCCATTATTATCAAGTGTGGACGAAGCCATCAGCCCCCTCGATTTCGTGCTTCCATGGGATGACCCCAAAGTTTTCTGGGCGTGTTCTCTTAGAGTCAAAGCGGCGGACGCAAGTTCAGAGATAATCGTAAATTTAATTTCCTCAGTGCCCTGGTGGGAGCTCATTCTCAACTACTGGATGCTTACGCCTGGCGACCGGATAGACATCATCGGTCTCGACCATTATCCCGGAACCTGGTATTTCGGCAAATACTCAGACTGGGCTCCGCTTGAGAGAATCTGCGCCAAAACCCTTGACCGACACGACCCATGCTTCAGGAAACACGCCGTACAGGAAACCGGATTTTCCACGTTCCTGCCCTTTTTTCACAGCGAGGAGAATAAAAAAGTGGATCGAGACATCACTTGGAGCGGTCAAGAGGATGAATTGACAACCACAATCTCTCATCACCATCTAAAATCCTTTCCGTCTGTTTTTACGAGCTTTATGACGCGGGCTTCAAACCTGGCTTCTGGGTCGAGGACTACTTCGGGATTATCAGAAAAGATAGTTCCGAAAAGCCCGGTTATCAAAGCCTTAAAAGATGCGTGAGCGATTTCGGCTAAGACGCCGAGCCGCCGGTTGGCTCGGTTCTCATAAACGGGGGAGCCCCCTCACGCTTTCGAGACGCGTTAGGCTCAAGATAGAGGCAAGTGATTTTTCGGGTGTTTCGCAAATGTGTGTCTCAGACAACGAACCCGCAAGACCTGATTCCTGTCGGTGGCAGCATTACGACGAGAACCTGAGATGGACACTTAACCCAGGACCCGGATTAAAAACGGTTTACGTGCTCCTTGAGGATTATTGGGGTAATACGTCCTCGCCGCTTTGCGCAAGCATTCTGCTGGTGAGATGAGTTAATTTCCTCCGCTTAGCTTACGCCTCCCCTCGCAGATTCTCGGAGAAGGATTCGGCTATTTCCTCGCCCCCAAACCGTGAAAGAAGCGCCGTTCCTAAAAGTATCACCGAGAATGCGACAATCCTGATCGCAGACATTGCCCTTTCCTGCGGCAGGGCTTCGCCCAGAGCGATAATCCCGCCGATTATCGCAACAACCTTATTGAGCACAGCCTCCAAGGACACGACTATGAGCGCCTTTCCGTGCTGAAAGCCGCTTTGCATCACCCCAATTCCAACCAGATAAGAAAAGATCAAAACTGGCAGACAGATGAGATACGCAAGAAGGGGCTTTCCCGCCTCGGCGCATAGAAACATGGCTTTGATGAAAAGCGCGCCGAGTCCAACGAAAAGCCCGGATACCATGCCCAGAAGCGAATCTACCCTTAAAGCGCCAAGCTTCCCCCTCCTCCCAAGAAGATAAGAAATAAGAGAAATTGCCAGTATCGCCGCGGTAATGAGGATCAGGCGAAACCACTCAGGGGTTATCCCGCGAACTTTCTCCTCTCCCGCGGTGCTCACCCCCAGAAGGACCATGCCAACTATCATCCCGAAGACCGCGATCCATTCGAGGGCTTTTATCTTTTCCTTCAGGTAAAAGACGCTGAAGACCGCGAGCACCGCAAGCCCTACCCCGAGCGTCGGCTGGATTATCGAGATTGGAGCGAACTTGGTGCTGACGAAGAAAAGACCCCAGCCGCCCAGAAGAGCTCCAGTTCCGGCAAGCCATACGCGGCTTGTGAAGAAGGCTTTGACCACTCCCTTCTCGCTGCCGATCTTCGGCAATTTCGAAGCGCCTCTTTTCTGGAGAGCCATTCCGAAATTCATTAAAGATGTCGCAAGCACCGCAAGTAGGATAGCCTGCCATACGGTCATCTTATCCTCCTTTGGAGAACGGTGAGAACTCCTTCTTACCTGATAGGGGCTTTAATCAAATTTCACATGGGCGCGGATGCGCTCGTAGGCGTTTTCAAGAAAATCCGCGTCCTCGATAATAATGCATATGTTTTTGCGGGGACAAACCTCCACGCACCGACCGCACCCGCGGCACCTCTCTGAAATCCGCGCCTTGCCTTCTTTTATGGTGATCGCCTGAATATAGCAGCGCTCGGCGCACTTACCGCAAGCGGCGCAATCATCCCCCGCTTGTATTTTCAACCCGTCAAGCCTGGGAAAGAGGTCGTCAAGAACGCGCATCGGCGCGTGAGACGTGAAACGCGTAATGCAGCAGCACTCGCAGCAAAAACAAACCGTAAGAAGCCTTCCCCTATCCGGTATTGAAAACAGAGCGTTATCTATGCGAGCTTTGCCTACGACCGGCACGAGACCGGCATCAACAGCGCGCCGTGCGTGCTCCTTCGCCTCCTGAACGCTTACCTCACGGCAAGATTTTGAGCGACCTTCAACAGCGGAATCCCCCATGAGCAAACATCCAATCTCCACCGGATAATTTCTGCAGGAGTAAGCCTCCCTGCAGCCGCAGTAGGTGTAAATCACTCTGTGGGAAGCCTCTTCGATAAGCCTACCCAGAAGACTTAAAGGCAGGGGCGCGTTTTCCGGCATCTCAATTTCAGCGTTAATTGGAAGCCAGCGCATGTCCGTCTTTCCGGGATCAAACCAGGGGTGGTAGCGCATGAAGGGAAACCTGGCAAGCCTGAAAACCTTTTCGATAAGGTCAAGCGAGAATCTGAGCGTCTTTTTATCTCTCTTGTCCAAGATTTTGCTTCCCCTCATCAAGAAACTCTCCACGTTGAAGTGGCACAGCCACCTCTCATCAAGCGGACCGTCCGGTCGCTTCTCGAAAAAGCGCTGCGCTATAACCTGATTTCTTTAATCAAAAAACGCCCTCGCTTACGCTGAAAGCGACCCGACCTCCCCTAAAAACGGCATGAACTTATTTCAGGTTGGCCACTATCTATCACAAATGACAAAGATGCGCTAATCTTTTGGAACGTCTGATGATAAGTCTGATGGTTGTAAAGATGTTTGATAGGCTTACGGGTCTAACCGAGATCCCGAGATTCTTAGGGAAATGAGATGGGAAAAAGGAATTTTTACTACGGCTGGTTGATTGTGGGCGTTGCTTTCTTCGCCCTTTTTCTCAATTACGGAATCAGAAACACAAGTACGGTCCTTTTCAAAGACGTTGTCAAAGACATCGGGGTGAGCAGGGGCGCTGGCTCCATTCCCTTTACGGTGATGGTCGCCCTCTACGCCATCGGCGCGCCAATCGTAGGAAAACTGATTGACAAGTTCGGACCCAGTCGAATCCTGCCGACCGGTCTTGCCCTCGCGGGGTTGGGGCTTTGTCTTTGCTCGAAGATATCCAATCTTGCGACCTTCATCCTTTTTTTCGGAATAATATTCGGGATTGGAGGAAACGGCATCGGGCTTGTTCCCACCAATACGGCGGTCGCCTCATGGTTCAGACGCAGGATGGGTCTTGCGCTCGGTATCGCCTCCGTGGGCATAGGGCTCGGAACGGTCATCATACCTCCCCTCACCCAATGGGTGCTTTCAACCTGGGGATGGAGAGCATCTTTCCTTTTTTTGGGATTATTAACCTCAGTCAGCGCGATACCCGCTTACCTCATAATGAGAAAAGAAAGAGACCAAAGAAACATAAATCATTTAAATGATTTTCCGGATAACTCTGGGGGAATCAAGCGAAATCTCTCCGATGCTCCCTCAGTTCTGCCCGATGGTGACTGGACCCTTCGCGAAGCGCTGCGCTCCGCAAATCTCTGGAAAATATTCTTTTCCTTCGTAATCCTTGTCGTCGCTCTCTACGGCGTTCTGCTTCATCAGGTTCCCTACGCCACTGACAAAGGCATAAGCAAATCAATGGCGACCCTATCCGTCACGGTTGCCGGAATCTCAAGCATCGCGGGAAGGTTTTTCTTCGGGTGGCTTTCGGACAAGACAAAAACAAGAAAACTCGCTATATATCCCGCCTACATAATGGTGACAATCGCGCTGGTAATTCTCATATACATCAAAAATAGCTTAATGCTTTTTGCCTACGCAGCGGTCTATGGTTTGGGTTATGCCGCTTACGGTCCGGTGCTGCCCGCCATTGTTGCGGACATTTTCGGCAAGAAAAACATGGGCTCGATATTCGGAGCGGTAACGGCCGGGGGCGCGATCGGGGGCGCTGTGGGACCTTACGTAACGGGACTACTATACGATTTGACGGGCGGGTATGCATATGCCTGGCTTCTCGGGATAATTTGCTCGCTCATCTCGTTCGCTCTGATAGCAAGCGTTAAATATCCCTCGCGCCTCAAGCCCTAAAAGGAACCTTTAATTTACGCACCTAAACGTGCAGGAGGAGGGCGCCTCACCACGGGAATTATCCCTTTAAGATTTGCCTTTTTTAAAACGCTTGCCAAACGCGCGCTTTCGAAAGGGAATACGAGGTCGCTTTTTAGTCGGAGCGCGAGAAAACTTTTCTTACAAGCCTTGCCGCAAAAAGGGCAAGAAGCGCCGTTTGACCTAACAAAATCGGGCGCAGCGAGTTCATCATGATCTCGTAAGGTCTGTAGTCCACATTAAGCGACAGGCTTTTGCCAAGCCGATCCATCGCGATTAATTCCGCCACGCGATTCGCCGTCCATATAGCCGCTTCCATTCCTCCAGAGCTTACGGGCGTCTTCGTGTAATCTCCGGCAAGGTAAAAATTTAGGAAGGGGGTTCTCTGGAACGGTCTGTACCTCTCCATTCCCGGGAACGGGCGGTAAACACCCTGTCTTACCCTGACAAGCTTCCATTTGTTCACCTCGGCGTTTTTAGCCTCTGGGAAAATCTCCAAAAACTGCTTGTAGGCTTGATCGAAAATCACCTTGTCTGAAAGACCAAGCAGGTAGTCAGCCGGCGATATGACCAACTCGAACATGCTTCCGCCTTTGAACACATGCGGAATCACGTTAGATAGGTCAGCGTAAGTGTTGAATATGCAACCGTTTGAAAAGAATGTGCAGTCGATATCGGTCAATTTTCTGTCGAACCAGATTTGAAGCGACATTGAAGGAGCCATCTTGAAGTGAACAAGCTGCCTGAAGTACTCGAAGCCGAGCGCTTCTGCAGGAAGTATCCGAAGAAGTGAATGCGGATCGATAGCCGAGACGAATATGTCCGCCTCGAGCTTTTCTCCGTCCTCGGTTAAAGCGCTTTTAACCTCAAGTCCTCGCACCTCAAGAGCGCTCAAGCGCTTGTTTTTCCAGGCTTCACCGCCGCGCTCACGAATGTATTTAAGGCAGTTGTCAACCCATATGTCCCCCAGACCGCCATTAGCAAAGCCTATGCGTGAGTTTTTCGCGGAAACGAACATCTTGGTAAACCAGTTAACCATCACTTTCGCTGAGACCTCATAAGGCAGACTAAAAGTCAGCCCTCTGATGGCCGGCTCCATAAGCGGGCGCATGGCGTCGTAAAACGTGTAGCGGCACAGCAGTGATTCCATGCTTATTTCATCGAGCCTGTCCAGATTCAAAAGACCTCTTAAAACACCTATTCCGAGCGGTAAAAGGCTTGCCAGCACTTTCCATCTGGGGACTTCGTCAAAATCTTTAAGCAAATGCAGAAAAGCGTAAATCGCGTGACCTGGAGGAGGCAAGGGGGCGAATTTGAGAACCGCCTGACGCCCTCCCTTCATCGCGTAGTAGAAAGAGGTATCCTTCCAAATGATATTTTCGGAGATGCCGAGTTTATCAAAGAAGTTTAAGAGGTTGACATAGTAGGGCATGAAAACGTGTAAAGCGTTGTCAACCGTGTCCCCGTCCTCATCAATCCATGAACTTGCCCTCCCCCCGAAAATCTCATCCGCCTCGTAAAGCGATACCTCTAGACCCAAGTCCAAAAGATTGATCGCGGTTGCAAGCCCGCTCATCCCTCCGCCAATCACGACAGCCTTCACCTTTCCCACCCCCTTGAAGGTCGATGACCCCAAACACAATAAGTGAAATATTTGGACCTGTTTTCCGCAAAAAACCTGAATGTTTAAGTAATTATATATTCCAAAGAGCGCAAATCCGTGGCTTTTCAATTTAATAACCGGTTTCGTATCAGGCGATGCCGGTGGGGCTAAAATATCATAAGAAGGTTTGATATTTCTCCACGTTTTGGAAAATGGCAAAGCCAATCACGTTAGGATTAAATATCAAGTCTGGATGTCGTAAGACGGAAAAGGACTAACGAGCCGTATGAATTGGAGGATAGATGGATACTACGCTTAAAAGACAACTTGACAGGATATTCAAGCCCCGCTCAGTCGCCGTGATGGGGGTTTCCTCACGGATTGATAACCCCGGCACGCTACTGCTCAGATCGCTAATGGACATGGAGTTTTCAGGACCGCTTTACCCCGTAAATCCAAAATACGACGAAATACTCGGCTTGAAATGCTACCCGTCGGTTAGCGAAATCCCGCAGCCACCCGACCTCGTGATTCTTTCCATTCCCCCAAAAGCGGTTCCAGCCGCGCTTGAAGACTGTGCGCGCGCCGGGGTCACGGGCTGCATCGTCAACACGGCAGGTTTCTCGGAGCTGGGAACATCAGAGGGTCTTGAACTTGAGAGAAAGGTCAGAAAAGTACTCGAAAGGACTGGGATCCGAATAATCGGTCCCAACTGCATGGGAGTTTACTCGTCAAAGGGCAGGCTTGCCACTTTTGCCGGACAAAAATCTTCGGATGGAAAAATAGGCTGCATATCCCAGAGCGGCTCAATCGTGAACTTCCTCTACATTCTCGGGCTTGAAAGGGGAATCCAATTTTCCAAGATGGTTTCGAGCGGAAACGAGCTCGACTTAAACTGCACCGATTTTCTCGAGTATTTCGCGGAAGATGATGAGGTGGAGATAATTGTCTCCTATTTCGAGCAAATACGAGACCCGAGGCGCTTTCTGAAAATCGCGCTCGAATTGAAAGGGAAAAAGCCACTCTTAATCTGGAAGGCAGGGCTTACCGAAAGGGGAAGGAAAGCCGCGGCCTCCCATACCGGAGCGATGGCGGGAAGCCCCCAAATATGGGAAGCGGTGAGAAAACAAGCCGGGATCGTAAGCGTCTCGGATCTTGCGGACGCGATAAACATCACAGCCATGTTCGCGCATTTAAGAAAGCCGCGCGGAAGGAAGGTATGCGTGATAAGCCCGCCGGGGGGAGTTGCCGTCAATACGGCTGACATGGTCGAACAAAGCGGTCTTGTAATGGCCGACCTCTCGCAAGAGACAATCGCAAATCTCCGAGAGATCCTGCCGAAAGAAGGAACCGCCGTTGGCAACCCGGTGGATATGGGATTTGGGTCGGTCGTGCCGGAGAACTTATACAGGGTGACAAGAGCAGTAGCGGATGACGAAAGCACGGATATCATTCTCATAGTCGGCAGCGCCCCCGCTTCGAGGGACGGAGATCTCGGACTAATGAAGATGCAATCATCCGAGATCAAAAGGGCGAAAAACGAAATTGAAAAGCCGATTGTCGCGGTCGGGATACCGAGCGGTTTCGCGTTTCCATTCATATCGGACCTCAGCTGGTCGAAAATACCTGTTTACATGTCCCCGAAAGAGGCGTGTTCATCGCTTGCGCGGCTTGTGGATTACTACGGGGTTTAGTCCAAACGAGGCAAGTGCCGCAAACCGTCTATAAACCGTCTATAAAAAGCGAAAATCTCATGACCTTCGCAAGGGGGAGACCCCTTTTCCCTATTCTCAGGCAAAGTTGAGATAAGTCATGGGATTGCGGCAAAGACAAGCGGAAAATAAAAAAGAAATAGATGGCTCAAAAACGGGTTGTAAGAATTCTCGTGATCGATGTGAAAACCCAATGGAAAAGCCTTATCCGGTTTTCAGAAAGAGATATGGAGCAAACTAAGATGAAGCTGAACCCTCTTACACCTGAAGAAGAAAGAGTAATAGTACATAAGGGGACGGAGCCTCCTTTCACGGGCAAATACTGCGATTTCTTCGAGGAAGGCACCTACCTTTGCAAGCGCTGCGATGCGCCTCTTTTCCGGTCCGAGGACAAGTTCCACTCGAAAACAGGCTGGCCGAGCTTCGATTCCGAAATGGATAACGCCACGAAACGAATACCGGACGGGAGCAGAACGGAAGTTGTGTGCGCAAGATGCGGAGCGCATCTCGGTCACGTATTCGAAGGTGAAGGTTTCACCCCGAAAAACTTAAGGTACTGCATTAACTCAGTCGCGCTGAAATTTATACCCGGCTCCAATGAAGCCTGCCCGAGTTAGCGCTTGCGATGACTATAGAAATTGACAAGGGCGCAAGGCTTGATAGGACTGCCGCAATATATCAACCACGAACCGCACGGTTAAATCTCCGGCACTAAACTTAGTACATTAAAAAATTAGAGGGTCGATTTATCGCTGAACGGAAAAATATTTTCCGGAAAATCTTGATCCCGAAAACTTAAGATTCGTTTACCTTTCTTATCTCATCTACCGGAAATTTGGGTCTTCTCAAGAAATCAAGAAGACCGTTTCTCTCCTGATAAGTGTCGTAAAACTGGGTATAACAATAACCGATGATGTGGGGGTTACACTTTATGAGTTCCGTGTATTCTTTGAAATCCTCAAGCGCAGAGCCGCTGCCAGCTCTGTAATAACCAAAGCCTCCGTACTCGCTTACAATCACGGGTTGACCCAGATACCTTTTGCCTGGAAGAAGCATGTTTTGATTTGAAACCGCGGGGTTTGCCGCTTTTATCATTCTGATAAACGAATATCTAAATGAGGTCAAATCTTCGAGTTCCTTATAAAGACGTTCGCACCTTTCTGTGGTGGACAGATAGTGGTGCACGTCCAGTATGTCGGTACATTCCGTATGCTCGTATCCGCTGTTATCCACCACAAGCCTTGTTGGGTCATATCTTTTAGTCATCTCCCACAGGCGCGAAACATATTTCCTCGTTTGACGCCTCGTGTTCACGGGAAGGAGAAAAGTCCCGACACCCCACGATTCGTTTAAGGGGACCCTCACGATTATCGATGGATGGTTGAAATCTCTATCCATGACCTCAAGCCACTGTCCCTCAAGCGCCCGTCTCATCTTTTTCGAATAAAGATATGCGGAAGGCATTTCCTCCCAAACAAGGCAGCCCAGAAAATCGCACCAAAAAAGAAAGCGGGGGTCCTCGATTTTTTGATGCATCCTGAATCCGTTGAAACCCAAATCTTTAACGAGCTCAACATCCCTTCTGTATTCCAGAGGATCAACTGGCGTGTAATGACCTTTGTCGAAATAGCCCTGGCAGAGGACAAGTTTTTGGTATAAGGGCTCTTCGTTCAGAAGCACCTTTCCGCCTTGAGCCTTGATTCCTCTAATCCCGAAATAAGACCTTACGCGGTCGTTTCCTTTTTTGCAGGTAAGCGTTAAGTCAAGTTCGTATAGGTCCGGTTTTTGCGGACTCCAAAACTCAGGAGACGAAAGCGGGATTTCGTTGGTTACCACGAGGTCTTCAAACCCTTTGCTCACCCGCGCTTCAATCTCGAGCGTTTTCCCCGCGGGGGAACGTGCCATGATTTTAAGGATGTGCTCCCCAGCCTCCCCTCCTATGAGCGCCTTGGAAAAAACCTTACTTGAGTGAATATCGAAATGAAGCTTGATATTTTTTATGTAAGATGCGCCTGCTCTCTCAAGCCAGACAGGCTGCCATATGCCGCTGACGGTCGGATAGAAAACCAGAAACGGTTTTTTTAAAAGGGTCTGTTTCCCTCTGGGAAGCCTGGGGTCGCGAAAATCCTCAACTCTAACCACAAGTAGGTTCTCCCCTCGAAAAATGCCCTCGAGCTCAAACCTGAAAGGAGTGTATCCGCCCTCGTGGAAACCAAGGTACTCGCCGTTAAGCCAGACATCAGCGCGATAGTCAACCGCTCCGAAACAAAGGTGCAATTTCCCGCCTTCTGGCGCGATCTCGGGCGTAAAGACCTTCGAATACCAGAAAACAGCTGGCGGATTTACCTCGCCGATTCCTGAAGCCTCCGACTCCAGACAAAACGGAACCCTTACCCTTCGAGAAAAATCCCATTTTTTATGCCAACCCATGCGAAGACCGCGACAATCTGGGTCGAACTCGAGCGACCATTCTCCCTCAAGAGATTGAAAATCAGACCTTATAAAATCAGGCCTTCGGTATGAGGCAAAACTTTCATCAACCAAGAAAATCCTCCTTTTTTAAAGCGCCGAAAAAATGATAAATCAATCGCGTCTTTACGGTTTTCAGGCGACATGAGACATCAAACGGGGTTGATAGAAAAATTTATGGTTCCTGCCGTTTAAAAACGCCCGATATCAAAATGAGCGGATCCATCTTTTTATCCTGCTCATGTCCGGCTCCCTTGCCGGGGCTCCTGCGATCTCGAAAAGACCGGGGATGATGCAGTCCCCCAGACGTCTCAACTGTATGGCGAAATCATTGAGAGGGCCCTCACCCACTGCCTGGTCAATGGGATTTGCGATATTCATGAATCCAGGTCTTATAGGCTGCATGAGTGCTTTGCCCTCATCCCTCCACCAGTACCAAAGCGTTTTAGCAGTCCAAAGATAGCCGAACACGTAAGAAGTTGGGTTGTAATACCAGCCGGTAATCCGTTCGGGCTCGACTCTGTATCTGCTTTCGGCTCTGCCCGCAATTTCCATCGCACGGTCGAGCGCGTCGCGCGCCGACTGAAGCCTGGAACGGCGGAAAGATAAGGGCTCATCCCAAAGATAAATGTAGTCGTAAAGACCGTAAACCTGCTCGGCTCTCAAGGCGGTGATCTCCATAGCGTCTTTAAGCTCATCGAAGTACTTCCGCGCGGCCTGAGGAACGCGCCCCTCAAGTAGTGATAGCCTGCTGTAAAGCTCGCTAAATCTTATGGCCATCTCTCTGAGTAGAGGTCTTACCTCGCTGTAAAGCGGGGTAGCCTCGAAAAGGTCGTAAATTCCGACCGGTTGAAGCCTGTCCGGCTGAGCGTGAATCGGCTCGACGAAGGGAAGGATGCCGATTATGTCGCCCAGGTCATCAAGCGAATCCCAGCCTTCAAGGAATCCCTGACCGTTGCGCTTCACCACGGTGGGCGGCCTTATACCCCCTACCTTTCCATGAATTAGCAGATCTTGCTGTGCTTTCACTATCTCGACAAGCGCTCTTCTCATCTCACGCTTCGCAGAACCAAAAATTTTTATAACCGGTGTGAGCGCTTTGCGGAAAGCATTCCAGTGGTTTTTCTCCTCCATGTGCGGGTTCCACGCCGCACGCGCAGCGATTACGTCGTTGAGCCAGTATCCCCATTCCCAGCCGCTTGAAAAAAGCATCTGCCCATTTATTCTTGATCCAGCGTACTGACCTCTGCCAACTCGCCCCTCAATCTCATCCTGCGCGATCAGCCTCAAGTCGTAAAGTCTTCTCTCGGCGTAAAGCGGGAAAAACAGGGGCATGTCAATATCGTAAGTGCACCAGTATGCGCTTTCAGGGTGCCACAAGACCTCGCGAACCCCTGCCTCCTCTTGCAGAAACTCCCTCATGTAGGCGAAGTTCTTGTTTCCGTAGGTGGGAGCAGGGTCCTCAAGTGAGTAAAACTGCACGCTGTGTGGCAATATCCCTAAGCGGGGATCGGCATAGTGAGCGAGAAAATTGTAGTTAAGTGGCTCGCCCGTCTCCGGATCGACATAGTTAGTTGCCTTCTGGCCCGTGGAACAGTGAATCTTCATGTATATTCGCTTACCGCCATAGCGCTCGTCGAGATAGCGGGCTGCCTCATCCATCCACGCAACCATACGGGTATCTTCGGTCGGAAGGAACTCGCTTGTGCCCATTTCGCTTCCCAGAAAATCGAAACCCGCTTCCATGCACCAGTCGATCCGTGCCCTTATCTGCGCGAATTCAGCCTCGAGATCTCCCCTCTCGCGTATCGCATACCACGCGTGCTGTTGAACCAGCGCGAACGGCACGTCAATCCCGACCGCTATGCCCCAGTCGTGCGCACTGCGAACAAGTTCGGCGAAACGCTCCTTTCTCGTTTGACTTGAGGCAAACTCCTCCCAAGAGGAAGCGCAAAGCGGCACCCATTCCACCATGTTCTGACGGTTTGCGATCTCCCACTCAAGAAAGCGCTCCCATTCGGGCAGCATAGCCCTCCAACCCTCTTCGTCATACGGACCGGTCTTACCCCACCCGTTTAAAAGGTTTGTCAATTCAAGCGGATGCATGGTGTGGATGTGTATTCCGCGCATAGGCCAGTATGGCTTTTCAATCAGATTTATCTCACGGGAAGGAACGGTTATTTTCTGGGGTATGAAGGGGTCAAGCGGATGGAGGAAAGCAAACCCGAGCTCCTCGAGCAGCGCGTAGGCGCCGTAAAGCGCGCCCCTGTTAACACCGAGGTTATAGCGGTCCGGAATCGGGGGATTGCCGCGGGTGACAATCGCGTACCTTTCGTTTACCACTCCGCTGCGGACGATAAACCCTTCCGAGCCGAGACCTTGGATTTCAGCGTCACTGATGAGTGACCGCGCGCCGGTCGCATCTCCGATGGATATGATAAAAGCACCTGAAGGAAGGTTTAAAAGCGAGTCGTCGAAATTCCTCTTGATAATTTTTTTTCCACCCAGCGCGGCCCGGAGGAGTGCCTCTATTCTATAGGAGATCACTTGAGGAACATCCGAGCCGATCTGCAGAACAATTCTCCTTAAGGAGGACGACGAGTTGCTATAATACGTGATTTTTTTCTCGAATCCTCGAGCCTCACCTGCGCTTCCGGAAATGAACGCGCCCAGCAGCAGAAAACAAACAATAGCGGAAAAAAACGCTCGAGTGAAAATCCTACCCTTTTTCATGGTCCCCGCACCTCTCGGAATGAAAATCTCAGAAGGAACCCACAAATTCCCTGTTTACAAAACGTCCGCCCCGCATACTCTTTACATCAAACGATTACTGATTAGTTATTATAGATTTGTTTATCTCTTCTTTCATCCATATTCAATAACCACGCCGGTTCCGCCCGCGGGGTATGAGAAATCAATCGCCTCCGCCTCGCATATTTCCCAGCAAGCCGCGCATTCCAGACAATACTCGCGATACTTGCTTGAAAGTTTCGCTTTCCCCTCTCTTATAGACCAAAGCCTGAAAGAGCAGACAAGCGCGCACCTCCCGCACCCCTCGCACTTGCTCTCGTCGTACTTTATGAAATCGCCGGTCTTGTCAGTATCAACGTGCATGACAAGCTTCGTGAAATCAATCTTCATTCGGTCGCCCATGCTTAAACACCCCCAAACGAAATCCTCGTTTAAAATTATCCTTCAGATGCGCCTGCGCGAAGCCTCGAACTTGTCCCTCGGAACAGGTGACCTCTGGTCTATTCCTGGCTCAAGATAGGGAGCAAGCGCTTTGGAGATTCTTGCGACAAGCCGGAAATAGGTTTCATCCCCAATGCCTCGCAAGAATGGTATTTTCCGCTTTACCGCAATAAGGATTCTTTTCACGTTAACGGGCCAAATCCCTCGCGCCAGCGGAGCTATGAATTTCCGCCCGAAATCCCCGAATTCGGGCGCGATATCAAGGAAATGCTCAAGATGCTGGTTGAAGCAGTCCATATGAGCGTCTCCCCAGTCGAACACGATGGAAAACGGATGCAGCATCGAAAATTCCAAAAGAAACTGGATCTGCCTTTCCATCTGTTTGGGATCAAAAATGCTCGCGTTCCAGAGGCTGACGAACTCCTTGCCGAACTCATGTTCCTTCCCGAGCGCGGACGCCTTCCACCGCCTCTCATATTCGGAAAGCGATCTTTCTGAGACGTCCCCGCGCGATATCGCCCAGGATGCCGTTTCGGCTGCAATTTTTCCTGACAGACACGCATGCCAGATTCCCTCTGCCTCAAGCGGGCAGGGAAAACCCGCTGCGTCTCCCGCAAGCATCATGCCAGCCGTGTAAGTCTTGGGAGGCTTTTCAAGCCACGGAAGGAGGTGTGCTTGATACTCTCTCGGCTTTGCTTCCACAGCGCGGCACATAGCCTGGAACGCGGGGATTTCAAGCACCCTGCTTATCATGTCAGTTGGCTTCATGTCCCAATCGGGACGTAACCATCTTCCGTTTCCAATGTGAAAGCCATCACGAAAGTTCACCTGATAGGCCCCGTACAGGGGACCGAACCAGCACCATTCAGCCGCCCCGATTACGTCGTCCATCTTTTCGGGGTTGCAGGAAAAGTCGAGCTGCGCCACAAGAGTACATCCACCTTTCCAGCGATTCCGCATTCCCGCTTTCCTTGCCAT
>CAKZLU010000018.1 GCA_937127245.1 uncultured Actinomycetes bacterium
AGACTCTCCACGCTGCCTTTCACGGGATGACGGTTTCTACACTCGTTCTATGCGAGTGCCCTTGAGCAATTTCTAATTCGGGGTCTTTACAAATTACATTTGACAGTGTCCGGCAGCTCAAGCGTCGTTTACTTCGGACATCCTATTTAGCAATTGAGAGCCCCCGGTGGGGAGAAATACTTGACTCGGGACAGATCCTCTGTTAGGAACAAGGTCGGCGTTTCAAATACGCCTGTCACGACAATCTTTTTTGAAGCATCCTCAAGCGATGCCCAATGAGCCCCTTACTTGACCATCAATTTTTCTACTGCCGCGATTGTCTTTTCAACAGCGTGTGGCCAGGAACTCTCTGTTGGATAAACGGAACATGCGTAAGATGCATTACTTCCAATGCGAGGAACAAGAAAAGCGTTCACATCAACCGATACACAGGACATCCTCGGCACAGTTACATACTGTGTGTACACTCCATGACCCCTGACGTAATAATTGATTTAAGGTTCTTTCTTTTGCCTATCTCTTCCCAAGCCAAGATAGCGTCAAATTCGACTGGTTTGTCTGCCCTCGCCGATGAGCTGATTTGGGTCACACAAAGATCGTGGTGAAACCCTACATATCTCTCCCGGCAATAGCGAGGAGGACTCGTTTGTGAGCAAGACATTGTTTTTCCAAACGAAAAGCTCAAACGCAATCCAGTTATCCATTTTTGAGTGATGCTTCAAGTACTTGATAAAGAATCTGATTTCCTTCTTTCCCTGCAACTCCGAATTTCAATTCAAGAACTGAATCATCCTTTTCGTAAGTGATCGAGAATTTGGAAGTCGAAACTTTCCGCCAGCCAAACTTTGGAATCTCTTTTTCGCAGAATGACTTAATGCTGTTGAGTCTGTCATAGGTTGTATATCTCAGCATAGATACTACGTTGTATAAACGCCCATCTGGAAGCTGCCGCTTGAGGGAGAGATATCTTAGTTTGGCATTGGGATAAAGAGGGATATCCCTAAAACCCTCTATGTGTCGAGTTGTCGCGCAACCAGACAGTCCGCTCGTAAGTACCAGCATAAGAAGAATCCATACAACCAGTCTGTTATCCATTCTCCACATGCCTAAATCATCGACTCGGAGATTCTTACCAGTGCTTCTCTCGTGAGATTGCCTTTGAGTCTGACTTTTATCCCCCGATGGATAAAACTTATTGTATTTTTCACTGGTTCATAATAGGCATCAACCGGTCTCCCCCTGCCACCTGGCAACTTGACATCAAGAATGGTCGAGGTTCCCTCCGGGTTCAAGTTTAGCGAGGCTTCAGCGCCACAGGCATCACGTTTCTGTGCTTCACAAATCCATAAGTCTGAGACACCATCAGAGAACCGTAGATAGATCGGTTTATACCATAATGGAGCTTTTTCATCGGGAAGCTCCGACGGAAGCCCTGAAGCTTCAGGGTCACGCCATCCGCATGAGACCATCTTGTAACCCTCGGGGAGGTAGGCTGGAATAATCGGAGTAAACCCGCCCAATGTTCTTGCCATTTCAATGGATATCTCCCTGTAGCCGTCATCAATAACACATGAATCTTTTGAGCTGGAGTGTTGTACTGCGAAATTATCGGGGCGCATATTTGCATTTGGCTCAAAGGATTTGACTTTCATTTCACTTATCACTACATCACCTTGAAATATTTTCTGTTGGAGACACACAGAAGTATGTTTGTCAACCCACAACATTTCTCTGTTTCCCAAGGCAGCATTCCCCCTCGAAAGCCTGCGCTCCACAACATAAGTAGCTCTCCCGGCAACAACATCGTCCCCTACTATTCCCATTTCGACATTTCCCATTTCTGCCAATGAAATTAAGTAATTCTGAAGATCGTATGGATAATCTATGTCGCTTGTGTAAGAGTCAAAAGGAGGGGAGTTAGTTATTATTTCCACGTTGCTGGGACCCTCGCAGTAATAGCTGGAACCATTTATGACGACCACATGCCATGAGCTGGGCGCACCGTACCTCTTTATGAAGGTTATCTCCTTGTATTTGTCAGGATACTGCCGCCAAATTTCGCAGACAAGCGTTTCCCCAACACTATTGGGTTTTCCCATATCCGTAGTGTTGAGGATTCTCCTTTCCAACTTGACATGATAAGTCGTAATATTCCTTATGGATGCAGAAGCATTTCTTGCTATGTTTTTGAGCATTGCGGCATGAGCTCCGCTTGACCCTGTTCTTGTTCTCAAATTCAAATTCAGGATTAGAAAGATGCACAGCAAGAGAAACGCAACTGATACTCCGATGATCAGTATTTGTTTTTTCATGATCCCCCTTCCTACAGAAGCCTCCTCCAGAGTTCGATCAGTTGAAATATGACGTTCTCTCAATCCCATGTGGCCAAGAATGTCCAGGGTCCACAGGATAGACGGAGAAGCAATATTCTTTATTATTTCCTACAATCGGATTCAAATATTCATTAACGTGAAAGGTTGCCTTTGTCCCACTTCTCGCGGTCAAATACCATTATACACTCCAGAACCGCGAACATAGAAATTGATTTGGAATTTTGTTCGATCAGATACGTCTGAAGCATTGCATACAGCTATATAGGTGTCGTGGCCTGTGTACCCTTCAGCAAATACGCGCTTTACTACAGCATTCGCACAACATGTTCCCTCGCTGCTTGTTCCCCAAGACCCATAATAGCTGCTCCTCTCTGAAGAAAATGCTATATCGGGACCTGAGGATGCTGTGATAGTAGAGAAGTCTACACCAGATCCGAAAACATCTTGCCGGATGGTCCGCCTACTGTTTTGGGGAATTCCAATTGAACGAGTCGCGCCCCTACCCTGTGAATCGAAAAATGCTGCTGTGCCGGTAGTTGACCACCCGGAAATGTTTGCCATTGAGATGTATGTCGAGAAACTTCCGTAACCTTCGGCGTGTAAGTACTCCGAATTGCCCATATAGCGATGACCACTACTGCTTGTCGCAACGTTTCCGGCTAGTGATGATCGCTCCGCAGTGAATGGTCCTGTTGACCAGACCTCGATAGCCACATCACGATCAGAAGGAACAAAATCATTCACTCTTATTGTTCCTCTGCAACTTCTTCTCACAGTCTTGGTTACGTCTCGATAGAACCCACTGGTCAAGTAGAACATAAAATGGAAAGTCTGTTGATTGTCTGAGCAGTTCCTTACAGCAATATACAAGTCATGACCTGTATAACCCTCAGGGAAATACCAAGAGCCTCGAGTTGGACTATGAGTCCCGCTGCTGCTTGTTCCTTCGTAACCAACGTAAGATGATCTTTCGGCCATCAAGCTACCGCTTAACCCCTTTACTCTTGTAGCTATAGACCTTCCTTTCACCCCAATATCAGAATTGATTTCCCTGGTAGCTCGCCTGTTGCCCCCTACTCCTATATTGAATGTCTTCTTCCAAGAGTAACCGTTCTCGTCAGTATATAGATTTTCTACGGTTTGAGAATCGCCGTGAAGATTAAAGATGGCTACGTAATTGCTGGTGAAACCCGTGTATCCTTCTGCTAAGTACCTATACTCACCATAATCGTCACCGCCGCTGCTCGTATGCGCGCCTCTTGCCTGTGTCGGTGGTGTTGCCATTACAGATTGTACGCATATCGTGTTAAACACGATTAAAAATAAGAACGCAAGGGATAAAACCATACATCTCGAATGCTTAACCCGCAAGGACAATCCCTCCCCAAGTCTTCAACGGTTTACCACCATAAGTCACTAAGCCTTTAGGTTATCCATTGCCTAAAGAATAGCGCGGCCCCCCCCGTGTCAAGGGATTAGAAATTGCTCAAGGGCACTCGCATAGAACGAGTGTAGAAACCGTCATCCTGTGAAAGGCAGCGTGGAGAGTCTCAGGCGAAGCGGTTTCTGTAAAGCGATGCGAGCTCGAGGTAACGATCGGTCACC
>CAKZLU010000019.1 GCA_937127245.1 uncultured Actinomycetes bacterium
CCTGCGTCTTGCCGAACTCGAAGGTGAGGACCCTTTTGCCTGGGCCGTTGGGGGCGGCGAGGATTTTGAGTTAATCTTTACCACCAGCGAGAAGGTCTTTGAACAGATAGAGCGGCACTGCGCCCAGCGAGGCGTGCCCGTCACCATGATCGGAAGAATGCATGCTGACCGTGAGGGTCGCTTCATCATAAGGAAAGACGGAAGCAGGGTGGATATTGGCGCCTACGGTTATGAGCATTTTGTCTGAACCACTTTGAGAAGAGAGGTGTGAGTTTGGCAAGAACTATCCCGGTGGCGCTCACCTGCGCGGGGCTCGACCCCTCCGGAGGAGCGGGAGTAATCGCGGATGTCAGGACTTTTGAAAAGCTTGGCGTTTTCAGCGCAGCCGTAATTACTTGTGTGACTTATCAAGGTCCGGCGGGTGTACGAGGTCGCCGCGATCTCGACGAGAGCGTGGTCAGGGAGCAGCTCGACGTGCTTCTCGAGGATGTTACCCCCGCAGCCGCAAAGACCGGAGTAGTGGGATTGGAGGGGACTGTCTCGGTTCTCGCCCAAGCCTTTAAGAGATTCCCTGACATGCCCCTTGTTGTCGATCCTGTCCTGCGCAGCGGTTGTGGCAAGGAACTGGTATCGACAGGGGCGAAATCAAGGCTACTTGAGGAGTTGGTTTCCCTCTCACACGTCGTGACCCCGAACGGCGAGGAGCTCAAAGCGCTTACCGGACACTCATTTTCGGATGTCGATGATTGCGCTCAAGCGGCTATGGGGCTCGTCAAGCTCGGGGCGCGTTCCGTCCTCGTGACTGGTCTTTTGTTTGGTGGCAAGCACGAGGGAAAGGCGCTTGACGTCCTGGTAACCAAAGAAGGTTACAGCGTTTATTCGAGAGAACTGATGAAATTAAAGAGGGTTCACGGAACCGGGTGCGTACTTTCAGCTGCTATCTGTGCTTATATCGCGCTCGGATATGACCTGAGGGAAGCTGTGGAAAGGGCTCGTGACGTGGTATGGGACGCGATAACTTGTTCAGTTAGCCCGGGCTTGGGTGTGCCGTGTGCTTACTTGAAAGGGGGCAAGTATGAGAATCGGATTGATTAGCGATACCCACGGTGACCCTGCCGGTTGGGAGCGCGCGATTGGCGCACTCGGCAGCGTGGATATGGTTATGCACGCTGGGGATGTGCTTTACCACGGTATCTTTAACCCAATCGTGAGTTCATATGACCCGCGCCGTCTTGCCGATATTCTAAACTCTTATCCCGTGCCTGTTATACACGCGCGGGGAAACTGCGATTCAGAAGTTGACCAGCTTGCTCTGAACAACCACATACTCTCGGATTTCGCTTTTGTTTTCTGCGATGGTCTGAAGATACTTGTCACACACGGGCATAAAAGCACGGAGGAGGAGATTGTGAAACTCGCCTCCCGTTCAGGCATAAATGTGATTCACAGGGGTCACACTCATATTCCGGAAATCAAAACAGTTGGAGGGGTCACCCTTGTTAATGCCGGGAGTTGTTCCCTTCCCAAACAGCCTGGGGAGTTCCCGACCGCGGGTTACATTGAGGACGGCATGGTCAGAATTCTGAAACTGACAACGGGTGATGTATACATCGAGGGAAAAATATGAGGCACCAATTTTCAGGCTTTGGTGACCTTCCCGGCTTTCAGGCATTTCGAACAAACGCTGAGCGTCCGTGGACTTCCGTTAACGACAACCCGCATCTTATGAACGTTAGGCGTCCAGCGCCTCTTTGTCTTCTTATGTGAGTGGCTTACGTTGAAGCCAAAACCAGGTTTTTTCCCGCATATGTCACAAACGTTTGACAACTTGATCTCTCCTTTCGCGTACAGCCGTATATGATAGCACAAAATCAAAGGTCGCGACGCAACCCCAAACAGGCGCCCTTCCTGCCCGCTCATAAAAGGATGCCCTCTTATTTTCCGCGGTCAACGGAAACGGTTATTTTCTTTGAGCCGGGCGGGACGATGATCTTGTTTGCCGCTTTCTTGATTTCCATCCGCTTCTTATCGACGGTCGCGCCGGTTATTTTAAACGGGAGGTTTATTTCGATTTCCTCAGGCGTCTTTCTGAAATTGCAACTCAGTTCTATTGCCACTTCGGCTGGGTTTTCGGACTTGATTGCGTAACTGACAACCCCAAATGTCGTCGGAGCATCACTTAAGACTATCTGCCTGTTGTCATCAAGCCATTCCTTCTTTGACAGCGGAAGGATAGTTAATTTTTCCTCTTTCTCCATCACGAACAGGTTTCTTAAGAAATTGAAGATGTCCGCCACCGCCCAGCCGTGGTGACCGTCACCATATGCGCCGCCGCCGGTTTGAGGGTTAATCGCTTCCGGGAAGTTCATCGTGTCGGTCGCCATCGACATCAAGGATTCGAAAATGCGTAACGCGTACGGGTCTCTCTTTTTAAGGAAGTACTGCGCCGCGTGCATGGAAAGGTATGGGTTTAGTCCACAGTGGAAGATTGCGTGATAGTGGACATCCTTGTAAAAGCACTTATCAACGAGCTCTTCTACGGTGTTCGCGATCGCCTCGTCGTCGGCTGAAAACAGGTCTAATGGATAAATCGCGCAGAGTATCCCGATGCTTGCTGCGTCAACGTCTCTAAAGGGTGATATGGGTATCACTTTTCTACCGAGTCTTTCCCAAACTTTCTCCCAGGAGTATTTGAGAGAATCCACAAAACCCGAAGCGAGCGTTTGGCAGTAGCGGGCGTCGCTTTCAAACCCGAGGGAAAGCGCCGCTTCCTTTGCAGCGAGAACGCCGCCAGCCGCCCATATGTCATCCCAGTAGTAACAATCGTTAAGTCCGAAATGCTCAGCGCTTACACCGGGCGGAAGCAGCCCGTAGCGAGGGTCTTGGGGATCGAGGTCAAGCATTCTCTTCTGGTCAAGCCACCTCACGCCTTTCATTATGGAGGGATATACTTTCTTCAAGAACTCGAGGTCTCCTGTCATTTTGTAGTGGTTGACGAGAGTCCAGATCGCTTGACCGTTTGAGTCCCATTCTCCCGAGTGGGACCTGAAAAATCCTTCCTCCGTTTGCCTGTCGGGATAGGTGAGGAGTATAGACCTTGCCAGTTCCAGGTTTCCCGTTCGCTCGAGCGCGGGCACGAGGTAGGCGGCGTCCCTGAACCACATCATGTGATAGGTTGAAACACCAGGGGTGATGCAAGGTCCGTCATACAGGAGCAGCAGATAAGCTTTGTTTACTTTGAATGGCCGTTCGTACAGGGAATCCGCGACTGAAAGGGCGATGCCTTCCGACAGGGTTTCTTCCCAGATTTTCCGCTGATTTTCAAGCTCATCCCGCGCAATTTGGTTGCTTTTCCCTTGCGGAAGGATTGCCGTGAAAGGCGGTTTTGAGCCTTCCGGTAGGGGGCAAGCAAAGACGAGCGAGCTCTTTTTCCCCGGTTTAAGGGTGCTTCTGTAAACAGCCGCTGCGGTAGCAAGACCAACCGGCTCCTCTATCTGAATTGACCAGGACGGCGGACGTTTCCTCTTTCTGTCTCTCAAAAGAATTGCCACATCTCCGTGGAGATAATCGGAAAGGAGGACTTCGTCGGGCTCCTCCGGCAGATACAGGATGGGTTTGTCGTCCGTGTCGAAACATCTGTCCGCCGGTCTGTAAGTTATCTTGTTGATGGCCGAAATTGATTCTGTGTTATACGGTCTGACCGAGATCACGGTCGCGACATTTAAGGAGTTTTTGGAGGTGTTCTCCGCCTCAGCGATGCCCAGAAGAACAACCATCTCTTTGGGGTTCCCCAGAAAATTTGTTAGCGAGAAGCGAACCCCCTTTGCTTCGAAGCTTGTCCTGACGATGGGAAGATCAAAGAGAATCTCCTGGTTTACGTTCTCAAGCTCAGAAGGGCAAATCAAGTTTTCACCGACCATCAACCAGATGTCGATTGAAGGTCCGAAAGGCCAAGGGGTTACAAGACCTCTGACATCGATTGACCCCTCATACGGGAAACCCGGAATTCCCACGCCTGTCCAGTTTCTGTGCGTCTTGTTCGCGTAGAAATACGCGTGACTGTGAGGAATAAACGAGCTGGAAGACGGGTCTGTCTGCTTTCTCAACCAATAGGGGAAAACCCACCCCTTCATCTGCTGCTCGGCGAAGGGGGTGAGCATATATCCTGACCACATGGATGCGCCGAGCTTCAAAAGCTCGGTGGGAAATCCACCGTCGGATTCCCCGAAAAGCCTGAGGAATGACCTTGCGTTTCTGACAGCGTCACCCGTTATGCCTATGTCCCTTACGGCTTTGTTGATGGCAATCCTGAAAACTCTTGACAGAGCTCTGCTCTTCAATTCTCTGGCGGCGGTCCCGAGCTTTCCAACCTCGTTCATCTTCCTCACCTCCGAAAGATAGGCGACCCAGAGTCTTGTTAACAACAATCTGGATTGATGAAAACAACCTGATTTTTGCGTAAAGGCTCTACACTCATATCTCCCCGGATGCACGAATCGTCAGTATCTTTCGGTATTATATATAAAGACGTTCGGGGGAACCGATTTTTCTATGGTCGACAACAATATTAAACTAACAGGAAATCATTCAGCGAGGAGCTCTGCCCCCGGTGAGACAAAAGCTCGCCAAGACGCTTCCGTCTATGCTCCCGTCACGTCTCTTTACGGCGTTGGCTCCGCGCTTGCCGCTAAGCTAAAGTCGCTTGGAATAGAAACTGTTATCGACCTTTTATACCACTTCCCCCGTAAATACCTTGACCGCTCAAATGTTTCGACTATTTCCAGCGTTAAGACAGGTCAGGACGTGACAGTGGTGGGTCGGGTATGCAATGTTGATTTGAGGGAGACACGGACGAGAAAGAATATGCTTGTCGTCGATATATACGATGGGACCGGTTATTTGTCAGGCGTGTGGTTCAACCAGCCTTATCATGCCGAGAGGCTGAAGGAAGGCACGGAAGTCGCATTTTCCGGTAAGGTAAATTTCACCTACGGCAGATTGCGGATCGTAAACCCTGACTACGACATCATTGGCAGTCCCGGGGGGTCTTCAGTGGCTGAGCAAGTACACACCGGAAGGATTGTTCCGGTATATCCTTGTACCTCCGGGGTCACCTCCGCTATGCTCAGAAGGCTTATCAGCCGCGCTCTCGCATATGTTCCCGGACTCCTTGATCCCATACCGGAGCGCGTAAGAGATGGATTCAAAATACTTCCCATTGAAAAGGCGCTAAAACAAATCCATTTTCCCGAATCCCCGGATGATTTGAAACAGGCCTGGAGAAGGATGATTTTCGAGGAGATATTCCTGCTTCAGGTTGGGCTCGCTTATAAGAAAAGATTCAGGCAAAGAAACGCAAAGGGCATCGCGCACAAACCGCCGGGCGCGTTGGTCGCCCGTTTTCTAAATTCCCTTCCGTTTGAGCTCACCTCTGCTCAAAAGAGGTGCTTGGATGAGATAGTCAAAGACATGACATCCGATTACCAGATGAACCGACTTCTTCAAGGAGAGGTTGCCTCGGGCAAGACGGTTATAGCGGTTCTCGCTCTTTTGCTGACCGTCGAGAACGGTTATCAGGGTGCTATCATGGCTCCAACTGAAGTGCTCGCTTCTCAACACACCGAGCGCATAGGAAAGATGCTATCTGAAATCCCAATCAGGGTTGAGATGCTCTCAAAGGGATCGCCCCCGGCACTTCTCGGGGACATCGCCAAAGGTGATGTGGATATCGTCATCGGCACGCACGCTCTCATACAAGAGAAAGTCAAGTTCAAAAACCTCGCTCTTGTGGTCGTTGACGAACAGCACAGATTTGGGATCAGGCAGCGGTTCATTCTCGCCACCAAAGGCAAAGCACCCGATGTGCTTCATATGTCGGCTACCCCGATACCCCGCACGCTTGCCCTCACATTGTACGGGGATCTGGATATTTCGACGGTGGATGAACTGCCGCCTGGAAGAAAAGGCGTGATCACGGTTGTGGCAGACGAATCGCAGAGGATTGGAGTGTTTGCGAGGATCAGGAATGAAATTTCCCGGGGGAGGCAGGCTTTTGTCATATGCCCTCTGATAGAGGATTCTGAAAGCCTTGAGGCAAAAGCCGTTGCGGCGGAGGTCGAAAACTTGAGGAAATTCTTCCCCGACTTTCGAATCGCCCACTTGCACGGACAAATGAAAAGTGAGGAAAAGGCAAATATCATGAAGAGATTTGAGGCGGGTGAAATAGACGTCCTTGTTTCAACAATTCTTGTGGAAGTGGGAATCGATGTTCCGAACGCTACGATCATGATTGTTGAAAACGCAGAAAGGTTTGGGCTTGCTCAGCTTCATCAATTGCGGGGGAGGGTTGGCAGAGGGGTTGAGCGCGGGATCTTTATTCTATTTGCCGAACCAGCAAGCGACGAGGCGAAAGCTCGAACGGAGGCTATCAGGAAGTACAGCGATGGCTTTTCGCTTGCAGAGGCGGATTTGATGATAAGGGGTGAGGGAACTTTATTCGGTATGCGGCAATCGGGGGTCTCTGATATGAGACTTGTGAAAACCTCGAGGAATATCAATTTGATAAGAAAGGCGAGGGAAGCGGCGTTCGAGATCGTTGACTCTGACCCCCTTATGAAAGAGCCGCCCAATCAACTGCTTCTTGAGGAAGTGAAAAGAAGATTCGCAAGAAAAATAGACTGGCTTTTTGTTGCTTGAGGTAAGACAGAAGATTTGAACGCTGAAAACCAAATCGGTCCGGCGAGGGTTCCGGTTCGCGAAAGCTTGGGTTCAAAGGGTGAACGGCTTTGAGGATTGTGGCTGGTAAGGCTAAGGGAACAAGGCTTTACGGGGCGACAGGCAGGCGGGTCCGTCCCATGCTTGACAGGGTAAAGGAATCTCTTTTTGAGATAATCGGTGACGCCGTGGAAGAAGCGCGAGTACTTGACCTTTTCGCTGGCGTGGGCACACTCGGAATAGAGGCTTTGAGCAGGGGAGCCGAGAGCGCGGATTTTGTGGAATGTCATGCGCCAACTGCCCGTTACATTGAGACCAACCTGAAGCGCGCTCACCTTGAGGACAGGGCGAAAGTCCACGTGGCGCGCCTGCCGGGCGGTTTGAAAAGGGTTAAAGGCGAGTATGATTTGATTTTTGTTGACCCCCCGTTTAGAATTGAAAAGCGCCTGCTCGAGGAGATATTTCGGAGAATCGAGCAAAAGCGAATGCTTGCATCAGAAGGTTATCTTGTTTACCGCGGCTATCCTGGAAATGAGTTCGAGCCTACCGGGAGTGGATGGGAACTTGTAGAAAGGCGGGATTACGGAGATTCCGCTGTTTCAGTATACAGGTTGAAAGAGTGTGAATGAGTAAATCCTCAAAGCGTATGTTAAAGACGGCGATTTGTCCGGGGACATTTGACCCAGTAACAAACGGACATCTCGATGTTATTCTTCGTGCCGCGAAGCACTTCGACAGGGTGGTGGTTGCCGTAGCGGTGAGCGCGGGAAAGTCTCCTCTGTTCAGTGTCGATGAGCGCGTGGAGATGCTGGTTGAATCTCTGCAGGGTCAGGAAAACATCGAGGTTGTGAAGTTCGACACCTTACTTGTAGAACTGGCGAAGAAGTACGACTGTTCTGTGATTGTAAAAGGTCTTAGAGCCCTTTCTGATTTCGAATACGAATTTCAGATGGCACAGTTCAACCGCCAAATGGATGAGCGAATCGAAACGTTTTTTGTTATGGCAAGCCCCGAATACACCTTCCTCAGTTCCAGTGGGGTGAAGGAGGTTGCATCTTACGGAGGTTCGATTAAAGGTCTTGTTCCCGAGTCGGTTGAAAAGCGGCTTGCCAAAAAATATAAGGATATTTCCAGAAAAGGAAATCAAGGAAAGGGGTAGGGTTTTATGGATATCTTCGCTCGACTCGAAATGCTCGAAGATCTCGTCGCAAGAGCAAGAAAGCTTCCTCTCTCATCATCTGTCGTGATCAACGAAGCTGAGTTCTACGACATGCTTGATGATATCCGTGCGACTCTACCCGGTGAATTGAAAACTGCAAGGATCATAACTAAAGAAAAGGAAAGAATAATTGCGGATGCCGAGCGTGAGGCTCAGGAGATTGTGGAACGTGCCCAGAAGGAAGCCGACAGGCTCGTGCAGGAGACTAGCATAATGGAGGAGGCGAGGCTCGAGAGAGCCCACATGCTTGATGAGGCTCAAAGGGAAGCAAAGCAGATAGTGTTAGAGGCTGAGGACTACGCCGATAACATTTTCGGAGAACTGGAAGCCCAACTCCTTGACGTTAGCCAGTCTATTGACGACATATTGAGCAGAGTGAGAACCTGGCGTGAAAGGCTGCGCAAACTCTCGGACGTTGAAATTGAGGAAAGATACGATTACGAGGTGTCCGAAGAGGAATAAGACAGAACGACAAAACTCTCCGGTAAGGATTTTCATCGGTCTTAACCATACCTCATCAACCCCGTAATAGTCCGCTGACCCTATTTTGCTTATTCTCAGTGAATGAAAGAGGTAAATCACCGTATAATTTCCATAGAGGTGATTGTCTTTGCGTGAATTTCACAACGTGCCAAAGCAAGAAAAACCACAAGAGCATTCGGTTGATGGGCATGCACATGAAATCTTCAAAATTGATGTCACGAATGTGATGTCCAATGTTGGCGATTCAAAGAGAATTAAAGGGACCTCGGGTCTAACTCCCATTAAGGGCTATGAGCTCGATTTTGTAAGTGGCGCCGACATGGAGTGGAAGGTGGAAATGAGGAGGGTCTCGGGCGGCGTGGAAATTGCCGGGTCTTTGAAGGGCGGGGTGGAGCTCGAGTGCGCAAGGTGCCTGCATGCGTTTTCTTTCCCTTTCGATATCACGATTCGGGAAGTCGCCATTTTTGTGAGCAGTGGATACGAGGAGGTGGAGGGTCCAAACAGTGAATATCTTGTCGTTGACGGAGTGCTCGACCTTGAGCCCGTTTTCAGGGACGCTATCTGCCTTTCGCTTCCGCATAAAAGGATTTGCGCGCCCTCTTGTCGCGGTATATGCCCCGTATGCGGCGCGGACCTTAATGTTGAAACCTGCGAGTGCGCCTCGCGGAAAATTGATATACGCTTAAAACCTTTACTTCAATACAAGGAGAATCTTTCCACCAACGGTTCCGATGGCAAGCTTCCTGGCCCTTCTGAGTGACATTTTCCAAAGATTTGCGCCGCCTTCGCATTTAAGGTTTTTAACCCAATCGTTTTCGCGGGAAGAAAAACCGCTTAAATTGCTTCCGAGACCTTCTCTGCTAATGTCTGTATAAGTTTGTGGGCTGCAAGTCACACATGAGGCGTACTGTGCAATGGGGTGACAATCTCTGCTGCTGCCCGTATAAGTTTGTAGGGGGATGGGCTCACATGAGCTTGCTCAACTTGTAATTTCTGACAGCGTATGGCAAAGTAATGCAAATCGTTCGAAGGGTTTAAAAGCCCGGGACGCAAATTATCCCGGGCTTTTCTATGGCATTTTTCTTATGGAAAGTAAGAGAACTTTCGGTGAAAAAAAGAGAATGTGGCTTTATTTCGGAGTCGCGCTCGGAGTGAGCGCCGTCGCTTGCCTGGTTATCTCCCTTCTGACAATGGACGGTAAGACGCTCAAAGCCGTTTCGAACATCAAAGCCTTTTACTTCGTCATCGTTGGGCTTCTTGTGGTTGGTAGATGGTTGTGCGAGTGTTTCCGGTTCAGGCTGATCACAAAAACGATGGGGAAAGATATTTCTTTTGGGAGAACGTCAAAAGCAGTTCTCGGCAGTGCCTTCGCGGGAGCCATTACCCCATACAGGTCAGGCGGTTTTCCCGCACAGGTTTTCTTCCTTTCCCGCTACGGTCTATCGGGCGGTGAGGCGACAGCGGTATCGACTGCCGCTGGCGCTGTATCCGCCGTTGTGATGGTTATGAGCTTTTCGGCGGTAATCTTTCTTGGCGCGGCGAAATTCAGAATCAATATGGGAGCAAGAACGGCGCTGATTTTGGTTGGAATAATCTCTGTTGTGGGACTGATCCTGGCGCTTTCACAGATAAGGAAACCTTCAAGGACAATAAGGTTTTTGAACCGAGTGACTCCTCGTTTTTTAAGGAAAAAGGACTCTTTCGCCCGTTTTGAGGAAAGGCTGGAAGCCAACTTATGCGACTTCACGAACAGCATGCGCAGGTTCATCCGCGGGCGCAAACATCACATCTTTTTGGTCTTTGTTCTAACTGTTGTTTTTTGGTTTTCGCAGGCTGTTGTGGTTTCCTTCATTTTGCGCGGTTTTGGTTACCCGCAATATTTCTGGAAGGCGATGATGGGACAAATAATCGTTTCGAGCATTTTGCCGTTTGCCCCGGTGCCCGGCGAGAGCGGTGTCGCCGAAGTGGCTTTTGCCGGAATATTCAGCGTGTTCATAAATAAAAACACTGTGGGACTCGTGACCATGGCTTGGAGATTCTTTATGTTGTATTTCCCGATGCTGATTTTAGCGCTTGCTTTTATACTCGCGCTAAAGGATGTCAAGGTCTGTGGAAAGAATGTCGCGCCCAGCGGTTGATGACCGTGGCGATTGGTCTTTCGCGTTTAGCGATGCGGCAGAAGAGTAAGAGATTGTTTTTATGGATTTGTGATCTTTGGGGATGTTCTTTTTCCCTGTTCTCCTTTTGAGCGTGTCTTCACTCGAGTTGTCGAGCGAATTTCGAAGACCTCCCCTAAAGAAAGGGCGCACAAAGATTGTATTTTTTGATTACTGGCTTTGATTCGGTGATTTGACGATAAGGCAATTTGTTTCCGATGGCTAACACAGGGGTATTTTCATCACCCATGAAGCCCGCTTTCTTTTTTCACTTTTTCCTGTGTAAAATCATTGATTTTGAGCTTTACACTATCTTATAATTCTACAAAAATGCGGCGGAGCTCGGGGGGCTTTGAAGAGCCTGCCGACTTGAGGATAGACGGAAGACAGTTAGTTGCCGCGATATTGGAGGGTTCAAGTCCCGGGCGGGCCCACAGCGGGGTGCGTTTCGGGAAGTGAAGCCGAGCAACACGTAAAGTGTGTTCGGCTTTTTTGTTACTTAAAATCAGCAATTCAGGCAGTTTATTCATTGAGGTGTACAGAAGAAAGGAGGTTTACTTTTGAGGAAGGACGGACCTCGTTGGTGGGAATATGAAATTGCTGGCATCATCACGGAGCCTGGTTCCACGGTCAGATGTAAAACTGGCACCTGGCGGAGCGTAAAGCCCGTGTTGGACCGTCAGAAATGTACCGGGTGTAAAAGATGCTGGCTGTTTTGCCCGGAAGGGTGCATCAGGTTTCCCAATGGCAAAGAAAGCATATCGATCGATTATGATTACTGCAAAGGCTGCGGAATCTGTGCCGCCGAATGCCGTCTCAAGGCCATCAATCTTGTTTCCGAAAACCTATCGTGACTTTTGTTGGGGTGGTCCCGGGTTGGCAGAATCCACCTGTTGGTTAATAATTTAGGCATATCGGGATGGTTTGCGCAGTATGAGATTCCGCGAATTAAAATCTTGCGGTTGCGCGAGGTTTGCATTGTTGGATTTTGACAATGAGGATAAAGCTTGTTCAGGGGGAAGCGTTTTGGAAAACGTGACAAAGAAAACAAAGGGACAGTACGAGGCTGAAATAAGCGAGGCGATGATTAAATTCGAAAAGGAATACATGGGTCGAGGACCCGTTGAAATAAAAACTTACATTATTGATGATATGGTCCTTGTAAGAATGCAGGGCGTCATAACAAAAGCCGAGCAGCACCTTGCCTCAAACGATTCAGGGAAAGGGCGCGAACTGGTCAAACTCACAAGGGTCGCGTTGCTTGAAAGGGCGCGCCCGATACTTGAGGAGATAGTTGAGTCGATCCTGGGTGTGCGCACAAGGAGCCTTCATATGGATATAAGCACGAGAACAGGCGAGAAAATAATGATGTTCACGCTCGAAAAGCCTCCCCGTATTATCGGTGACTGAGGACTCCTAAAAAGGGCTTCTAATATTTCTTACACTTCCTCATTTAAATACGCCGTTCCATATGATTTTGATGTTGCATTTACATGCCAAATAAACTTTAAAAGCATATGGGGGAACACAAGCTTCAATTGGGCCACGGTGATTTATCCGTGGATACAGACGATAGCCGCGATCTGGCGACAGGGGCAACCGATTGCTTCAATTGGGCCACGGTGATTTATCCGTGGATACACGCGGATCCACCCCCACCGCTCGAGACGTTTGGT
>CAKZLU010000020.1 GCA_937127245.1 uncultured Actinomycetes bacterium
CACACGATTAAGCTCTTTCGAAACTGATTTTTTAATGTTCCAATACTTCTGTCGGCGCGTTTTCACTCCGCACCGAGCAGATTTCGGTGACCGTAACTCATGTATATGCCGTCCCAACCCACTCCCCAGCCGGAAGTCGCGCTCGCAAGCGGTGAGCAGGCGGGGCCGGCGCCTATTATGTGGGTGTTGAGACCTCTTTTCATTGCCTCCGCCTGAAGTTGCGCCCCGCAAACGTAAGGCTCGATGATGGCGAACATGTTCTTTTCGTCTATTTCGATGATGCGGTCCATGCGACGGAGGTCCACCTGCACGACGTTGTCGTAGGTTGGACCCGAATAAACGCCCCACCCGGTCGAGAAAGCCTTGAACTTTAGCCCGTGCCTGTTGCACACGCGCACAACCTCCTGCACCTCCTCGACGCTTCCCGGAAGCACAACCGCTACCGGGCGCTTAACCCATTTGGCCGGGTCATCGTTGACGGTCGGCTGCCAGGCGTAGCCGTCGAGGACCGCAGGTTCCCTTGATACGTTTTCAGGGCCCACGGCTTGCTCAAGGTCGCCGTACGCTTCATCGGATATCTCGTTCCACTCAAAGCCCTTACCGGCAGACATCACCGTTCACCTCCATGCCTCAAGGCAAGAACATGTCCCCGTAAACTTATGCGGTTTCCGCGGCCTCCTTTACGCCCGAACAGATAAGGGCAACATCGACAAGGTCCAGGATTTCGATGCGCGCGCCCATTTCTTCCGCCGCATCCTTAAATACTCTCTCGCACCACGGGCAGGCGCTCACAAGCGCATCCGCCCCTGTGCTCTCGGCTTCCTCTATCCTCTCTTTAGCCGCCCATAAGGCGAAATCCGGATAGGCCTCGAGAACGCCGCCGCCCGCTCCGCAGCACCATGAGTACTCGCGGACGCGTTCCATTTCAACGAATCCAGCTCCCGGAAGTGCGCGCAGTATATTTCTCGGAGTATCGTAAACCCCTTTGCGCCCCGAGCGCTTTAAAGACATAGAGCGGTCAAGCTTGCTTCGCTTCCATTCACCGAAATACGGCTCGCTCATCCGCCCCAGATGACAGGGGTCGTGATAAGTCAGAAGACGTGGCAGGGACCTTCGAATACGCAGATTTCCTCCCCCAATGAGCCTCTCTATGACCTGAGAGATGTGAAAAATCTCAACCGGAAGCTCCCTGCCCATCCGCGGGTAGAGATAGCGGAAATGCGCATATCCATCTGCGCAAGGGGTCACAAGCATCTTCGCCCCGGAAGCTTTGACCCGTGAGAGCATGTCATCTGCGTAATTTTCAGCCTCGCCTCGGTAACCGAGTTCGTATGCCCTGCCGCCGCAGCACGACTCCTCCTTGCCGGCGATTCCCACATCCATCCCCGCCTCAAGAAGAAGCAAAAGCGCCCCCCTCACCGTATCCCTAAGGTCGGGATCATACGAATACCTGCAACCCGCGTGGAAAATGACATCCGCCTTCTCCCGGTTGATGTCCTTAACGGGCAATCCCCATGCCCAATCGCCCCGCCTGTCCTTCGGTTCGCCAAGCATATTGTCCTCTCTTTTCAAGGCGTCTATGGTCGCCATGTGCTCGAGGACCAAAAAACCCTGCTCAACGCAGTGGCTTCTTAGCTCCAGAAGGACCTCGGTAAGATCGATATCGTCACGGTAAACCTTGCAGGCGGCGTCGCAGGCACCGCACAACTGGCATTTGTAGATGATATCTGCGATGTCGTCATTCAGATGAGACCTCCCGCTCAGCATGGAAAGCCCCATGATCATCTTTCCCGAACCGGAATACGCATGTAACTTGTAGCGGCAAATAGAGGGGCAGTTCTTGGCGAATCTCCAGCTTTTTATCTGGTTGTAGGGAACCCATTTGCAAGATGAGCACCTTGAGCAACCCTCCATGTCGGCGCGGTAGTCAGCGAGGGACATCTAAACCACCTCCCTCACGAAACAGAGCTTGTCTCTGTTTAAGACATGGTCAGGATCGAGGATATCTTTTATGCGGCGAAGCGCCTTTACGGTATCTGGGCAACGCGCATAGGCAATATCCGACCATATACCGTAAGGTCTTGAAAAGAAAGCGCCTTCATCGGCAAGCGCTTTTGATGCAGATTCGTAGAGCTCGCTTATGCGGGGCTCCTCTTCAGGTTCGAAATAGAGCGTGAACTCTATATGCGCGTTTCTCCCCTGTTGGATAGGTTGAATGTAAACCCCGATGAGCTCACTGGGGTAACCGTGCCTCCGAGCCTGCTCATTCATGATTTCCAGGAAACGGGGAATTCTGTTAAGCGTCGTCAGAAAGAAGATGTCATGGAAAGCACCTTTAAACCGACTCTTGTAATACGGCTCCGGTGAGACACTTGAGATTATCCGTTCCATTTTCGTCCAGGAGCACCCGGGAACCTCGTTGGTGATTGTTACACCCACACCCTGGGCGTGTTTCGAGATGTCCTTTTCCTGATATGAAACCCTTTCCTCCGGCAAGTACTCGTATCCTGAGACACCGAAGATGAGCGTGAAAGGCGTTTGACGCTCGGCAAGCTTTGCCACCTTATCGGCGCCCTCGCCTATCACCGACGCAAGCGCGGGGGCGTTCAAAATGAACCACTCATCCCCGAGGCGCGGGCGCATCGCTTTGTAGGTGAAATCAATCAAGCGCTCGATGCTTTTTTCGGCCACGAAATATATCCTGTGGATGGTGGGCTTTACCTCCAGTTTCAGAGAACACCAGGTGACAGCCGCCATTGTGCCCTGAGAACCCTGGACGATTCTCACCAAATCCGTCTGGGCTGGACCCATCGGGTTTTTCTGCGCAAGTCCTGAAGCCCACTGCATTTCAAGCGAACCAGGACCGGCCGCCGATCCGGTGCGGAAGATATCTCCGGTGCCGAAGATTAGCTCGGTGCAAAGGAGGGGATCTGTCATGTCCCAGTGGTATTTGGGGATAGTGATCGGCTCGCGCTCAAGCGCCGAAGCAAGGACAGATTTCCCTTTTTTCGGTAGAAGGGGCATCAATACTTTAAGTCCCACTTTTTCCGCTTCCGGTATCAACTTTTCATAGGTGACTCCCGGTTCGATCAAAACCACCTTGTTTCTCCTGTCAAGCCTTATCACGCTGTCCATAGCGGACATATCCACGATCACCGCTTCACCCTTTGGAACGGACGCCCCACTGAGGCTCGGGGGCGCTGAGGAGCGAAAAACAAGATTTAACCCCTCCAGCCTTGCAAGCTTGATAAGCATCCTGACCGCACGTGCGTCGCGCGGCTTTACCACGCACACAGGTTCCCCGCCGGAAACAGGTCCGCCCTTTCGGTAGCGAGAAAGATTCTCCTCGTCTGTCAACACGTTATCCTCACCTACGACGGAGGCGATTTTGCCGATGTCGTATGAACCAGGCATACTAACCACTTCCTCTCCTTATCAGGGGTTCTTTCTAAAAGCGGCAGAAAGCGGAGAAATCCTCTCTTTTAGGGATGGCGCGGGTTTTCGTGCAAGGCTTCTTTTCATCGCATCGGCAAAGCCCCTCACCACAACCCTTTCCACAGCCGGAAGGTTAACAAGTCTGTAAGCCAGACTCATCGCGGCATCGCTTTTCAAGTTCAGATATTTCGCCAGGTCAAACAGCTTCCCGAATAAACGGTCTATATCAAAAACGGTACTCTCCGCAGCTTCGTCCATGCGATTGAGCACATCCCCTAAATCCGCGCCGCTTTCGTCAATCGCCAGTTTAATGGCGCTTCCCTGCAATTGCATGAATTTCTGAAGCACTCCATTTCGGTAAGCGCTTCTGAAAATCTGGAAAGCCTCCGTGGGATCAACAGGCATTTAAATCACCTCCAGCGCGCATCGGACGCGAAACGCCCAGGGCTTTGCGTGAAATCAGAAAAATATTCAAACCCAAAAAATTTTTTCCGTCCAAGTTTTTAGGACTACCCGCGCAAAAGCCAGAAAAATGACGCCCCGATACCGCCACACAACCGACATGTCCGAGTAGGAAAACTCAACAAACAGCGAATTTAAGAGTTGACCAGCCACCCTTAATCATTTCGAACCCGCAGCCTTCTTAAAATTTTTTGGTGTCCATGACAAATAGTGCCCACCAAAAATCGCAAGCCATTCGCCTCATCAGAGGACCCCGTCCTCGCGCAATATAACGGCAAGCTTTTCCCCCGCTTCCCTTCCGCTTTCACCCTCGACAATCCTGCACCGCCTCTCCCTTTGGGGAGCCGATAAGCTAATTAACTCGACCCTCGGAGGCGAAAACAGATCGAGTTGTAGGTCAGAAAGACCAAGAGTCTCCTGTGGGATTTCTTTTGCCCCCTTGATAGCCTGCAAGCTCGGGTATCTCAGCTCACCTGCCTCGCCAGTTACCGTCACGAGCGCGGGGAGCGGGCAAAGCACAACCTCATAAGCATCCTGTACAACCCGCTCGACTTCGAGCATCCCCCCCTCGACGTGAGCTTTCCGCGCGAGAGTAACGCATGGAACCCCAAGCAGGCTTGCCACCATCGGACCAATGAGCCCCGCGTTTGTGTCGGACGCCTGCATGCCACAAAGAATCAGATCAAAGCGCGCAAGTCTGCCAACCGCGGCGGCAAGAATCTTTGCGGTAGCAAGAGAATCCAGGGAAAATGCCTCAATCGCCTGATCAGTTACGAGAAGCGCGGAGTCGGCACCAGCGGCAAGAGCCTTGAGAATTACCGGACGCGAGAGATTGCTCCCGGCCGAGATGAGGGTTATATGCGCTCCTGACTCATCTTTTATCCTCAAAGCCATCTCAAAAGCGCTCTCGTCAAATGGATTGATTACCGGGGGGATCCCACGAGCCTCAACCTTTCTTTCGGCGCTGTTTATGTGATAAGAACTCGGCGAGCCCTCCGGGTCTGGAACCTGCTTTGCGAAAACGACGATGTCAACAGACAAGGTGAGCCTCCCACCTTAAAACAAGGGTCAAGAAATGAGCTCCCGCAACTTAGAGGTTAACGCGGGTATCACTTCTTTCCAGTCTCCAACCACGCCGTAATCAGAAACCTTGAAAATAAACGCCTCGGAATCGGAGTTTACCGCCACAATCTTCTTTGAGCCGCTCATTCCGGAAAGGTGCTGACTGGACCCAGATATACCCACCGCAATGTAGAGATCAGGAGCCACAATCTTCCCAGTAATTCCCACCTGGGCAGAACTTGGAACCCATCCGGAATCCACAGCCGGTCTCGTCGCGCCGATTGCCCCCTTCAAAATGCTTGCGAGCTCAGATAATTTCTCGAAACCGGCGGCGCCTCCAATACCCCTCCCTCCTGAGATAATGAATTTCGCGTGTTCAAGCGGACATTCACTTTCCTCGATAGGTATCAGGCTCTCAAGCTTAATTTTCGGTGCGGGGACAGATATATAGTCAATGTCTTCCACCGCTAAATCGTCCGTGCCCTCATATGATTCCA
>CAKZLU010000021.1 GCA_937127245.1 uncultured Actinomycetes bacterium
CTGCTCATTGGCGGGGTGCTCGCGGTTATTGCGGGCAGAAACATATCCAAGCCTGTTTTAGAGCTTGCCACGGTTACAAGGAGGATCGGCACGGGTGACCTTTCCGGTCAAATCCCGGTAAGCACAAGCGATCAGATAGGCACCCTTGCCACCTCGATCGCGAGAATGCGGGATTCGCTCATAGAAATCATATCCGAAGCTTCCACAAGCGCGAATAAGGTCTCCTCCCTCGCCAGGGAACAATCAGCGGCAACTGCTGATATCCTCAACAACCTTGAGGAAATCGTGGATTCCGCCGTAAAGCTTGAGAAGAACGTTGACAGTCAGGCGCAGCGTCTCCGCAAGCTTATCGAATTCACGGAATCAATGCCTAAGGAAGTGCACTCGACCCAATCTTACAAAGATGCGCGTGGAATCCTCACTGATATGGAAGTGCTAGCAGAAGCGGGCTCTGAAAGGGCGGTCGAAATCGCAGCAGCCTCTCAAGAACTGAGGTCCGCCGCAAGTGATGTTGCTTCCGCCGCAAGAAGGCTGTCGGTCATGGCTTCTGGATTGCAGGACTTGGTATCGCGGTTTAAGCTCCATGACTAAATCTCGGTGCTGCCCACCATTATCGAGGTTATCTCAACTTTTCCGCTATTGACGTAGAATCTAATGCTCCTCCCGTGGCTGCCGCCGGTGTCTTCGGCGACTATCTCAAGCCCCGCCTCTTGAATTGATGTTTTCACCGCCTGAACATTTCTCTCGCCAATTGAAACGGAACGGGGATACCCCCCGGGAATCTTTCCGGCTAAATCCGTCTCAATCCTGAACATCCGGGAACCGCCCACGATCTTACACTTTATTCTGTCCCTCGAAGCGCCGGCACTCTCCATCTTCGCAAGAAGGAGCTCAACCGCCGTGAACGCGTACTTACCGGCAGTTTCCGCCCTCACCTCCGGCGCTCTTCCGGGCAACATGACATGAGCGATTCCGCCGACTTTAGCAACGGGATCGTGCATTATCACAGCCACGCAGGAGCCGAGCCCGGCGCACGTTAAGACAGTGGAGTTCTTTGAAACTTTAAGTTCTGCCAATCCGACCCGTATTACCTCATTCAACGGAAATACCGAGCCTTTCCGTTATCCTCTTTAGGGTTCCTTCATCAGGAAACATTACAATATGGCCTGCTATTTCCTCGTTGGAGACCTTAAACTTTGTCTCGACGTTGAATACCCACAAATTTATCCCCTTTAAATCGGCGATAATGGTCCCTATTATCGCGCCAGCCATATCAACTGCGACAGCTGGAACAAGTGGCTTGAACTTGTATTTAGTTATCTGCCCGAGCGCGTTCAGGTATGAGCCCAAAAGCATGCCACCTATCTCCTGGAACGCGGAAAGAGTTGCTCTTTCAGGCAGTTCGCCTTGCTTTAATTTGCCCGTAAGATATCCCGTAAGTGCAACAGCGCTTTCCCTGTCAAGGAGCAATAGAATGCTTCCCGGACAGGCGCCCTCCAGCCTCATATAGACCCCCGCCGCCTCCCTTTCCGGCCCGCCAAAGGACTCCGCGACCTCAGAGAGGGGCAAAATCCTTGCCACGGGTACGGAAATCTCTACCTTAGTGTCAACAATTTTTGAAAGCGCGGCGGCGGCATGACCCGCGCAGATGTTGCAGACTTCCGTGAAAGCGTCTATTTCAACTTCCGAATACTCGCGTTCTCGCTTGCTCATCCTCTTCCTTTCCCTCTCCTTCAAGCCTACAGGTTAACCACGAGCGACGCCGGGTCAATCACGAGTGCCACTCTTCCGGAGCCAAGTATTGTCGCTCCCGAGAATCCTTCCACGTTCCTCAAAAATATATCCAGCGGCGCCACGACAATTTCCCGTTGACCGATGAGATTGTGCACCTCCACCGCTATGCGCTTATCCCCGTATTCAATGACCACCACTTGAAAGGGTTCCGAGCCATTGAGTTTTGTGCGACAGTCAAAAACCTCATCCAGCCTAATGAGGGGAAGAACCTTTTCCCTCGATATTAGCGTTTCCTTCCCCCCGACCTTTCGTATGTCCTCCGGCTGAGCGATCTTCACCTCTTCTACAACCCGCAAAGGAATTGCAAACACCTCGTCAGAAACGCCTACCAGAAGCGCTCTGATGATTGCGAGAGTCAGTGGTAACCGAAGCGTCGCGGATGTCCCGAGCCCCGGTGAAGTGTCAATCGTCACGGAGCCGCCGAGGCTTTCGACCTTGTTTTTTACCGCGTCCATACCGACTCCGCGACCGGAGACATCGTCCGCCACCTCCGAGGTCGAAAATCCGGGAATGCAAAGCACGCTGAGAAGGTCTGAATCCGCAAGCGCTTCTCTTTGCTCGGCGCTTATAAGCCCTTTCGCCAAAGCCCTGTCAAATATCTCTGACGCTTTAATGCCTCTGCCGTCGTCCTCAACCCTTATTGCAACATAGTTCCTGTCTCGAAACGCGGAAACTCTGACGGTGGAGACGGGCGGCTTGCCTATTGCCTCCCTTTCCTCAGGGGTCTCAACCCCATGATCAATCGCGTTCCTTAGAAGATGCACGAGCGGGTCGCTAATCTCATCCAGAACGGTTCTGTCAAGCTCTATGTCCTTTCCCTCCATTAGAAATCTAACCTGTTTTCCTTGCTTTTTGGCTAAATCCCTGACCATGCGCGGGAAGCGGTTGAAAACGTTCTCGACGGGAACCATCCTCATCTTCATGACCTCGTCTTGAAGCTCGGACGTGAGCCTCGCTGTTTGGTCAAGAGTGTCCTTAAGCTCCTGAATCCCACTTTGGGCCGCGATTTCCTCAAGTCTTGCCCTGTTAACAATCACCTCACCAACAAGCGCCATCAGCCTGTCAAGCCTGTCGATATTCACCCTTATGGTGCTGGATTTCCTTACTGACTCCCGTGCCACCGCGCCAAGATCCGCCTCGGTCATCCCCTCAGGCGGCTCGCCGCCCTGGGTCACGCCCGCTTCTAAAACCTTTTCCGCTTTGACATCCGCTATCTCCGCGATGCCCAGTAGCGCTCTTTGAACCGCCTCAGGCATCTTCTGGGTGGCAAACATCACGATAAACTCGCGCTCGAATTTTTCGTCCTCCAGCTCTTCGACAGGTGGGATTGAAAAGATTACCTCACCAAGTTGTGCGAGTTTCCTGAAGACCATAAACACCCTTACGGACTTCAGAACGCAGTCCTCATCAAGGACCACGGTAAGCCTCAAAACCCTCGTTCCAGGCACGGAGAGATATCTTCTTTTCTCCGCCTCGCTCAGCTGGATTTCCTCACCCCCTGCCCTTCCCTCACTGACTGCCCTGGCATCAGGCGGTCCGGCCTTTCCCTCGGCTGAAACCAATTTATCTGCAATATCGGGGGCTATCTCCTCAACTGCGCCCGAAATTTCTGAAATCACTTCCTCGATCTTTTTCCAGTCGAGCGCGACGGTCTCGCCGCGCGCTATTTCTTCCACCATGCCCCCGATGGTATCAACAGCCGAAAAAAGTAGGTCTATCACCCTCCCCGATATCGGGAGCGCGCCAATTCTAAGCTGGTCAAGAAGGTTTTCGAGCTCATGGGTTATGTCAGTTAACGGATCGTAGCCCATTGTCGCCGACATGCCTTTCAGGGTGTGCACCGACCTGAATATCTCCCCGATGAGCTCGCTTTTCTCCGGTTTGCTCTCCAGTTCGAGTAGCGCTTTATTGATTGTGTCTATCTGCTCCACCGCCTCTGAGATGAACAGATCGCGGTATTGCGACAAGTCCATATCCAACTGTGCGCGCCTCCATCAACATTCAAAAGAATCAAGAATCGCGTCCACCATCCCGTCAAGCGGGACAACCTTTATTGCGAAATTCCTCTCTATGGCGACTTTTGGCATGCCATAAACGAGACAGGTGCTCTCGTGCTCGGCTATTGTCACTCCCCCGGCGTCTTTAATCATTCCAAGCCCGAAAGCGCCGTCAGAGCCCATTCCGGAGAGAAGAACACCGATAGCCCCGCCCCCGAACACTTTTGCCGCGCTCTCCATCGTCACGTCTATCACGGGACCTGACCCGTGCCTCGCGGCCGTTGGTTTCAACATTGCCCTGACAATGTTGTCTTCCTTTTCAAACACCATGTCCTTTCCGCCCGGGACCACGAGCGCCACCCCGGATCTTAATTCCTCCATATCCGAAGCCTGCCTGACTTGCAGAGCCGACCGCGCATCAAGTCTCGACGCAAAAGAGCATGTGAAGGGCGGCGGCATGTGCTGAACAAGTATCAGCGGCGCGGGAATATCCTCCGGAACCTCAGGTAAGATCTGCGCGAGCGCCCTCGGACCGCCGGCAGAGGCCCCAATTACAACCACCCTGTCTTCTGTTCCAGGTTTCTTGAACTTGACCTCTGGTCTCGGCCTTTGTTTTGTCTTAGTCGCGCTTCTTTCGAAAAGGCTAATCTTCGATCTCGCCGCAGCCTTTATTTTTTGCACAACCTCAGCCGAAATCTTCCGCAGGGAAGTTGGATACTGGCCGGGCTTCGCAATGAAATCAACGGCACCAATCTCGAGCGCTTTGAGGGTCTGGGCCGCCCCCCTCTTCGCGTAAGTGGAGACCATCACAACCGGTTTGGGCATTTTCTTCATGATGAACTCGAGCGCCGCTAATCCATCCATTTCCGGCATGTGAATATCCATCGTTATAACATCGGGATCGAGTTCCTTTGCTTTCTTGATGGCTTCGATGCCGTCTCGAGCGACGCCCGCGACCTCAAGTTCTGGGTCTTTTGAAATGAGATCGCAAAGGATTTGCCTCGCGAGCGCGGAATCATCGACTACGAGAACCCTGATTTTCTCTCTCAAGCGACTCTCCCCAAATCAACCCACTGCCCGCAACGCCTTACGGACAGCCTCGATTACTTTCTGCGGCTGAAAGGGTTTTATTATGAAATCCATCGCTCCCGCTTCCAGCGCTTCTATCACAAGTGGCTGCTGGCCCATCGCGCTGCACATTATTATTTTTGCCTGGGGATCTATCTGCTTTATTCTCTTTGCGGCTTCGATTCCATCCATATCTGGCATTACTATGTCCATTGTCACGATATCAGGTCGGAGTTCTTCATACTTCCGCACTGCCTCAATGCCGGTTGTCGCCTCACCAACAACCTCGAACCCGTCGTTGGTCAGAATCTCAGTGAGCATCATTCTCATGAAAAAAGCATCGTCAACAACCAGCACTTTCGGAGCCATGTTTACCTTCCTTTCAAAGATAAAAAGCTCGATGTCTCTGTTTACGCCTCTTGTTCCTTATTATCCTCTTGGCGGACCACCTCGACGCCAACGCCTTCCGCCCACCTGCCAAACATTTCCTCTATGTCAAGGATGACCACCAGACCGCTCTCAAGTTTTGCTATACCCCGGACAAAAGCGCCTCCGGATTCACCCGGCATTTTTACAGGACTCGGCTCAATAACGCTCTGGCTGATCCTTATAACGTCGGGCGACTCCACAAGAATTCCCGCTTTTAAGTCGCCGGCCTGCACGACCACGATCTTCCTGGGCGTTTTCGCAGCGTCGCCGGCCCCCGCGAGATTCAACTTCTTGGCAAGATCAATCACCGCTATCACCTTGCCTCTAAGGTTGGTGATTCCCACAACGTAATCCGGCGCACGCGGCATTCTGATGATTTCCCCAGGTTCGATGACTCCTTCGACATTACTTACATCCACGCCGAAGCGTTCGCCCCCGACCTCAAAAGTCACTATGCTTACTTCTTCCTGGTCTGGCTTCGCTCCCTCTTCCATCTCACACCGTCCCTCATGTAAGCGCCTGACAATCGAAATCAGAACCGAGGGCAAGCCCGGGCAAATCTCATCCAGGCTTAACTCATTCGTTAATCTGAGAACACATTATTTTCTCTGTATTCCTGGCAATCCAGTAACCTCGGACAAGCCCCACAATGATTATTTCTGCTTCAGTCAGTTTGATCTTTCTGAAGTCTTTTTCATCGCTTTTGTTTTACCACGATTTTCCCTTAAGAGAGAACACTTTCGGTATTCTTGTTCAGGACCTCGAGCGCGACATGATTTCGAGCAGTTCATATCCTGAAACCACTAATGGTTTCCTCAAGGCTGACCGCAAGTCCTCTAAGTTTTTCCGCTGCTTCCGCGACACCTTCTGCGGTGCCTTTCTGATCCAGGACAGATGCGTTGACTTCCTCAACGCTTCCCGCTGTTTCCTGGGCGATTGCCGCTATCTCGTTAATGGATTCGAACGCCTCGTCCACATTCAACGATATCGCCTGGAGAGAGTCCGATATTTCACGAGAAGCGAGTTCAGCCTGGCGGCAAGCCTCAACAACTACATTCATTGACTCGCCCGCATCCCTGGCGACACGTACACCGCTTTTCACAAGTTTTGCCCCTTTTGAGAGCTCGGATGTGAGGCGCTCGGTTTCTCTGATCATCTCATTGACCGATTTTGTTATGTCCGATGAAAAGTGTCTCGAGCTCTCGGCGAGCTTCCGCACCTCAGCGGCTACCACCGCAAAACCGCTCCCGTGCTCGCCAGCCCTTGCCGCCTCTATGGCCGCGTTCAACGCAAGCAGGTTCGTCTGTTCTGAGATTTCCGTAATGAGCAAAGTCGCCCCGCCTATTTTTGAAATTCTTTCGTTCAGCTCTTCCATAAGCTTGCTTGCCGAAACGACGCTCTCGTGGATGCTTTCCATGATGCTCGCTGTTTCCGAACTCTTTTCCCCACCCGTCCGCGCGCGCTCGGCCGCCTCCTCGCTCTTCGCGCTCGAAGCTTTGGCCCTCTCGTATATACGCCCTATAGTGCCCTTAATTTTCCCCATTCCGGACGAAATCTTCTCCGCTCTTACCGCTTGCTCCTGCGTGCCGGCGGTTATATGCACAATGGAACTGCTTATTTCATCCACCGCGGAGACTGTCATATTAACCGCGTCGGAAAGCGAGTCAGCGGCCCTGGCAAGCTCAGTCGAAGCGTGCCTCATTTCCCTTGTCCTTTCCCTCATCTTTAAAAGGAGTCCGTTTATAGAGTCCGCAAGTTCGCCGAAAACGTCTTTGCTTGGAATCGTGACAAAAGCTGTGAGGTCGCTTTCGCCGGAGGTTATCCCTCTGATTTCCTTTATGATTTTTCGAACGCCCCCCGTTATCGACCTGTAGGCAAGAGTCATTGTGATGAACCCTAATATGAATGTCGCCCCAACACATGCCCAGAAACCAACGACGGCGCGGATCCGGTTTGCTTTACTCATCTCCTTTGATTCTGAAAGCATGCGATAGGCGATTTTGGAAAATCTGTTTCGTAGGTCAGACCCTCTGGTCAACATGTCTTCCGCTTTTCTCGCTAACGCGGCTTTTCCCGAATCGCTAATCTTCCCTTGCGCTTTACTTTTCGCTCCATCCCATGCCGAGCGCAAGTCCAGCAGAAATCTTTCAAATGAACGGACTAAAGAGGTGATTTCGGTATAGTTTGCTGCCCTTAACCGGTTTAATATATTTTCACAACCCGCAAGCCCGTCTCCGAAATTCGATTCCGCTGCCTTTATCTCCCCTTCGCTTAGTGATTCGAAAGCTGTATTGAAAAGGCTCAAGGAACCATCCAGGCCACCTGAAACTGACAAAATCATTCCCGCTTTGTAAGCTTTCTCCCTTGCTTTTTCCCCGAGGACAAGCAGTGACGCGCCGAGCAGCACGAGCGAAAAGACTATTATCAGGACGATTATGAAAGCCTGAGCCATCCTCGTTTTCAGAGTTGGGTGTCTGAGCGCTTCTTTAAGTTCACTCGCGCGCAACAAGAGAGCCGCCCCTCCTTTGTATTCGCACTGAGCCATTATATCGGCAGCCAGTCTTTTCCGTTCTCGGCGAGCCACAACCCTCTTAGGTTTTTCCACAAACCTTTGTGCTGGGTAATGCCGCAAGCCACTGGCAACTGCTCAACCAACACGCTTCAGCAACTCAATCTGTAAATCCTTTCCCGGGCATAAACTGGTTCCAATCCACAATCCTTATCGAGCAGAGTCTCCGTTTTCCCGAGCACAAGATAGCCTCCGTTTCTCAGGCTTCCCGCAAAATTCTGAATGATGCGCACTTGAACCTCTTTTGAGAAATATATGAGCACATTCCTGCAAAGGATTAAGTCAAACTTCCTCGATGGATTGAACTCAACAAGATCCGCAACCCTGAACATTGTTATTTCTCTTAAAATGCGACCAGCGCGCAAGAAGCTCTTTTCCTCGACCTTAACTGGTTCGAAGAAGCGAATGTATTCCCCCAAGCTTCCAGCCGTGTCGGCTCCGTAATAACCTTTCTTTGCGACATCAAGCGCGTCTTTGTCCACATCCGTGCCGAGCACGCTCAGCCTCCACTCTCCCAAAGCCCTCTCCGTTGCATTCAAAAGGAGGGCAGCCACAGAGTATGCCTCTTCTCCGGTGGCGCAGCCAGCGCTCCATGCGGTGATGGCCCGAGACCCTCTTTTAGTTTTCCCCTCGACTATGTCAGGGAGGACGCTATCCCTAATCTTTTTGAAAACATCTTTGTCCCGGAAAAACTCCGTTACGTTTATGCACAGCTCATCAAAAAGCATTCGGTACTCTTCCGGCGATTCCCTGAGCACCTTCAAGTAATCGAAGTAATCGCGGGCGCTCGTGGCACGCATTCTGACCGCGATCCTCCTTGTTAGGAAGCCTTCCTTGTACCTGTCGCAGTCCAGGTTTCTGTCTCGCTTGATCTGCCTTAAAAGAAAGGCAAGCCCGTTTCTATCTTCCATTCAACAATGTCTCCCGCACAAAGGTGTTTGGCTTTGCGCCAGACAATCTCTTGTCTGGTTCCGCTCTCGGGACGCCTACCTGCCCGCGCATTTCCCATCCTCAATATCCATTAGTCGGCAAAATGCGCGCAAATTTTTATACGTCCGCGTTTATTAAAAGCCCAACAAAAGGGAAAGGGCTTTTTGGGAAAAAGATTCAAAAAAACTCCTTTCGGGGATTTGTATTCGACGCGAAGACAATGTATCGCGCTCTTTCATAATCAACGGTAGTCTTAAAGACACTCATTCAGCGTATGGCTCATGAAACCAGGGAGAAGCGCTCCTCCGGATCAAGAGGAAATTCCAGACAAGCGAGGCAATTGACATATCAGGTCTTCTGATTTAACTTCATCTGACAACCAAAAATAAGTGTCATTTGGGAGTGCATATGCCGTCCGAAATCGTCTTTGACCCTTACAAAGACCTATACTCTAAATCCGTCGGGCTCATCAGGTCCTCCGAGATAAGAGACCTCATGAGCGTTGCCGGACGGAGCGATGTCATATCACTGGCCGGAGGGCTTCCGGACGTAACCGGTGTCCCCACCTCCGAGCTTTCTTCCCTGATGACGCGGATAATCGAGGACGGGTTTGCAGAAGCGCTCCAGTACGGCGACACCGAGGGTTTCTACAATCTGAAAACCCAGCTTGTAAGTCTTATGTCCGAGGAGAACATAAAGGCTGAAGAAGAGCACGTTCTCATCACCACAGGCAGCCAACAGGCACTCGACCTTCTCGCCCGAATATTTATCGATCCTAACGACATTATAGTTGTTGAGGGACCCACCTACGTTGGCGCTCTCACCGCTTTCAGGCCCGCTGGTCCTCGCTTTCTCACAGTTCCGCTGGACGATGAGGGAATCCGCACCGAAATCCTCGAAGAGGAACTGCGGTCTCTAACGGGAGCGCGACCAAAATTTATCTATGTTGTGCCCAACTTTCACAACCCTGCCGGGGTAACGATGTCCGAGGAGCGCAGAAAACATCTTGTCGATATCGCCACTCGTTTTGAAGTCCTCATTATCGAAGACAACCCTTACGGGTTGTTGAGATTTGAGGGGGACTCGGTTGAGCCGATAGTCAACAGAATCCCTGAAAGAGTTGTCTATGTGGGAACTCTTTCCAAAGTCATCTTCCCGGGCATAAGGGTAGGATGGGTGCTTGCTCCGCTTCCAATACACGAAAAACTTGTGAAAATCAAGCAATCCGCAGACCTGTGCTCGAGCAACTTGAATCAAATGTTCGCCTGCGCTTTCCTCGAGTCCGGCCTCTGGAAGAAAAACCTCGATGAGTTAAAGAAAAGGTACAAGGCGAGAAAGGACTCAATGATAGAAGCCCTGGGGCAGTATTTCCCCGAGGGCTCGAGCTGGACGAACCCTTCCGGCGGACTATTCATATGGGCGACGCTCGAGGAATACCTCGATACGGCAAAGATGCTTCCTCTGGCCATTGAACAGAAAGTAGCCTACGTTCCCGGCAGCGCCTTTTACCCCGATTACTCTGGCAAAAACCGCATGCGCCTTAATTTCAGTTACCCAACTGTTGAGCAAATACAGGAGGGGGTAAAAAGGCTTGGTAAGGTAATCCGGAGAGAGATGGATCTGTATCGTTCCCTTGGAATAGGTAAGAAATAAGCGCATCCCCAGGGGGTTGATAGCATGAAACCTAAAATCGCTGTGCTCATGGGAGGTCGGTCGCTCGAGCGCGACATCTCGCTCGTTTCCGGAAGAAGGGTGGAGCGCGCTCTTAAATCGAGAGGTTATGAGGTTCTGGCGCTCGACGTTGACGAGAAGCTCGTCCCCACCTTGCTTTCGGAAAAGCCCGACCTTGTCTATATCGCTCTGCACGGCAAGTACGGGGAAGACGGTACCATACAGGAAACCCTCGAAATCATGGGCTTGCCTTACACCGGACCTGGTCCTTTGCCCAGCATGATTGGATTTAACAAGATACTTTCAAAAGAGTTCTTTAAGTCGCACAATATACCCACTCCAGAATACTTCGTCCTCAGCACAACAACCCTCAAGGAGATGGGAGCTTCCGCCCTGCTCGATGTCATTTGGTCCAAACTCGGGTCTCCCCTCGTCGTCAAACCCGCCGAGCAAGGCTCCGCCCTCGGTGTGAAGATCGTGGAGAAAAGGGAAGACCTTGCCGAAGCCCTGATCGCAGCGCTCGGTTACGACGACAGGGTCATCGCGGAGCGATTCATAAAAGGAACGGAAGTCGCCGTAAGCATCCTGGGAGATGACCCGCCGCGCGCTTTGCCCGTTGTCGAAATAGTTCCGCGGAGCGGGTTTTTTGATTTCGACTCGAGATACACGCCGGGAATGACAGAATACTTTGTGCCCGCGCGGCTTTCTTCTGAGCTTACCGAGGAAGTCAAAAGAGTGGCGCTGCTCGCGCACACGACCCTTGAGTGCCGCGAGATCTCCCGTGTGGACATCATAGTAAGCGATGAAGATTCAATCCCGTACGTTCTCGAATTAAACATAAGTCCTGGCATGACTGAGACAAGCCTACTTCCTCTCGCCGCGGAGGCCGATGGCATGTCGTTTGAGGACCTCGTTGAGAAAATAGTGAAGCTCGCCTACGCGAATAGCGGATAAGGACGCGACCAACTCTTTCCTGTAAAAGGCATGTGTGTCGCGCGGGGGAATCTTCAGCGATAACTTACATCGTACCGAGAATCCCGACAACGTTTAGCTTAGCGCGCCGCTATCGTCCTCGGCTATCTCCTCAACCGCCGACCCACCAATTTCAGCTACCGGACCGCTCGATACACCAGCCCGATAATTCACTTCCAAAGCGGTTGGGCAAATTTTCTCGCAAAGCCTTTTGAGCTCTTCCATACCACGAAACTCTATCAAAATTTTGCTCTTTCTCTTCCCCATGACACACGACACTGAGCTGCCGAGAAAAATTTCAAGCCTCTCAAGCACCACGAGGGCTTCTTCGGGCACAGGGATTCGCTTCCGCCTCGCCAGTTCCCCCCCAGTCAGATATTTTCTGACTATTTCCTCGGTCTTCCTGACAGATATCCCCTCATCAATTATTCTCTCGGCTAGTTTTCTTTGTATTTCCGGCTTATCTTGAAGGGCAAGCAGCGCCCTGGCGTGACCGGTGGAAATCTTGCCCTCCATCACAGCTTCTTTTATGAATTGAGGAAGTTGCAAAAGCCTCAGCGTGTTAGTTATCGCCGTCCTGCTCCTGCCGATTCTCTTGGCAAGTTCCTCGTGGGTTATTCCGAAATCCTCGATAAGTTGCTGATAGGCGGTCGCCTCCTCTATCCCGTTAAGGTCCGACCTGTGAATATTCTCTATTAGAGCGATCTCAAGAGAATCCGTCTCGCTTGTTTCCCTTATTATCGCAGGGATCTTCTTAAGCCCTGCCATTTTCGCCGCCCGCAGCCTTCTTTCGCCCGCAATCAGCTCATAATCAGTCCCGACAGACCGGACAATGACGGGCTGAACTACGCCGAATTCCCTGATGGAATCAGCCATTTTCGTTATTTCCTCTTCCTGAAAAGCCGCCCGCGGTTGTCTCGGGTTAGGTCTTACGTTGTTTATGTCTATTTCAGCGATTCTTTGCCCCTCGGATGACGAAGACCCTATAAGATAATCAAGACCCCTGCCGAGACTCTTCCTTGCCACCTTTCACCACTTCCTTTGCGAGTTCCTGATAAGCCTTAGCACCTACCGATGTCGGTTCATAAAGTATAATAGGCTTTCCGAAACCAGGCGCTTCAGAAAGTCTGACTGTCCTTGGAATCACGGTCTTCATTGTAAGGTTCGGATATTCCCTTCTTACTTCCGCCTCAACCTCTTTGGAAAGGTTTGTCCTTATATCAAACATTGTCAGCACCACGCCGGTGATGGTAAGAGCAGGATTGACGTGAAGTTTTATTCTCTGAATTGTCTTTAAGAGATAGACAAGACCCTCAAGGGCATAGTACTCACACTGAATCGGGATGAGCGTCTCCTCCGCGGCAGAAAGACTGTTTACCGTAAGAAGCCCGAGGGCTGGCGGGCAATCGATCACAATGAAATCGTAGTCTTCTTTAAGCGCCTCAATGCCACGCCTCAGCCTGTTCTCCCTTGACAGTTCGGCAGCCAGTTCAACCTCCGCAGCGGCAAGGTCCAGTTTTGATGGAATCACGTCCATACCCTCTACAGGTCCTTCCCTTATCACCGTCAATGGATCAACCCCGTCCACGAGAACCTCATATATGCTCTGCGCAACGCTTGGCTTTTCTATGCCCACGCCGCTGGTCGCGTTTCCTTGGGGGTCCATATCCACCAATAGGACAGAAAACCCCATGTCAGCAATGCAAGCGCTCAAGTTGATCGCGGTCGTAGTCTTCCCCACGCCGCCTTTCTGGTTTGTGATGGCGATAGTGCGCGCTCTTTTCCCCCTGGCAAAATCGCTCCCCACCAGCACTCCTTCGTATTTCCAATATCATCAAGAGCCACGCCCAATATCTTCTCTTATCTTTCGCGCGACTACAATAAGGACGCGACTGTTTTCCGGGAACCATTCCGGCAGTTTTGGCTCGATGAAATCAATCCGGATGCTGCGCTCGGAACCGGCGGCCACTTCGCCCTCCCGCTGAAGCTTCTCAATCTCTTTCGCTTGCGCCTTCCCCTTAAGCGTCAGAAACTGCCCCTCATCACCAGCCAATGCAAGCCCTACCGGGAGCAGGGAATCCAGTCTTCCAGCCGCTCTCGAGACAACGTAATCGAAATCCGCCTTTCCTGCCAGATTCTCAGCCCTTGACCTTTTAACTATCACATTTTTCAACCGAAGTTTGCCCGACACCTCGGCAAGAAAGGCGCTTTTTCTTGCGTTCGATTCGATTAGCGTGAAGATCCAATCATCCCTCGCGATGGCAAGGGATATTCCGAGTATTCCCCCGCCGCTACCAATCTCCCCTATACCACCGGGACCTACCCTGGTTATCGCCTGGAGCATGGAGAGAGACTGCACTACGGGAATAATAGGGTTGATCGCTACGCTCCGCGAAGTCAGAGACCCCCAGAGCCGGTTTTCTGAGATCAAAGCAAAATATTTTATGAGAAGGTCCAATTTTTGTGACGGGTTGTCGACTTTGAAATACTCAAGCGCCTGAGCAAGCTTTGAGATGTCATATCCGCCCATATCCCAGCCTCAGAGACCCCCGCAAATTGCGCAAGAACCACTACTTGATTATATCCTCGAAATCCCTGGGTTGAACCAAATCAAATTCAATTCCAGGGTACACACAAAAGAAATCCACAATAAGGTCGACTCAACCCTAGCCTTTTGAAAGACCGGGATCCGCTTGTCGAAGGTTCCCATAAACAATTGGAAAGACCGCCCCTTAGATGGTAATACAGAAGTGCGCTGGCCGTCGTCGCTTCGGAATATAGAGAGACTCCTCACGCGGTAATACAGCTTACTTCCATTACGAATCCTCGGGATACCAGCCTTCAGAATCGGGATTCTAACAAGTGATATTTAGCACTGCTAATATTTCTTTATTGCGTCACCCCGTCCTCTTCAAGCCCTTTCCCTTCGAACGCATGAGAATAAGCGCCCGGATCGGAATTATTCCAGGTGCCCGAAAGCCGCAGCTTCTCGGGCAATTCTTCCCCTAAATCAAAAATCCTTATTGGTAAACCGCTTGGAGATCCGCAAGTTGTAAAGCTAATCAGCCGCAAGTTTATCTATGCCACACATTTACACCAGAATATGGGCTCTTAGCCCAAAAACCTTGGCGCCAATCTACCTTAAGTTATGACATCGCGCCTTACATATTTAATTTCTTGCTGTGTATGTTTCTGAAACAATTCCGAGGCGCTACCTGCCTGCTGGCGCAAAACTCGCTCATCCTGGATTTCTTCCTGCGTCTGCTTCTTAAATAATTCCGAGTCTCCCATACCCTAAGGGGTGGTGTTTCACGTGAAACAATCAACAGGGTTTTCAACATTTCCACAAAGATTATCCACAATTATGTTGAAAAAAGATCGATAACAGGTGATTTTTCCAGTAATTTCCACAATATCCGCCATTGTTTTCAACAATTGTTACTTCTGACACGAATGGGGCAGGGGTCCGCACTGCCCATCAGTTACCGCGGAGGGTTCGCCGTATCCCCAGGAAAATACCCCAGAGCGGCAGACCTTAAACCATCAAATTTTCAACAAGTCACAGGGGCCCGTGCGGTATGGACTCATGTGTTCTAAAAATATCTACGTATCATTGAAATTGATAATGAAGCTAAACTTAACATTTGAACCAATATCCGGGTGCCATTTCTTAATTTCTTATTATAAGTCCTTCGTTTAATTACCATGGATTTATGACTCTCGGGCTTTTTGGAATTGGATTTATGAATTCGCCATTCCCTACAGAAAAATGAGCACTCGCAAGACAAGCTAACATCAAAACGGAAGACGTTCATCAAACACCTGTAACTTATAACTATAAACTCTGGAAGCTCGCCCAAAACAAAGCAAAAAATTCATATGGGCGTTTCCAAGTTATTTCTCGAAAATCTTGATTAGTTTCTTATCAATTTTTGGAAAGGCGTAAAAATGCTTAACAGATTAAGTTTGTTGGGATCAAATCTTTATAGCTCCCTGAGGGCTACCGTAGCTAAAAATAAACCTTAATTGCCTTAACAATGATATCGAGCTTTTTATTGATTTTCTGTCTCTGTTTCACGTGAAACACTCGTTTTCTTATTCTTCTCGGCATATATCACAACCCGTCGCTCCGGCTCATCGCCGACACTTTCTGTCCGAACGCCCTCAAAATCACGTAGAGCCACGTGAACTATCTTGCGCTCGGCTGCGGTCATCGCGGGCAGTTCGCTCTTCCCTTTTTCCAGCGCTTCTTTAGCCTTATCTTGAGCCTGCTTCTCGATCCTCGCTTTTCTCCTCTTTCTATATCCCTCAACATCCACAATCACTTTCTTGCCGGTGGAAATCTTTCTTCTTGCGCAAAGATTGACGAGAGTCTGCAAAGCCTCGAGAGTGTTACCACCTTTTCCAATCAGCAACGCCGCGTCCTCGCCCCAAACATCCACAACGAACGAGTCAGCTTTCTCCTTCGCTTCCACCCTAGCCTCTATGTCCATTAGCTTTAAGACCCTTGAGACAATTGTCTCGATCTCTGAGCTGTCCTTTGTCTCCCCACCCGTCTCCTCGGGCGCTTGCGCCCGCGCCGCAGCCTCTCCCCCCTCAAGCTTTTCCCGCACGGCGCCCTCGGCAAGCAGTATCACTTTTATCCTAGCTTCCTTTCCGCCCAAACCAAGAAAGCCCTTCTGGGGTTCCTCGAGTATCTCTATTTCGATTTGGCTTTCCTCGACTCCCAGTTCCTCAAGAGCCTTGCCCAGAGCCTCTTCCACCGATTTCCCGGTGAACTCATACCAATCTCTCTTTTCTTCCCGCATCCCAGATTCTTCCTTTCTATTCCGAAAAGAAATGCCAACTATTTCTTGTCTTGTGATTTTTTCCCCTGGACGCCGCCTTTCGCGCTCGGCTTTTTCTTGCTCTTAGTCGCAGATGGCGCTCTTCCAGGGGCACCACCGCCGCCCGGTTTTCGGGCAGCGCCCTTCATCTGAGCCCCCGGGCCGGCACCTTTTTTCTGCGTCTGCTGGACGCCCTTTTTTTGCACCGGAGGGCCTCCCTTTTTCGCCGCCCCCTTGCCTTGCGCGGCTTTTCCCCTCCTGGCAACTTCAGCCGCGCCGCCGACGCTTTTACCCTCTGCTTTTGTTAATCCGAGTGCCTTCACGGCTTTCAGCCATGTATTTGATGCGTTATATCTAAGTCTTTCTAAAAATCCTGTCGGCTCACCCTCTTTTTCTCGTTGTTTTCTTCTCTCCTCATAGAATCCTTCCCTCTCAAGCTGTATGTACTGCTGAATGATAGTCAGTATGTTGGTGACTATAATATATATCGTGACTCCGGCCGGCAGTATCCAGGCAAAAACGCCGAACAGGACGGGCATAAGAGCCATCATCTTGGCTTGCTGGGAGTCTGACGTCATCATTTTCGATGAAATATATCCCGTCACTACCGTGAGCAGGACCAGAACAATTAGTTGAATGTAGCCCCCCTCAGCCCAAATCTTCGACCCCGCGTACGTAACGTTTTTGACCCCGAGAAACCCCCACCCGGGGGCGGGACTCCAGCCTTTCGTGTATTCCTTTGCGCTGTGCAAAACATCAAAGAGCGCAAACAGAAGTGGCAATTGAACGAGCAGTGGAAGACAGCCCCCGAGTGGACTTATGTTGTGCTCTTTATAGAGCTTCATCATTTCCTGACCCATGCGTTCGCGATCGTCTTTATACTTCCTCTGTATCTCTTTCAACTTGGGCTGGATCCGCTGCATCACGATCATCGATTTGGTCTGCCTTATCGAAAGGGGAAGAACCGCAATCCTGAAGAGAATTGTTAGTAGGATTACGGAAGCAGTGAAGTTGTGGGTGAATGAGTTGAACCATTCGAGGATTACAGCAAAAAACTTACTGATCGGCGCTATGCCAGGAATTGCGGCAAATAAAAAACTTATCACTTTTCAACACCCGTACCTATGTGAGGGGGTCGTATCCTCCTTTCGAGAAAGGATTACATCTTAAAACCCTGTAAATCCCCTTTGCGGACCCCCTAAGGATTCCGTATTTCCCAACAGCCTGCTCAAAATAGTCAGAGCAGGTTGGTATGTACTTACACCTCGGCCTGATCATGGGAGAAATCAGCACCCTGTATACCTTCACGGGCAGGAGCCAAACTCTCCGCATGAAAGCGTTTACGCTTTTCCAGTAATCCCTAAACATTAAACCTCAACAGGATAAAATGCAATTTTGCACGTCTTTTGCCAATTCTTGGTAAATAGCGCTCTCACTCCCTGGCTTGCACTCGAACAGATATTCGCTATTCCCATCAAGAATGCCCCTCGCATCAAGTACGCAGCCGGTAACTCTCCTTCTTGCAAGATTCCTTTCCACGGCGCTCCTGAAACCCTTACCCGCGATTACCCCGATGCGGGGACCCCTCGTGCTGTCATGCTTCCATAATGTAACAAATTTCCCTACCACGCGTTTCCCCGCTCTCCTTGCGGCATAGATTTCCTGGGGTTTGGTGATCTTCTCGATGCCCGAGGCCCTTTTCCCCTTGCTCATGTATCCGCTCAAGCGGTGAGCCGTGCCCTCCCTTTATCGCGTCTGCGTTTGATTATTCGTCTGCCGGCTTTGGTGAGCATTCTTTTCCTGAAGCCGTGTTCTCTTTTCCTCTTCCTTACCTTTGGCTGATATGTCCTCTTCAACGGGGATTCCTCTTTCTAAATAAAATCCGGAAATTGGGCACGCTTATTATACTGGAGTGTGGGGTTTTGTCAAAGAAACAGCGCTCAGCCACGCAGAACATAACAGGGAAAATTTTTTAAAATTCTCCTCCTTGATATCTTGCGCGGGAGCATGCGCGTTGTTATAATCCTCGCACAACACCCAGGGAATGCCCTGGGCTTTTATGCGTTATGGACCTTTATCCACAATTGTGGATATCGTTGTGGAATTGTGGATGCGATAATTTCGCTCATTGATCGGTGTGGACAAGTCACCGGGGAGGGCTGATTTTCGAGGCATAAATAGAGCTTTTGCAGGTTTCCACATTTTGTGGAAACCTGTTGATACAACCCGGCGTTCTTTCCACTATATTAATAATGCGTCCTTTTTTAGGCAGGGGGTCAGGCGAGCAGCGAAAAGAGGGGGTCAAAATGGACCAGGGAGCCTCGGTCGGTAAAACTCGGCATGACTGCGCCAAAGATCTCTGGAGCATCTGCATGGAGGAACTTAAGACGATAATCCCGCCACCATACTTCGGCACCCTGATCGAACATGTAAAACCCTTGTCCATTGAAAACAGCACTCTCCGCATTGCTGTGCCAAACAAATTCAACAAAGACATCATAGAATCGAAGTTTATTGCCGCGCTTACCGATTGCGCCAGGAGGGTCTCTGGCAAAGAGCTAGAACTAGACCTCATCGTCTCGCCGGACGCTTTCACATCGGACGGCAATTCCGCTGAAGTCGAGCAGCCAATCTCCGACAACGGTTCGGAAAGTCAAACGCGCACCTACCCCGAGACCCTGCGGACGCCCCTGCTTCCCGAAAAGCCCGCGCCAAAGAGGTACACCTTCGAAAACTTCGTGGTTGGGAAGGGCAACAGATTCGCTTACTATGCATCCCTCATGGTCGCAGAAGCACCGGGCCAAAATTACAATCCTCTATTCATATACGGCGGAACCGGGCTGGGTAAAACTCATCTCCTACTCGCGATAGAAGATTACGCGAAAAGGTTAAACCCGCAAATTCGGCTGAAATACGTGCAAACCTCAACGTTTATAGATGAGTTCATAAAAACGATCACATTGAAGAAAGATAGAAGCGCTTTCGACCAGAAATACATTCAAAACAGAATTGTTCTCTTCGATGATATCCAGGCGCTTGGAGGGACTGACGCGACGCAGCACAAGTTCTTCGACATATTCAACCTCCTTTATTCAGCGAACAGCCATATCGTCCTGTCGAGCGACAGACCCCCACGCGAAATTCCACATCTATCAGACCGTATCCAGTCACGCTTCGAGGGTGGGTTGAACGTTGACATAGCCCCACCTGACCTCGAAACGAGGGTTGCCATTCTTTACATGAAATCAAAGGCCGAAGGTGTTGAAATCCCGGACGACGCTATGCTTTATATCGCTTCCCAGGTTGAGTCGAACATCCGCACGCTCGAAGGCCTCTTCCTACGCGTGGTGGCATCGGCTCGGCTTTATGGCACAAAAATCGACCTCGCCATGGTTCAGGAGGTCTTGAAAGACCACGTACCGGAAACCGAGAGCAAGCTTTCCCCCACGATTGAGCTTATACAGAAAGTGGTGTCCGACTACTACGGTGTCTCACATGCAGAGCTCGTGGGCAACAGCAGATCAAGGAATTTGGTCCACGCCCGGCAAGTGGCCATGTACCTTTGCCGAGACCTGACCAACGAAACGCTCATATCTATCGGCTCAAACTTCGGCGGCAGAGACCACAGTACGGTCCTGCATTCATGTAAGAAAGTGGAGGAAATGATAAAAGAAAGCAAAGACATCCTCCATGAAGTGAATGAACTTACGAACAAGATCAACAAATCTGGCTGAGGGAAAATCCTCCGATTTCAAGGCGGCGTAATGTTCTTCAGGAATAAAAACTTGTGGATTTCTTTCTTATTGCTGTTGAAAGATCACCTAGTTTCCACAGAACTATCTACATATATCGTTCCCGGGTCCCGTCTATCTTTTTCTTTTCTTATGAGACTGTTTATTTATGCGAACATATCAACACTTCTTTCACATCGAACATTATCCTCCGAGTCCGCTTCAGGTAAGCCCTCACGTCACTTCACAAGGGCATTTTCAAGATTTCAACACCCCTTACTACTAGAACTATATAAAATATTCACTTTCTCACCGCCCGCGCATCCCCATAGGCGTGAGTTGATATATAATTTCTGCTATCTGAGCGAGCCACAGGGGGAATGAACATGAAGGTTTCCTGCGAAAAAGAAAAACTCAATAACCTTATTCAAACTGCTTTGAGAGCGGTATCAGCCAGAGTTACAATGCCTATTCTTTCAGGGGTCCTGCTTTCCGCGCAAAATAACACTCTTTCTGTTTGCGGAACGGATCTTGAACTAACAATAAAAGCAAGCTCAGAGGCAAGAGTGGAAAAGGAAGGATCGGCTGTCGCATCGGGAAAACTGATAGGGGAAATAGTTAAGAATCTTCCTGAAGGGGATATTCAAATTGAGAGCGAAGAGAAAACTCTCACGATATCGTCAGACCCAGGAGTTTTCAGTATAAAAATAATGTCGCCGGAGGACTTCCCGGCGGTACCAGACTGGGAAGGAGAAGAAGCTTTCACCGTAAGTGCTCGGGAGTTCCAAACTGCTGTTTCCCAAACTTCGCGCGCCTCTTCAAACGATGACAAAAGGCCAGTCCTTACCGGTTCACTGGTTGAGAAGAACGCAAAGGATGGAAAAATAAGAATTGTTGCCACAGACAGTTACAGACTTGCGTGGAAAGAGTTTGAGGCCACGGGAAACGTCGCGGCGTGGGAAGATTGTATTATCCCTACCAAATCTCTTGTTGAAGTTGCGCGGATTGCCTCCGGGCATGAAGCGGACATCCAGGCAAGAATTCACGAAAGACAGGCAATGTTCAAGGTTGAAAATAGCACGGTTAGAAGCAGGCTAATCGAGGGACAATTCCCCCAGTACAGGCAGTTGGTACCCAAGGGAGAAAAGATTGTGGTTAGAGGAGTTAAAGGAGACCTTGTGGCGGCGATAAAAAGAGCGCTCATCTTAGGACATAATCTAAGGTTGTCTATAGGGGATGGCAGCCTAACGATAAGAGCAGAGACACCGGATATAGGCGAGTCAAGCGAAACGATAAGTGTTGAAGTGCAGGGTGGGGAAATGGAGGTAGGGTTTAACGGCTTTTATTTGGTTGACGGTATCTCCGCGGTGGAGGGAGAAGAGGTGGAAATCGGGCTCGATGACCCACAGAAACCAGGGATCATAAAAGCGCCTGACGACCAATCCTACACATATATTCTTATGCCGATGAGGCTACGTTAAGCATTGTATGTAGAGAGACTGCATCTCGTAAATTTCAGAAACTACCGAGAGTCGTCACTTGAGTTTTCGCCAGGCGTTCAACTTATAGTAGGAAAAAACGGACAGGGGAAAACAAACCTTCTCGAGGCGGTTTATTACCTGTCCCGTTTCAAGCCGCGCCCTTTCTCTAAACCATCTGATCTAATACATCACGGACAACCCTACTTCGCTGTCGGAGCACTTGTGTATTCTGAACATAGAAGGGTAGTGGTTAAAGTGATGGTTGGTAGAGGAGTGAAAAATTTTTCGTTAGACGGTGAAGCAAAGGGCAGCGCTTCTGAGTTGCGCGGTCTTGTGAAGACGGTAATGTTTTCCCCCGAGGACGTGATGATTGTATCCGGAGAGCCATATCTTCGCAGAAACTTCCTTGACTCCGCCATTGAGATAGCGGACGCGGGTTACGGGTTATGTCTTAAGGCATACAGACACGCCCTCGTTCAGAGGAACTCTATCCTAGGTAAGTGGGAGAGATACGGGCAAGGACTACCACGTGTTCTCGAACCATGGGACCTGATGGTGGCGGAGAACGGGAGCTATATATTGACAAAAAGGGTCGAGTTCATACAGAACGCTGATAAAGTGATGAAAGAGAATTATCCGCAGCTATCAGGCCATGACTACTCACCCACACTCACCTACTGGTGCTCGATTCGCGGCAAAGCGGTGCGCCAGGATCAGAATTTCACCCAGGATGAGTACCTAAGCGCGTTAAACGAAAGCAGAAGCGAAGATCTGAATGCGCGATGCACGACAAAAGGACCCCATAGAGACGATTTCCGTGTTTCGTTTTACGGGAAGGACGCAGGGCGCCTGTTGTCCCAAGGAGAAAAAAGGACCGTAGCCTACTGCCTTAGAATGGCAGAGGAAAGATACATCTATTGGAAAACGGGACAAAATCCTATCCTTCTGCTCGATGACGTGATCTCAGAGCTTGACGAAGAGCGAGCCGGGAGACTCACGGGTCTGGGATTCCCAAGCGATCAGGTTTTCATCACAGACACGAGGGTTGATCGCGTGAGCAGCTTTAACCCTGAAGGGATAATAAGGGTCGAGGGGGGTGTGGCTCGGGTTGAGCGAGCCTGAAAGCCTCGGGGAGATAATAAAAAGGTCGGGTTTGATCGGCGCCAGACAGAGCGGGGACGCGCTCGAGACCTTGAAGGGCGCATGGGGAAAAGTCGTTGGCGAAAAATTTGCTGCTCGGAGTCGCCCCTCGCGGATCAGGAGAAGGACACTCACCGTCGTTGCCGACGGGGCTGCTTGGGCAAGCGATATTTCGGCGTCTAAACAGGAAATTATCAAAGCAATAAATTCCCTTCTTGGGAAGGGAGTGGTTGAAAGAATAAGGGTCATCAGCGGAAAGATAGAAGACTAGAAAAACGGCTCGGTGTATTTAAGCGAGCCCGATTTAAAAGTTTTCCCGGTGCGCAAATACGGGGAGGAGAAAGATAAGAATTCAGCACAAGCCAAAGCCTTCGGCTGCATTTCGGCTGGCGAGAAAAGCAAGCATTACTAAATTAGCTCAAGCAATTCAAGCACAATTGGAAGCGCCACCCGCTAAAGGTTTTATTTTTTGCGTAATAATGCGGTTTTACGCGCACCGAAGTGGTATAATACATGTGAGGAAATTTCCCTCGGTGCGTTCGGAATAAGCCGGGAAGTTTGTGTGAAACTGAAGGTATTTTTATGCCGTTGATGAGGTGTTTGAGTTGGAGGAGAAAGATCTGGAACTTATCTACGACGCTGACAGCATATTAGTTCTCGAAGGGCTCGAGGCTGTTAGGAAAAGGCCCGGAATGTACGTGGGCTCGACTGGCTTGAGGGGCCTTCATCATCTCGTATATGAAGTTGTTGACAACAGCATCGACGAAGCCATGGCGGGCTACTGCACAAAAATATGGGTCTCTCTGGAAAAAGACGGCTCGGTCACGGTCGTTGATAACGGGCGGGGAATACCGGTAGGTGAGATAAGAAAATTCAAGAAATCCGCCGTGGAGGTTGTCATGACGATGCTTCATGCTGGCGCTAAGTTCGGCACAGGGGGTTATAAAGTCGCCGGTGGCCTGCATGGAGTCGGCGTTTCTGTCGTTAACGCGCTCTCTGAATGGCTGGAAGTGGAGGTCGGCCGGGACGGGCAGAAATATTGGCAGCGCTACGAAAGGGGAGTGCCGGTAACGCCTCTCGAGGTTGTGTGCAAAGCTCGGCAGTCCGGCACCGTTGTTCGCTTCAAGCCGGATCCTGATATATTCGAGGAACTCGAATTTAAGTTCGAGACTATCAGCCAAAGAATGAGGGAAGTGGCTTATCTCAACGCCGGCCTTGAGATCGTCCTCGAGGACAAGCGAACGGAAGGAGAGCCGGTCGTTGAGAGGTACCGCTACAACGGCGGGATAGTCGATTTTGTGAAGTTTTTGAACGCCTCAAAAGAACCGATACACAAAAGAGTTATTCATATAAAAGGCGCGCGCGAGGACGCGGAGGTCGAATTAGCCCTCCAGTATAACAACGGTTATCTTGAGAATGTTTTTACTTTTGCCAACAACATAAACACTCATGAAGGGGGGACCCACTTAATAGGATTCAAGGCGGCTTTGACTCGCACGATAAACGAGTATGCAAAGAATAACAACCTGATAAAGGAGAAAAATGGGAGCCTCGGCGGCGAGGACGTAAGGGAAGGCCTTACGGCGGTTGTGAATCTGAAGATAAGAGAGCCCCAGTTTGAGGGTCAGACGAAAACTAGACTCGGCAATCCCGACATAAAGGGATTCGTGGAGTCAACCGTCAACGCTAAACTCGCCGAGTTTCTTGAGGAGAACCCGGGCGAAGCGCGGAACATCGTCAATAAGGCGCTCACTGCGATGAGGGCGAGGAACGCCGCGCGGCAGGCGAGGGAACTGGTGCGAAGGCAGAGCATACTCGAGAGCTCTTCTCTTCCTGGCAAGCTTGCCGATTGCTCCGTGAGAGACCCCGAGCTTTGCGAGATCTTCATCGTCGAGGGCGACTCTGCCGGGGGCTCAGCAAAGCAGGCGCGCGACAGAAGTTTTCAGGCAATACTTCCACTAAGGGGGAAAATATTAAATGTTGAGAAGGCTACGCCGAACAAAGTCTTCGGCTCCCAAGAGATACAGGCGCTTATCGCGGCGATAGGAACAAACGTAAAGGACGAGTTTGACATAATCAAAGCGAGGTACGGAAAAGCAATCATCATGACGGACGCCGATGTGGACGGCGCCCATATCCGCACACTGCTTCTAACCTTCTTCTACAGATACATGCCCGAGCTCATCGACGGCGGGTACGTGTATATCGCGCAACCCCCCCTTTACAGGGTCTCCTTCGGGAAAGAGCACTTTTACGCCTACACCGACGCGGAGCTTGAAAGGGTTTTGAATGAAAACGGTGGCAAAAAGGCTGTTATCCAGCGGTTCAAGGGGCTGGGCGAAATGAATCCCGACCAGCTATGGGAAACCACGATGGACCCGGACCGCAGGAATCTTTTAAAGATAACGATAGAAGACGCCGTTGCGGCGGACAGAATATTCAGCGTTTTGATGGGCACGGATGTTGAAAACAGAAGGAATTTTATACAAAAGCACGCCAAAAATGTGAGGTTCCTTGACATATAGTCTCGGCTCAAGCCCGCTCGTTTAAGTTACACATATAGCGTGACGAATTAAAAATAGAAGGAGTGTTTGCATTGGAATACGGTCGCGGCAGAGTAGAAACTACTGAACTCGAGGAGGAAATACAGCGCTCTTATCTCGATTACGCGATGAGCGTGATCGTGGGAAGGGCTCTGCCAGATGTCAGGGATGGGCTGAAACCAGTTCACAGACGGATACTTTACAGCATGTATGAATCCGGGCTCACACCCAATAACCCGCACCGTAAATGCGCGAGAGTGGTGGGTGATGTGATGGGGCGCTATCACCCCCACGGTGACGCAGCGGTCTATGACGCGCTTGTTAGGATGGCTCAGGATTTTTCCTCGCGATACGAGTTAATAGATGGGCACGGGAACTTCGGCTCGGTT
>CAKZLU010000022.1 GCA_937127245.1 uncultured Actinomycetes bacterium
CGATGAATATAAGTTCTTGGATGAGATATGCGCAGGGACGATTGTCAGCGCTTTTCTCCATCTGAAATACGATTTCCACAATCTCAAAGTGCTCTTCAAAGAGCAAGTCACGGGAATGCTCCCTTCCGAAGAAATCCTTCTTTCGCAGCTCGGGACGGTTGACGTGGAGGAAATTAGGCAGTCCGTTGCCAGGCATCGCAGGGGGTACCTGCCTGTTTTGCTCGAGGAGACCATGGATGAGATACGCTCGGGAATAGAGAGGCTCGGCAACGATCCACAGGCGGTGGACATCGTAGCGGATAGGTTGTTCATCGAGGCAAGGTTGAAGCTTGCCTTAATGGAGAAAAGCCGATTTCTAATAAATTTCGCGAGGTCCGCGCTTGACCTTGCTAATCTCAAAATACTCTTGCGGGGGATCGTTCTCGGCAAGGAGAGACCTTTCTACGAGGAGGCGTTCGCCTCGGGAGGTAAACTCACAAAGCAGATGCTCATCGAGCTTTCATCAGAGAGCCCCGAAAGAGTCTCGGCAAGGCTACTTACAACGAGATATGGCAGGATGCTTGCTCCCCTCCTGGAGCTGGCGGACAAGAGGGTGAGGCTTACCACCCTTGACCGGCAGTCCGATGAGTATCTGATGGAACAGTGCGCGCAGATGAACAGGGTGGCGGTGGGTCCGGAAAGGATAGTTCGCTACATTATCAGAAGGGAAAACGAGGTTGTCCTCCTGAGGATAATATTGATGGGGAAACTTCATGGTCTTACACCCGTGGCGATTGAAGAGCGCATAGCCGCAATCTGCGGTAGCGCCTCATACTGACCTGTTTTTGTTTGTTAAGTTGGTGTTTTGAAATGAAGATTGCGATGATAGGCGGGAGAACTTCAACGGTTGGGTTCAAACCGCTCGGGATTGATACGTACCCTGTGAGGGAGCCGGAGCGGGCGCTCGAAGTATGGGAGGGAATCGACCTTTCGAAATACGGAATCATTTTCATGACAGAGCCAATTTATGAGCGATTGAAGCAGAAGGTTGATGAGATTCGGTCGGAGTTTCTGCCGGCGGTGATAGTCATACCGGCCGTGGTGGGAAGCCGCGGGATAGCCTCTGCGGAGATAAGGGCGCTCGTGGAGAAGGCTGTAGGTACCGACATGATGATCGGTGAGTGATAAACAGTTTAGGCAAGCCGGGATTTCGTCTCAAGGAGAGAAGATGGTTGATGAAAGTCAGGCAGGAGAAATAATAAAGGTCGCCGGTCCCCTCGTTGTGGCAAGGGGGCTTCCTCAGCCGCGCATGTATGACCTTGTGCGAGTGGGAAAAGAACGGCTTATGGGAGAGATAATCGAACTGCGGGGAGACAGAGCCTCTATTCAGGTTTACGAGGAAACAGGTGGACTTGGTCCAGGGGACCCCGTGTATACCACCGGTGGAGCGCTGAGTGTCGAGCTGGGACCGGGCCTGATCGGCTCAATCTATGATGGTGTTCAAAGACCTCTGGACCTCATCAGGGAAGCAACCGGCAACTACATTGCCCGCGGGGTGGAGATGCCCGCCCTCGACAGAGAGAAGGAATGGGAGTTTGTCCCTAAACGCAAGCCCGGGGACAGCGTAAGCGAGGGCGACATTTTGGGCGTTGTTCAGGAAACACCCGTGGTTGAGCACAGGGTGATGGTTCCACCAGGTGCAGGCGGCACAATTGAGCACATAAACGAGGGACCCTGCAAGGTCACCGACGTTGTTGCCGTGATAAAGGATGGGGACAGAATCCACAATGTCACGCTCTCCACAGTTTGGCCGGTGCGACGACCGAGATTGTACAGAGAGAAGATTCCTCCCAGAAACGAACTGGTTACTGGACAGCGCGTAATCGACACATTCTTCCCTGTAGCGATGGGCGGGACGGCGTGCGTTCCGGGACCGTTCGGCAGCGGGAAGACTGTCATTCAGCACGAAATCGCCAAGTGGGCGAACGCGGACATAATAATCTTTATCGGGTGCGGCGAACGCGGAAACGAGATGACTGAGGTCCTGCTTGAGTTCCCCGAACTTATCGACCCTTACTCTGGTGAGCCTCTCATGAAAAGAACGGTCCTTATTGCGAACACGAGCAACATGCCGGTTGCTGCGAGGGAAGCCTCGGTCTATACGGGAATAACGATAGCCGAGTATTTCAGGGACATGGGTTATCATGTCGCCCTTCAGGCTGACTCAACAAGCCGATGGGCGGAGGCTTTAAGGGAGATAAGCGGAAGGCTCGAAGAGATGCCGGGCGAGGAGGGTTTCCCGGCGTATCTGGGAACGAGGCTTGCCTCGTTCTATGAAAGGGCCGGCATGGTGAAGTGCCACGGCTCGGAGGGGAGAATCGGTTCGGTAACGGTTGTAGGGGCGGTCTCTCCTCCAGGCGGCGACCTTTCAGAACCGGTCACCCAGGCCACCTTGCGGGTAGTAAAGGTCTTCTGGGGTCTTGAGGACAGGCTCGCTTTCAGAAGGCATTTCCCCGCTATCAACTGGCTCATCAGCTATTCGCTTTATCTTGAGGAGGTGGAGAGCCAGTGGTCCGAAGAGGTGAACCCCGAGTTTCCCGAGTTAAGAAGAGAGGCAATGGCTCTGCTGCAGAGAGAGGCGGAACTCGAGGAGATTGTCAGGCTTGTCGGTATTGAGGCGCTTTCAAGCGCGGAAAGATTGACGATGGAAGCCGCAAGGAGCGTCCGCGAGGATTTCCTGCAGCAAAACGCTTTCGACGAGATAGACACGTACACCTCGATAAGGAAGCAGTTCTTCCTCTTGAGACTTGTCATGAGGTTCTACAAAGAGGCTGAAAAAGCTCTCGAGGCTGGCGTTGACATTCGGGAGTTAATCAATCTTCCGGTAAGGGAGGACATCGCTCAGGCTAAGTTTATCAGGGAGGAGAACCTTCAAGAATTCGATGAACTCGAAAAGAGGGTCGCAGATTCCATCAATGAGTTAATCAAGCGCATGGGTGCCGGAGAAGGTGTTGAGGCTGAAAGCGCGACCGTGGTTTCCGGCGCCGCCATCGAGGAGGAATAAAAAGAGGCGGAAAGAGGCGGTCGTTTTGCGCCTGAGTTGATAAGGAGAATTATTCGCACGGAGGGCGAAGAATGGCGATCAAAGAGTACTTGACGGTGAAAGAGATAGTTGGTCCTCTTCTGCTTGTGGAAGGAGTGGAGGGGGCAAAATACGGAGAACTCGTGGAGGTTGAATTTCCTGACGGTTCTGTCGGGCTCGGAAACGTCCTCGAGGTTTCCGAGGACAAGGTTCTGATTCAGTCTTTCGAGGAAACGCGCGGGCTTGACGTTTCCAACACTAAGATACGGTTCAGGGGGCGCGGTCTTGAGCTGGGCGTCTCGCGTGATATCCTTGGCAGAGTATTCGACGGTCTGGGAAGACCCATTGATGGTGGTCCGGAGATTATTCCGGAGGCGAGGTTAAGCATCTCCGGAAACCCGATAAACCCTTATGCCCGAGACTATCCGAGCGACTTTATACAGACCGGCATCTCCGCGATTGATGGCCTTAATCCTCTCGTCAGGGGTCAGAAACTCCCAATTTTTTCCGGATCGGGGCTTCCTCATTCGAGAATAGCGGCTCAGATAGCCAGGCAAAGCACCGTGCTCGGAAAAGAAGAGGAATTCTCGGTCGTTTTTGCCGCGATGGGAATCACCTTTGAGGAAGCAAACTATTTCATGAGCGAGTTCAAGAGAACCGCCGCTATCGAGCGCTCCGTGCTTTTTGTAAATCTCGCGGATGACCCCGCAATCGAAAGAATCGCAACGCCGAGGGTCGCGCTCACGGCCGCTGAATATCTCGCCTTCGAACTCGGAATGCACGTTCTGGTCATTCTCACGGACATGACATACTACTGCGAGGCGCTACGGGAGGTCTCGGCGGCGAGAAAAGAGGTGCCAGGAAGGAGAGGGTATCCCGGATACCTCTACACCGACCTTGCCACAATTTACGAACGCGCGGGGAGAATTAAGGACGAGCGGGGTTCCATAACTCAGATTCCGATTCTCTCCATGCCGGAGGATGACAAGACTCACCCCATCCCGGACCTCACGGGATACATAACCGAGGGTCAGATCATCTTAAGCCGTGAACTTCACCGCCGCGGAATCTATCCCCCGATTGACGTCCTGCCTTCTCTCTCAAGGCTCAAGGAGAAGGGTATAGGTGAGGGGAAGACCAGGGAGGACCACTCAAACCTTTCAAACCAGTTGTTCAGCGCATATGCAAGAGGCAAGGAAGCGAAAGAACTCGCGGTTATTCTGGGCGAAGCCGCCTTGAGCGACGTTGACAAGCTTTACGCGAGGTTCTCTGACGAATTCGAGCACAGGTTCGTGCGCCAGGGCGAGTTCGAAAATAGAACGATCGAGGAGACTCTCGCGATTGGCTGGGAACTTTTGAGGATGCTTCCCAGGGCTGAGCTAAAGAGGGTCAAAAGGGAGCAGATTGAGAAGTACATGAAATAAACGGTTCGTGCGGTTTTTCGCTCTGGCGATACAAGGGGTCATTAGGTAGGAGAAGGAGTCAAAAATTGCCTGAGAGGTTGAACGTCAACCCGAACAGAATGGAGCTTTTGAAGCTGAAAAGAAGGCTTGTGATTGCCCGCAGGGGTCACAAACTCCTTAAGGATAAGTTCGACGAACTCATGAAGCGTTTCCTCCTCGTTGTCAGGGAAAGCCGCGCTTTAAGGCGCGAAATCGAGGCGGAGCTCTACGGGGCGCATCAGATTTTCGCTCTTGCAAGAAGCGAGGTGTCTACGAGCGAGCTTGAGGAGGCGTTAAGTTTCCCTAAGGCGAACATGAACCTCGAGGTGAAGAAAGTAAACCTGATGTCAGTTTTGGTTCCCGAGTTTGAAATAAAAAGGGAGGGGGGGTTTGATTGTTACGGTTTCGCGACAACGCCGACGCTCTTTGATGAATCGCTTAAGAGATTTGAGGAGCTCGTTCCAAAGATGGTCGCCCTTGCCGAAAAAGAAAGCGCGGTCATGATGCTCGCCGATGAGATAGAGAAGACTCGCAGGCGGGTTAACGCCCTGGAATACGTATTGATCCCCCAGCTTGAGGACACAATCAGGTACATAACCATGAAGCTCGATGAGTTTGAGCGGGCAAACCTCACCCGTCTGATGAAGATAAAGGAAATGGTGGCGGGGGAGATCTAACCCCGAAGCAAATACTGATTGCCGCATTTGGCACTGCTAACTATCCACAAAAATCGAAAAGGGAGATCTAACCCCGAAGCAAATCAGAAGCAAATCCTCATTTACCGCTCTTACACAACTCATCTCTTCGACAAATCCTTGGGAATTCGCTTAAACGTTGCCACTTAGAACTTATGCTCAAGGAAAAGAAGAATCGAGGAGTCAGGGTTAACCTTGAAACTCGATGGCTCAAGAACCCAAACCTCGCACCTGCTCAACGCGACGGACTCGCCGGTTCTCGGTGGTCCGGCAAACACTATTATGAAAGCGTCCCTGCCTTCATAAAGCGCTTTCTCCCCGTAGAATGGTAACAGCACGGGTTCCGAGCGAGTTATATACGAGATCATCGCCTCTATTAGTGCTCCGTCCTCATTTATTTTCGTAAACTCGTCGGCGAGCCTCTTGGCGTATGTTGCGGAATACAGCATTGAATGTCCCATGGTCATGCTTTCTGCGACCTCTTTTCTTAGCGCGAGGTTCTCAACCATATTTCGTATCGAATCTTTGTTATAGTTGGCGTTCTTCTCGACGGCGCTCGGGACAACCAGACCTTCGGCTTTTTCCGGCATCGGTGCCGTTGCGGTCTGGTCGGCTGCGGATTTTCCGCCAGATCGCTCCAAGCCCTCAGGTGTGCTCTTATTTGCTTTGAACTCTTGTGATACCGTTGGTTCCATCTGGGTCCGTGTGGTTTTCAAACCCCATGGCTTGATCGCGACGAGTATAACGAGAATCAAAATTAACGCTGCTATCGCGCTCAGTGAGGCTGCTATGCTCGGGCTGAAGCGGATCACCGGCCTCCTCTTTGGTTCAGCCGATGTGATGTTTCGAACTGCTCTTTCCTTGAAAGAATCTGATATCCGTACCGGGAATTCCCTAAGCGCTTCCAGAGCCCGGGCGCTTTCTTCCATCTTGGCAAGCAGCGCCCGGCATTTCGCGCAGCTTTCAAGGTGTTTGCCCACCTCGTTTTTTTCCCTGTCGGTCAAAAGGCCCTCGGAGTGATCAAGAATTTTTCTTTTTATAAAAATACATCTTGCGCGCATTGTTATTCCTCTTGATTTTAGACTCGCAAGACGGTCAATTTGTTCCTCTTTGTTTTTCCGTTGCTCTCTTTTCGCCCATCATTTCGGCAAGCATCATCCTTGCCCTAAATATTCTCGATTTAACGGTTCCGACAGGGAGCCCGAGCAGCCTGGCTATCTCCTCGTAGGGCATCTCTTCGACCGCGTTCAATAAAAGGGGTACCCTGTATTTGGGATGTATCCTTTGAAGCGCCTTTCTCACGTCTTGATAAGTCTCCACCTTGTCGCCTGGCTCGTCTGACATCTGAGGGACTAAGCTCGCCCTTGTGTCGACACTCCCGGTAAAGCTTTCCTCATCAACCTGCGATTTTATCGGAAGAGGTCTTCGCTTTTCTCTGCGCACGTGGTCGCGAAAACGATTGATCGCTATTTTGTAAACCCATGTGAAAAATGAGGATTTTCCCTTAAAAGAACCTATGTTTTTGAACGCGAGAAGAAACGCTTCCTGACAGAGATCTTCCGCGTCCTCGCGCCTTCCGGTTGCGCGGTAGAGAAATACGTATATCCTCTTATAGTACCTGTCGAAGAGTTCCTCGACCGCTTTTTGATCCCCGCTTTTCGCAAGGCTGATGAGCTCATCATCTGAGAGGTTTTGCTGTTCACCCGATGTGAAAGGCATCCCTTGCCAGTACTCCTACCTGCCGAAAATCGATTTTTATGAGCGTATCATATTTTTTGAAAATATAGTTCCAAAATCCTTTTGGATTCAGAATATCTGTGGCTCAGCCAAAATCTGTGAACATGCTTCGGGCGCTCGACGCGTTCTTTAAGATTCGGCCCTTTTAAGCTTTTTCGCTTTCATCCCCTCTGGCGCAACGGCGCCGGACCGGTGACCCCTCTAAGGATGTTTTCCCGTTGTTGATTCATGTGATTTTCAACTCGAGCCACCTGCCCACATCATCGTGACTACTTACGGACCGCTTCCTTGATGCCATTTTCCTTTCTGCGCGCCTAAGGGGATTCGCTTCTTCTTTGTGACTTTCGAGTTTGTGAAGCCTATCCTTTTACGCGCCTAAGGGGATTCGAATTTCAGGTGCTCCGGTATTGATGCGGCGCTCTCTCTTTCACCGCGCCCGTGGGTATTGGGGGCAACCTGTGGTCCCGCGCCAACAACGCAAGCCCTCTTTTACCGCGCCTGCAATGACCCGCCGCTCGTGGCGAACTCTTCGCTGTGATAAACCTCTCTTTCTGCGCGCCCGCGGGGGCACGGTATTGTCCCGCGGGTATACCCTGAAAGCTATAAATCTTCTCCCGCGCCCGCGCGGACTCGTGGAGCGCTCTCACCGATAGATACTCGGAATACTATCTTTCACCGCCCACGGCTCGTAGAATCAGGCTGGCGGGATGACAAACGTGTTGGCTCTTTCACCGCCCACGGGGACTCATGTTTGAAGTGTTTTGCTTGTGTCTTCTGTTGAATTTCCAACAGGTAACTCCCTTTCCAAATGATTATTAAATAGTTTCGAAGTGTTCGCGGCGTGTCTTCCCTTAAGGATAGCCAGGGGAAATGTATGCTAATATTTTTCGAGGTCTTGAATCTGCTTTGATTGTTTTCTTTATGACGCTTAAACAAATGAAAAATGGTAAAAGGTTGTGATTAGTGACATGGAACATGAAAGGCTTCTTATGACGGGAAACGAGGCGGTCGCGCTTGCCGCCTTTCATGCGGGAGCACTGTTCGCTTCCGCCTATCCGGGAACGCCATCGACCGAGATAATCGAGAACTTCTCGCGTTACGAGGGAGTTTACGCTGAGTGGGCTCCAAACGAGAAAGTTGCTCTGGAGGCTGCCATCGGAGCGGCGCTTGGCGGAGTTAGGTCCTTTGCGGCGATGAAGCACGTCGGTTTAAATGTCGCCGCGGACCCCTGGTTCACTCTTCCCTACATAGGAGTCTGCGCGGGTCTTCTGGTTGTCAGCGCTGATGATCCAGGCATGCATTCAAGCCAGAACGAGCAGGACAACAGATATTACGCCAAGTCCGCGCGGGTTCCGATGCTTGAGCCTTCGGACAGCCAGGAGGCATACGACCTTGCGCGCCTGGCTTTCGAGATAAGCGAGCGTTTCGATACCCCGGTGCTCTTGAGGTTGACGACCAGGATATGCCACTCGAGAGGGGTGGTTGTGCCCTCCCCTCCGGTAAGCCCGAGTCCCGCAGATTACAGGAAGGATGAACAAAAGCGGGTCATGATTCCAGGGCATGCAAGGCTCAGGCATCCTGTGGTGCTCGAGAGGCTCCGCTTGCTTGAGGAATACAGCGAAGAGTTTACTTTTAACAGGCTTGAGGAGGGCGAGGCTCAAATAAGGGAAGCAAAGGGAAGCGAAGCCCGACAGGATGAAGGAACGCTTTTCATCACCTCAGGCGTTGCCTATCAGTACGTGAAAGAGGTTTTCCCCTCATATCCCGTTTTGAAGCTTACCATGACGTTTCCCCTTCCAAAGAATCTCATCAGAAACACTTGTTCGCGATATGAGCAAGTGTTTGTGGTGGAGGAGCTTGAGCCGTACCTGGAGGAGGAAATCAGAGCGCTCTGGTTTCCCGCCGTGGGGAAAGAGCGAGTACCAAGGACAGGAGAGCTGAATCCTGACATAGTGCGCCGCGCTTTCCCGGAGGTTTACGGCAAAGAGATAAAACAGCATGAAATCCCTTATGATGTTGGGGCGCTGCCCTCCCGCCCCCCGATTCTCTGCGCCGGATGTCCCCACAGGGGAATCATGTATGCGCTTGCAAGGCTCAAGGCTATTATATCGGGGGACATAGGCTGCTACACTCTAAGCGTTCTGCCTCCGCTTTCTGCGCATGATTGTCAGGTTTGCATGGGCGCAAGCATCACAATGGCGCACGGTCTTTCCAAAGCTTTTGACATAAAGTCCCGGCTGAAAGGCGAACAGGAAGAGCCCGGCGCTGTTGATGGGGAGGAAGGTGAGGAGTCATCTTTGGTTGGTGCTCAGGATGTTAAAACGGGCGCCACGAGACCATCGTCTTCAAAGCGCCCCAGATACCCGGTTGTGGCTGTTATCGGTGATTCCACTTTTTTCCACATGGGAGTTACGGGGCTCATGGAGGTGGCGTATAACAAAAGCAATTGCACCGTGGTGATTCTTGATAACCGGACGACCGCGATGACAGGATATCAGGACCATCCCGGCACTGGGAAAACGCTCAAGGGCGAGGACACCGTAAGCGTTGATATAGAAACCCTATGCGGTGCGTTCGGGATTAAGCACGTAAGGGTGGTCGATCCGTACGACCTTGATGAGTGCATGAAGGTTCTCTCAGAGGAAATGAACAGGCCTGAGCCCTCTGTGGTGGTGTCAAGAAGAGCGTGCGCCCTAAGGGAAAAAAGGGATTATCAACCGTACTGCATATTAGTGGAAAAGTGTAATGCCTGCGCGCTCTGCATGAGGCTCGGATGTCCCGCTATTGTGAGGAGAGAGGAGAACATATTGATTGTTAAGGAGCAATGCGCGGGATGCGGGCTTTGTTCTGCGGTGTGTAGAAACGATGCCATAAAGGCCATAGATCTTTGATGTTGCGCCGTCCCGTTTTTAAAAACGGTGTCTCCGAAATCGTTGGCAGGGGCATTTGTTTGCGCACCGGTCGCGTGTTGTTTAAGTTTTCGATCCTCATCCGAACTGAGTTCGGATGGGAGGATGTCTTGCCGGTTCGGTCAGTAAAGCGGGTGATGCGTGTTTGGAGAGGATAAGTTTGAACGAGAAAGAAGTTGTTTCCATTGTGCTTTCCGGCGTTGGGGGTCAGGGCACGGTTCTTGCGACGAACATTCTCGGACAGGCTCTTGTTAATGGTGGATTTGACGTGAAAACGAGCGAGGTGCACGGAATGGCCCAGAGGGGCGGAAGTGTCATGAGCGCCGTGCGCTTCGGAGCCAGGGTGAAAAGCCCGCTGGTTCCTGCTGGGAGCGCTTCGTTTATAATCGCGACCGAGATGCTCGAGGGTTTGAGGGCTGCCCCCTATATTTTGCCCGAGGGTATATTCATCGTGTCCACCTCGAGGATAGACCCCCTTTCCGTTCTTCAGGGGAAAGCCTCATATCCGCAAGACGCGATTGAAACGATAAAACGAATTGCACCGGGAAGCATTATCCTTGATGCGGATGCGGTAGCTGAGAAAGCAGGCAACAGAAGAGCTGCGAACTCAGTTCTGCTCGGTGTTGTTTCCAATTTTCTCCCGCTGGGTGAGGAAACCTGGTTTGAGGTTATGGAGTCACTAATGCCTCAAGGAGTGCTTGAGGTCAACAAGAATGCGTTCCTTGCTGGCAGAGGGTTTCAAAGCGGCGAAGGCGCGTGAGGCGGAATTTAAATATATGCGTTCCCTGCATAGTTAAGAGTGCTACTGGAGTCTCAATACGGCGAAAGTGCGGGATACACAATAGCCCTTATCATCGAGCAAGGCGCGCCTTTCTATGACTTAGGTGTTTTTAGGGAAAGGGCTGATGTTTTAATGTGGGACGTCTACGCCGAAACGCTTTCCGGCGGCGAACTCGAGAAGATTCAGTTTGCAAGGCTTAAGAGCACGCTCAAACGAATTTGGGAAAGCGGGGCTCCCTACAGGGAAAAGATGGAGGAGGCGGGCTTATCTCCCGGTGATGTCAAAAGCCTTGAGGACCTTGAGAAGCTGCCGTTTAGCTCTAAGGATGATTTCAGGAAAAATTATCCCCTCGGAATGCTTGCGGTCAGCCGGAAGGACGTGGTGAGGATTCACGCCTCCTCGGGTACCACCGGCACAAGAACCGTTGTTGGATACACGGAAAATGATATCGAAAACTGGGCGCAGCTGGTTGCCAGAATCGCGACCGCAGCCGGCGTCACTAGGGAAGATATCGCCCAGATTTCTTTCACATACGGTCTTTTCACGGGTGGTTTTGGATTGCACTACGGGCTTGAGAAGCTTGGGGCGATGGTGATACCCGTTTCGGGTGGGCAGACTGAACTGCAAATGTCCGTGATTATGGAATTGAAACCGTCCGTTCTCATCTCCACCCCAACTTACGCTCTTTATCTTTCTGAGCTGGGAAAAGAGATGGGCATAGACCTTCCGGGAAGTTCGTTGAGAGTTGGGCTTTTCGGGGCGGAGCCCTGGAGCGAGGAGATCAGAGCAAGGATTGAAAGCGGGCTCGGGATACTCGCGACCGACAACTACGGGCTTTCCGAAGTAACTGGTCCGGGTGTCGCTGGAGAATGCCATCTGCAGAACGGTCTGCATATTGCGGAGGACCACTTCATCGCGGAGATCGTGGATGAAAAAGGGAAACCCGTCGGCGAGGGAAAACAGGGCGAACTTGTGCTTACAACTCTCACCCGGGAAGCGATGCCGGTAATTCGATTCAGGACTGGCGATCTGACGAGCATAACGAGAGCTGAATGTGAATGTGGAAGGAAAAACGCCCGCATGAGCAGGGTTGTGGGAAGGGCAGATGATATGCTCATCATTAAGGGCGTAAACGTTTACCCGTCCCAGATAGAAAGAGCTCTGCTCGAGGTTGCGGGAGTTGAGCCGCATTACCTTATCGTGGTTGACAGAAGAAGAGGTCTGGACGTCCTCGAGGTCTGGGTTGAGGTCTCCGAGGGACTTTTTAGTGACGACGCGATGGTCATGAGAGCTTTCGAGGAAAAAATCGAGGCGCACATTAAATCGACTCTTAACGTCAGGGCGAGCGTGCGACTGAAAGAACCGCGCACTTTCGATAGGACATCAGGCAAAGCCAAGCGGGTTATCGACTTGAGGCGTGAGGAGCCGCCCGATTGGCTGCGCGAGGAACTAAGGATGAGAAAAGGGGCTAAAGGTGAGCATGGATCCGCGCACCTGGTTTGAGCAGAGAACCTACCACCATCTCCAGTTTTCGGACATTGCGGGGTTGGTTCGACTTAAAAATGAAAGGGGTCATAAGGTTAGCGTTTGCTTGCCCACTTTAAACGAAGCGGGCACTGTAGGAGCTATTCTTAAGACGATAAGAGAAGAGCTGATGGAAAAATTTCCTCTTGTTGACCAGCTTGCGATCATTGATTCGCGCAGCCTCGATCAGACTGTCGAAATAGCCAGAGCGCAGGGCGCGGAAGTTTACTTCGATGATGAGATTATGCCCGAGGTGGGCGCAGAATCCGGCAAAGGAGAAGCTCTCTGGAAGAGCCTGTATGTTCTCGAAGGGGATATCATCGTTTGGGTGGATTCAGACATAAAGAACTTCCATCCCAGATTCGTTTACGGGATCGCGGGGGCGCTTATTGCTCATCAGGAGGTGAGCTTCGTAAAGGGGTTTTACAGAAGACCCATCCAGGAAGGCGAGAGGGTCGCCCTCTCTGGCGGCGGAAGGGTGACCGAACTTGTGGTAAGACCGATGCTGAGCTTTTTTTATCCCGATCTCTCATTTTTAATCCAGCCCCTTTCCGGTGAGTACGGGGGGCGAAGGTCACTTCTTGAGAGCGTCCCTTTCTTCACCGGATACGGCGTTGAGACGGGGCTTTTGCTCGACATATACGAAAAAAGGGGCTTGGAGGCGTTCGCGCAGGTTGACCTGGAGGTGAGGCTTCACGAAAACCAGCCCCTGCCAAGCCTTTCAAAGATGGCGTTCGGTATTTTTAAAACGCTTTTAATAAGGCTTGAACGGGATGGGAGGCTCAATCTTTTGACTGACCTTCGGGACTCTTACAATACCCTGTCATTGACGGATTCAGGATACGCGATAGAGCCTGTCCCGATTAGAATTATGGAAAGACCACCCATTGTTACGCTTGACAGTTACAGAAGAAAGCACGGACTGTAAGATTCGCGGTGCCTGCATACCCGGTAAGATTTGGGTATACGTTAAGGGAGGAAATCATGGGAAACCAAAGCGGCAACAGAAAAGATGCGTTTGGGAACCCTGGAGACTGGATCGTTGTGATTTCTCTTATCCTGTTTTTAATTTCAGTATTCGCCCTTTCGTGGATATCCATCGGGTTGAATTTCAACGTATTCGGACGCTCGCTTATCAGGAGAAACTTGAAGACGCTCGGAATTCTCGATATCCCCTGGTACTGGCTTGTCATTCTTCTGGTTGTAGCCGCCGCGGCGCTTGCTGGTTTGTTCTTTCCCACGCTTAAAGGGGCGTTAAGCATAGTCGCCGGGGTGTATTTCATAATATTTTCAATAATCTTCTATTTCGGGGCCTGGTATAAGATTAACGCGGTGATCGGCGATGTGGTATCGCTGGTGAGGGAACTCCCATTCGTTGGGAGTTATCTCGGAGCGCTTGTCGGTGAGATCACGAAGAAGGTTCTTGTCGTGCGATTCCTATCGGGATATTTTCTCTTCATCGTTGCTTCGGTGGCAATGCTTGCTGGGGGAATCGTAAGGCTGTTTTCAAGCGGCGGCGCAGGCGCTGAACAAGCGGAATCCGAACCCTCTTAATGGGGCGAAAATTAAGGGGGGCGGAAAGGGCTTTGGTGATACCGCCGGGGAAGTGTGCAAGCCTAAGCCAATATGTTATCGACGATAATGCCTTTTGGATAAGGGGGGCGAAATAGGCTTTGGTGATAGCGCCTGCAAAGCTTGTTGCGGTAAACCGCCGGGGAAGGGACCTGACTTTTCGAAGTTGGCATGAAGGGGTCTTCGCGAAAAATTGTTTGCACGCGTGGCGAGGAGGTCTTTCGGGCAAGCTTAAGAAACGTGCAAAAAAAGTGGTTTAGCCCTGAAGGTGGAGACAATGACTAAGGCAGAATCTTACATCGAGGAAGTTGCAAGAAAGAAAAGCATAAAAGAGAACATCAAGTGGTTGAGAGATAACCTTCTGCCCGTGAAAGTGATTTACACCGACATAGACGGCACGATGGTCGGTCCGCTTGGTTGCTTCTTCCGCGACAGCGAATACACGCTTACGCTCCGTCCCGCGAAGGCTCTCCTCTCCGCGCTTGCCCGTGACGTTGACATCATGCTCGTCTCGGGCAGGCACAAATCGCAGCTGCGGGAAGTGGCGCGTCTTCTCGGTCTGATGAACTACGTGGCGGAACTCGGAACGGAAATTGTTTATAACCTCGGGCAGGAAGTGGTCATGAATGTCGGCGCCCTCGAGGTCAAGTGCGAAAGCGTTTATCAAACCATCATGGATACGGGCGTTGTTGACTTGCTTCTTGAGACGTACAAAGGTCGTCTGGAGATGCACACTCCCTGGTCGGATGAACGCGACTGCACTCCCCTTCTGCGCGGCTACGTGGATTTGCATGAGGTTGACGAGCTTTTGAAACTGAGCGGATACGAAGTATTTGAGCTGCTCGACAACGGCGTGATCCCCAGAAAAAGCCCCACGCTGGATGTCCCGGAGACCCGGGCCTATCATCTCGTTCCTAGAGGCGTGAGCAAGGACCAGGCGGTTCTCAAAGACCAGGAGCACAGGGGACTCAAGCGCTGGGAGACGGTCGCGGTGGGAGATGCTGAAGCCGATCTCCCGTTCGCCGACGTGACCGGCGCGTTCTTCATGGTCAAAAACGGGCTCCTTTTAAATCCCCACCTGGCTGAAAGAATCGAGGCAATGGAAAACGTCTTCATCACCGAGGAGAAAATGGGTCTCGGGTGGTCCGAAGTCGTCGAAACCCTCCTCTCCCTCTAAAATGCAAAAACGGTGCCAGGCACCATTTTTGCATTTTTCAAACGGGATGCGATTTTCGGGACATGTCATTGCGCCTTGACAGCTGCTACCTCGAAGGCTTTTAAGCAGAGCGTCCAATATCGATGAGTTTCCGCCGTCTAACCTCTATCATAGAGCGGTTGAGAACCCGTTTTTTCAGTAAAACTTCACTTAGGCAAATCCCGTTTCACCCCTAGTGAAAAGCCACTTATCTTTTATAAAAGCCTTTCCATGATATAAGCTTTCTCAAATGTTTCCCTTATATATTTAAATAATCCTATCACCCACCTTGCCGTTCGTCACTGGATGGTGCTCAATGTCCCCCAACGCGTTGAAACGCTCTTTCTATAACTCTTTTAATAACTGTTACTCCCAATTGTGCCGGTCTCACTTTAAACATGAACGGCTCACCAAACAGAGCATACCCACTCTCAATAACTGTAACTCCCAATCGTGTCTGTCCCACCACCCCGATTGTTCCAGTACATGGCGCGTTCCACCATTATCAGCCTGTTGGGCGTCTGACAGGTGACACGCACAGAGGCCCTCCCGCTGATTCCTGCATCTGCCATGTTGTAGGTTCTCCTCGAGTTTGCAGGCAAGGTATCAGTGATGGATACGTTTCCCGTTCCCGTCGGGGTGAGGTAGGCGATCTCCACCTGCACCGGCACGGGGTTCGGGTTCTGAACAAGCGTCCACGTCTCAAATCCTCCGGTGGTCTGACCATCCGGCAGGAAAAACCTCCTGTATGGGTGCGGAAGACCGATTGAATCGTGGCACGCCTCCCCGAGCGATGTTCCCTCGCCCCAGTACATCGCCCTCTCGGCTATTATGGGCTTTGAGCCACGCACTCTGGTTGAGAAGTCTGTATTTGGGAGAAAATCGTTTACCCTTATCGTTTTCCTCGAATTTGGTGGCATGTTGAAGGTTGGTTGAGGAACGGGACCCGATTCAGTCATGTAGGTAACGGTGACGTCCACGTTTGAGTTGTTGGGATTCTGGATCAGGACGTAGGTGGTGAAGCCCCACGCGCTCGTTCCTTCAGCCAGGTAATAGTCCCGCGCTGGCTTTGTTGTGCCTATCGAGTCGTGCCCCTCGCGGCGGTTGTTCCTGTACATCGCACGCTCAGGAATCACGGGCACATTCGCTTCCACCTTTATCGAGGCGTCGCGAGCTCCGATGTCCTCTGCCATGCTGTAGGTCCTGCGGGAGTTGGGAGGAACGGTCTTCATGAAAACCTGTGGAGCCGCTCCCTCTATCATGTAGGTGACCCGACAATTCGCGGCAACGGAGTTCGGGTTTTGGATCAGAAGCCAGCACTCGAATCCCCACTCCGATGAGCCCTCGGGCAGGTACCATATCTCCGCCGGTGATGTGACCCCAACGCAGCAGTGACCCTCCGTTGATGGAGCACCCGCTCCCGTCCACATCATCGTCCTGTCAACCGATATGGTCCTTCCTCCGGTGGACACAATCTTGGTGGAGAAGTCGCGGTTGGGCACCACTGTCTCGGGGTTGACAGTTGTCTGGCTCCGAGGTGGAAGGGTCAGATTCCCCCCGGAAACAGCGCCGGTTTCCGTCATGTACGTGATATTGGCGGTCACCGCAGCGGAGTTGGGGTTTTCGATAGTTATGTAGGTGGAAAACCCCCAGGCGGTGGTCCCTTCTGCCAGATACCAGGTCTCCCCGTAGTCTGAGACTTTTTGAGTATAGATGTCGCCGTTGTCGGAGCGGTAGTCCCGCCAGGAGATTATTCCCCCTGACGTGCCATCGGGGGTTATCCATAATGATGCCTGGTCGGCCGCTGCCGTGCAAACGGGTATTCCATCTGCTGTCCACTGCGAAGAACCCAGTGAGTTGATTCTCTGTGCGTAGATATCATGGCTCCCGCTACGATAGTCTTCCCAGGCGATTATGGCTCCGCCCGTTCCGTCCGCTGTCATTTCCAAATGCAACTGGTTACTTGCTGCGGTACATACGGCTATCCCATTGGCTTCCCACTGGGGATCTCCGCTCGAGTCAACTCGCTGGGCGTAGATGTCCCAATTCCCAGATCTGGCGTCCTCCCAGCTGATCAGCACTCCAGATTTGCCATCAGGGGTTATCGAGGGCTCGAACTGATCGCTTACTTCAGTGCAAACACCCACTCCGTTAGGGGTCCAGAGCGCGGTGCCTGATGCGTCCAATCTCTGCGCGTAAACGTTCCAGTTCCCGGACCGGAAATCCTCCCAAGCTATCACTGCTCCACCCGAGCCATCGGCGGTTAAAACGGAGTTAAGCTGTGGGTTGGCTTGAGTGCAAACACCCACTCCGTTCGCGGTCCAGAGCGCGGTGCCTGATGGGTCCAACCTCTGCGCGTAGACGTCGCTGTTGGGACCTGAGCGGTAGTCATCCCAGGCTATCACTGCACCACCCAAACCATCGGCGGTGATAACAGGGCCAAATTGCTGGTCGCCATGAGTGCAAACACCCACTCCGTTAGAGGTCCAGAGCGCGGTGCCTGATGGGTCCAACCTCTGCGCGTAGATGTCCACGTTAGGACCCACCCGGAAGTCATCCCAGATAATTATCGCACCCCCTGCTCCGTCCGGGACGAGATCCACAATATTCGCCCCGTTGGCAATAGTGCATACGGCAACCCCATTTGCGGTCCAGAGCGTGTTGCCGTTTGAGTCAACTCGCTGCGCGTAAATGTTGCTTGTTCCGGAGCGAGAGTCTCTCCAGGCGATGATAGCTCCCCCGTTCTCATCGTGGACAGCGCGCGGATTACGTTGATTGCCCCCAGCAGTGCAGATGGCGACTCCGTTGGTGGTCCAAAGCGGTGTCCCGTCGGCGCTGATTCTCTGCGCGTAGATGTCGTATTGTCCGGACCTGAGGTCTTGCCAAACCTGTATTGACCCCCCGCATCCGTCGGTGGTGAGATGCACATTGCGCTGGATGTCGGCTACAGTGCAGACAGGCGTTCCATCGGTTGTCCAGCGCGTGGAGGCGGTGCCAGTAATCGGGAGGAGAGAAAGCATGAGGCAGGCGACCGCCAGGATGAGAATGGCTTTTTCCAAGTTTTTTGACAATTGTTTTCCTTTCATGGTTACCTCTTCGCCTTGCGGGCGGGCTTTTGTTTTCTGTGCGTCTTAACATGCCAGCCCGTCAACCGCTAACGGTTTTCACTGAAGAAATCTCACCCCTCTCTTAGCTGTTTCTGATCTGACAAGAATATGGCTAACCCCAAACTCATGTTTAAGCCCCAAGCCCCCGCAAATTCGGTCACGCAAGCCTTGTTGCTCCGAAAGTTTTGAACCTCCGCCTCGATCTCACGCTATGCGGGCTTGAAAGCTTGCTTTTCCTCTTCTCAACACCCGAAGCCCCGGGTGACGCAAAAACTTATATTGAGCCAAAGACGACCATGGTCGTTAAATCCGATTGGTCTTTATATTCGCAAGGGCTTACAGGAGTTGGAATAAACAGCGGGTTTTAAAGAAAGCGCGAATAAAAGTATAAGTGCGTGCGTGGTTTGATTTTGGAGAGGCAAAAGGCACATGGGCTGAAAGAAGAATATGTTTCAAAGTGCTAATACCGCAGGGCACAACTTTTCCTCTCTTGAGCGTTAGCAAGCAATCAATTACCCCGGCTGAACATCATTCTGATTTTAACCCCTATTTCCTCCAACTGCAAATCCGTTGTCACGCAAATAAGGTGCCAGGCGCCATTTTACAAAAATTGGAGGTTTTCGCATTTTGGTGCTTATTTCGGTGCTTCTACCGGGGAAAATGCGATACACCCGTGAATGTCACACACGGTGTCTGAACACTCTGGATATTTTCCTTCAAATAAAAGAATCCCCGCCAAGGGGATGGAAACAAGGAGATTCTGCACCGATCCATCGCACCATTTTTGCAAAAGGTGAATTTTTTGGGTGGGGATGCATGTATCAGAGATATGTGTATCAGAGGAAAGACCTTGGCTGCGCCGCGGAAGCAGGCGTGAGGGTGAATAGCTTTATCGCAAGCCCCTCAATGTAATCAGAACCCCTCATTTTTTTCACGAAACTTGATGGGATGTTTGATTTCCCGCAGTAAGCCCCCGCAATAGCGCCCGCGATAGCGCCACAGCCGGACAGCTCCTTCCCGGCTTTCATGGTTTCGATTAAGCATTTTTCAAAATCAGGGGGAAATCGAACAAACGAGCTAAGCGCAGAGATAAAAGTCCGATGCACTCCTTTCATCTCCTCCGACTCATCGCTGTTCTTTGACTTCTTATTTAAAGCGCCCATATCGGGATTGAAAAATTCTTCATTTAACAGGTGATTTAGTAGACGACTTAAGTACGGGTCATTTTCTTCGACGAAATCGGCAACGCTTTTTACAAGTCTATCCGGTTTTATTTGGTTCTTCTCTCCCAGGCAAATAGATATGGTTTGCGCCACAGCCAGAGCGGCGCCAGTTGAGGCAGTATCGCAATGGGTTATCTCAGCCTGAGCGATTGTGTGCTCAAGCATTTCGTTCTCTTTCTCAAAATACCTCAGGGCAACCGGAACCGCTCTCACCGCCGGGCAGATACCTTCACCTGGAAGCGCAATTTTTTCATACTTCCTTTCCCTGTAGATCGTTCGGCACGCCTCCGCGCAGACATCATCAATTCCCACCGCCTCTTTCACCCCCATGTCGGAATATTCTATATATCTTCCGAATTTGAAGGCGGTGTGAGGAAGGCTGAACCTCCCCGTCTCCACAAGGGACTGAGCCATCACCACCATCATTTGCGTGTTGTGAGTAATCTCAAAAGATTCTTCCCTCAGAGCGGCAGTGAGGCTTCCCTCTTCAATTATTTCCCGGAAAGCCTCCTTTGCGCTGCGCTCGATCGCGGCGCCTGCTGCGTCTCCTATCGCGCAGCCGAGAAGCGCCCCTTTGAAACGGTCAAGAAAATCCACACTTCCCATAGGCAGCTCTCCATATAAACGAAGCTCTCCATATAAAATCCATATATAATTCACAGCTTCATAGCTGCACACGTAATGACAATATTTTATGAATGGAAATGCTTCCTGTCTCCGTATGCGAGCCTCTCAGTTTCCAAATCCCACTTCAACTACCACATTCGGGCACTTCCAGAGAAATTATTCAAGTATTTCTCAAAGATGTCTGGAGAACCCGGTTTAAAACACTGAGTCACACAGAAAAGGGGCATGACCCCTGACCTTGCAAAAGCCCACCGCCGAAAGGCGGCGGTAAAGAAATTCGATGAAAGTATATCATCAACCTCTCAACATAAGATTCCATTGACCTCACTATACTCATTACAGTTTTTGGCTCCCGTTTTGCCTTATCATCTTTTCGTCCGTGTCATTGGCAACTGACAAAGCTTCGAGCTTCACTGGTTGCAAAGACGCTTGGGAGATTGCCCCGCTTAACATAACCCTCGTCACCCCCATCACCCACACCATATAAACCCGTATAAATCATATGAAACTGGAAGGAGAGACCGCTTGCCTTGCTGAAGTACGCACCAGAATAGGCAATTCTGGCAATGCGAGGTTCCAATGAGAGAAAACCCAGCGGGTGCAACGAAAAACGGGGGTATTAGGCTCCTTTTCGACCGCCATCTGAGGCTCGAATTCCGGGGCGCGAAGATAACCACTGACGCAGGCCTTCTGGCGGTTCGGGAGCTGGATGAGATGATGGGCCTCACCGACATGGCCACTGACTTGATAGTAGAGGGCAGGGTCGGCAAGAACATACAGCACCAGATACCAGGACTGCTCAGGCAATCCGTTTACGCTAGGCTGGCGGGATACGAAGATACCAACGACCACGAGAGGCTTTCACGCGACCCTGCGATGAGGGCGGTCATCGGCAAGAGGGCGTTGGAACGGACCGCCGTCAGCTCTGGAACGGTATCACGCTTCGAGACTGACATCCTCACCCAGGAGCAGAACATCGACGCGCTCGCCACTCTCAACAGCGCGTGGGTCTCCAAAATCGTATCGCGCTCATTGGCCAAAAAGGTGGTACTGGACATCGACAGCTCCGAGTCGCCGGTCCACGGAAACCAGGAGGGCTCGGCCTACAACGGCTTCTTTGAATCCACCTGCTACCATCCGCTCTTCTGTTTCAACAACTATGGTGACTGCGAGGGAGCTGTGCTGAGATCGGGTAACGTCCACTCGGCAGATGGATGGCGGAAGTTTCTGGAGCCCATCGTTAAGAGGTACAGGGAGATGGACAAGAAGCTCTACCTGCGGGGAGACGACGCGTTCGCCTCCCCGGACATCTACGAGTACCTGGAGGGCAACTCCATCCTCTACGCCATCAGGCTCAAGGCGAACAACAACCTCTACCAGAAGATAGAGCACCTGATGACCCGACCGGTGGGAAGGCCCTCAAGGAAACCGAAGGTGTTTTTCCACTCCTTCTCCTACCGGGCTGGTTCGTGGAAGAAGTCCCGGCGGGTCATAGCCAAGGTGGAGTTGCATATCGATGAGCTGTTTCCCCGAATCGGTTTCATCGTAACCAACATGACCTCCTCACCCGAGGCCGTCGTCCATTTCTACAACCACAGAAGCACGTGCGAGCAATACATCAAAGAGGGAAAGTACGCCCTCACCTGGACCAGGCTATCGTGCGCTCGGTTTTCCTCCAACCAGGTGAGGCTCGCCCTGTTCGTGCTGGCCTACAATCTGGGCAACTTCCTGCGACGCTTCGCGCTCCCGAAAGAGGTGTCCCACTGGTCGCTTACCAGCATTCAGCTCAAACTCGTCAAGATTGGAGCGAAGATAATATCCCATTCCAGGATGACCATCTTTCAGATGGCTGAGGTCGCGGTGCCGGAGAAGCTGTTCCGGTCGATGCTCTCCAAGATACATCGTCTGGGCAGGGCATGCGCGAGGGCACCGGCGTTGGGATTGTGAACTCTATTGACGGAATTCGACGACCGAAAACAAGGGGCAACTATCACCGGACAACGGGAAGACACAAGACCTGGAAGTGATATGGAGAGGTCAGTCGGCGAACACATGACAGAATCCAGTGAACCGTGCCCGAAAGGTCAAAATCTTGATAACATATCGGCGTTGGAGGCGGCATATGAAGAATATCGGCTTAGGATAATTCTTCACACAGAATGCAAACAGCTCAGGGAAAGTAAAATCCTGAATGCCCGGCGGCATCTTCTCGCCCCTGACCTTAAGTAGATACATCAGCTCAAGACGAAGCCAATGTTTTATCGGGACTTTGGCAAATCCACTGTCTAACTGTGTCTGAAGGGCGATCGATTCAAGGTAGTAGCTGGTGGCGCTGTCTTTCAGGTTCATATTACTGGGGAGCCTCCTGCAGTTCTTCTGCATCGCGTTCTACGTACTGTAGACCGGCCCCGGCTTAGCAGGGAGAGATGCCGCGTGGAGGTTTATCCCTCCCGGTAACTTACATATCCCGGTTACAACTTGTCTGTCGGGAGAAGCCGGCAGGTGCCCGTGACAACCCGCTTGTCTTGCGACATTATCCGCATCCTTACCGGTCTCTGGTATCCCGCGGTCCTGAACCGCGTCGAAAACCAACCGTGCAGCGAAAGGAGTATGCTATCAATGACCGTCCTGTACTTCACTGTCCCCGGCTGCATCGGCATGGCGTTCATGGCGCAGCGTCTTCAGCATGAGGATATGGACGCTGACCGCTACTCCGACCAGCACCAGCAATAGCGTTACATAGATGTTATGAACCAGTAACACCGAAGCGATAATCGTCGCCCATAGAACCGTTATGCTGGCCACCTTGACCCTCATCCTTATCGCCCTGTACGTGACATAGTTGTAAAGGAACGGGCCAAAAAGCCAGTGGTTCATCAACCAGTCATATAGACGTTCTGAGCTGCGGAGGTAGCAGAATGCGGCCAGCAGCAAGAATGGCGTGGTGGGCAGAACCGGCAGGAAGACCCCCACGACTCCCAGTGAGAGCGAGACGGAGCCAGCAACTATATACATGGCCTTCTTCATCATGTTCCTCGCCAGTAGAGGCGGCGTATCGGGCCGGGAGGCACCCTGGCCACCTGCATATCATAATGTTACCTAATATCGGAAATGAATAATCCCAAATAAATCACCCTCATCACTCACACCATCCACATCACCCTCATAACCCTCATCACGCTCATCACCCATATCAACAACACCCCCCTCACCGAACACATCTCCCACTTCACCCAAGCCCACCAGCGCTTTCCCTACCTTTCCATGGGCAATACGACTCACCAGAAAGGTTTCCCGTTCTGATATTATCAGTCGGTCGGGGAAGGCTCTCAGTCGACACCCGCGAGACGGTTATGACAGTCGTGAATCCCCTGCTTGACGAGGGTTTTCGCCCTGCAGGCTCTCAGTCGACACCCGCGAGGCAAGCGGGACAATTATGACAAGGCTTTTCACCCCGCCGGACTTCCCGGCGAATATAATGAGGAATTGAAGAATTGAGGTAAAGCTCGGGATCGCGGTTGATTTCCCAGTCCAGTGACCGGCCAAATCCTGATGAGCTCATTTGCGCCCAAAGGATTTAGGCACATAGTCAGATCAAGTCGTTCTCCTTGGAGGTCATTTCATGGCAAGGAAACAGGATAATTACGAACAGCTTTAAGCCTGTGGACAGGTCAAATGGTTCTCCTGGTGTTTCTCATACGAAGGCATCGGGCTTTTCCTTAGATTTTCCAGGGAGTTTGCGTGGGTTTGCAAAGAGCGGGAGGGTTTTTGAGATAAAAAGCAAAACGACTACTCGTTCATTTTGACTGGACGTGATGCAGATAGAGCGAGATTGCTTTTCAAATTAAAAGCGAAACGGCGAACCGTCTATTTTGACGGGATCGGGTAACAGATAGAGCGGGAGGGCTATCAAATGAAAAGCGAAACGACGACCGCCCAAACGAAAGAAAAATGGCCAATTCCAGAGGAAGGGCTCTGGGGCTTCGCTCACTGCGGTTTCTTCGACACATGGTATCCATGGTCGCATATTTCCTACGAGGAGCGCCTCCTGAGGCTCATTTCGGACATAAAAGAATCCGGGGCCAACAGTTTCCGTCCCCAGATTCACTGGCATCAGGTCGAGCCGGTGATGATAGAGGGGGTTTTTTCTTTAGACGATGCGACAGATGACTTAATTGAGGCCTATTCCAGAGGTGAACTTGATGTACACTGGGAAAAGTATGACCTCATGGTCGATGAGCTTGCGAAAGCGGGACTTGAACCACATCTTGTTATCGCCGCGGCATATACGTTCCAGGTCCCGAACGCTCATATCCGGGGCACATTTAAAAGAGCAACGCCCGACAATATAGGCGCCACCAGATACATCGCCCTGGCATATCTTCATGCGCGCGCCGCTGTGAGAAGGTATAAGGGCAGGGTTCATATCTGGCAGATTGAAAACGAGTTGAACGCCGCTGGCGAAACCCTGCTTGTCGCGCGCTGGAGAAGCGGATCCGCTTGGCTTGACTGGGGTTTTCTCACAGAGCTTATAGATGCGCTGTCGCTTGCGGTAAAACAGGAAGACCCTTCCGCTCTTCGAAGCCACAACTTCTCGCTTCGACCTCTTCTCTGGAGAGACGATATCCTGCGCTGGCGCCAATTTCTCGATATCATCGGAATAGATCCCTATCCTAATTATGTCTTCGGCTTTCCCGAAAGGGGTAAGTCCGTCGGGGGAAAGGTGAGGGATACCGTCTCACTTTCCGCTGGTAAGCCTGTGATGGTGCTTGAAAGCGGATACCCGGTAAGACCAGCAAGAAGGGGGTACAGCGAGGGAAGGCAGGCTGCCTACATCAGAAACGCCATATCCTCCACTTTTGAATCGGGTGGGAGGGGATTTTATTACTATGAGATATGCTCGCCCGAGGGATTTCCAGTGGAGGGTCCATGGAGCGACAAGTTCTTTCAAAGCATTGAGCCATGGTGGGGTCTTGTAGGGAAGGACGACACAAAAAGGCCGGGCTTTTTCCAGTTCAAGAAGACGATAGGGGAAATAAGAAAGCGGCTGCGCGGCGGGACACCGGTTATGGAAACCCCCTGAGCGCAGGATGAAACCGCTCGATAAGACACAACCCAATTGTGATTCTTGAGACCTGCCCACAACCAAAATAACCGGATTGTACACGCTCCCCTGAAGGCGCAATAATTTACAGATTGATTTGCTGAATCGTGATGGTCTTGAACCCAAACCCCCGAAGGTGCGATTCCGCTTGCGCCTTTCACCCCGCGCGGTACTTAAGCCGCGCCCCCGAAGGCGCAATGTTAATATGCAAAGGGGTTGTTGCCCTCATGACCCTAAGTCCATGTCCCCGAAAGATCGACGGGTCTGAAGAGCTCAAAACCACCATCTCGCTTTCTCATTGAGTATGCGTATCCACATCCGCATCCTTGTATAATAGTCTCATGAGAGACGCGATTATGAACATAAGCGAGCTTGAGGAGAAATACGGAAAGCCCTTAGAGATAAGCATGCACCACGAACTCCACACCTTTGAGTTCAACGTGGTCAAGTTCAGCATGCGAAACGGGCGCGAGCATGACGTAACTATGTTCATCAGGAAAAAGGATGAACCGCAGAAGATAGCGGTCATAAGAAAGCACTTCTTTCCCAAGGGCGCTTACAGGGCTCCGAGTGGAGCTGCTCGTCCCAGCGAAAACTTGGAAGAGGGAATAATTCGCGAGACCCTTGAGGAAACGGGTCTGGTGATAGACATAAAGAGGTACCTGCTACGGATAAAGGCTTTGTTCACCTGCCAGGGGAAGAAAATCGACTGGACCACCCACGTGTTCGAGGCTGTGGAAAAGGAGGGCGAACTTCTGCCCCGCGACACCGATGAGATCGAAGAGGCAAGATGGGCCTCCCTCGATGAGGTTCAGGGCGCGATTCGCGAAAAACTACTTGATACAAAATGGGAACTTTTCAAATACAGGGTCGCGCTCACGGATCTTGCCGTGGAGCAGATGGAGGAATCGCAGTGAGATATGAGATAGGTACTTACCGTGTAGGGACTCTTCCTGCTTTCAAGTTAAGCAGACGGAGGAATCGCAGTGAGATATGAGGAGCCTGTATTCCGACCTCCTTGCGAGGCGGATAGCCTGATAATTCAAGCAACCATAGGATGCCCGCACAACCGGTGTAGGTTCTGCGGGATGTACAAGATGAAAAAATACAGGGTTCGCTCTGTGGAGGAGATAGAAGCGGATTTGAGGATGGCAAAACTTGTGTGGTTTGATCCGCCGGGCGTATTTCTTGCCGATGGAAACACAATCGCGATGAGGACCCGGGACCTTGTGCGCGTGCTTGATGCGGCGAGAAGAAACTTCCCCCGCGTAGGCAGCATCACCTGCTACGGAGCGGCAAGATTCATAAGGGGAAGAAAAGTTGAGGACCTCGCCCTTCTGAAGGAGCACGGGCTTAAGCGCATATACATGGGGCTTGAAAGCGGCGACGACGAGATATTGAAGATGGTTGACAAAGGGGCGACCGCCGATGACCATGTGCGAGCCGCCCACAAGGTCAAAGAAGCCGGCATTGAACTCTCCGTTTACGTCCTTGCGGGTCTCGGCGGGAAGGCGAGGAGCAGGGAGCACGCGATAAACACAGCGAAGACCTTAAACAGGATGGAGCCCGATTACATTCGCGTAAGAACCCTGGTCTTGATGCCCGGTTTTCCTATGTATGAGGACCTTTTAAAAGGCACTTTCCAGGAATGCACGGGGCGGGATATCGCCATCGAGAAAAGGCTTCTCCTTGAGAACCTTGACGTGAGCGACTCCGCTTTCTTGAGTGACCATGTTTCCAATTACCTCCCCTTGTACGGGAAGCTTCCCCGCGATAAGCAGAAAATGATTGAATTGATTGACTCGGTGCTGGCCGAAGATGACCCCGCATGTCTTAAGCCTCGAAGAATAACCTCGCTTTGACCCGTTTACCCGTGCTTCAAGGGGCTAATTCTAAAGGGCGGCGCAACGATTTCAGAGTTCTATCCGGTCCGACACGTCGAGTACCATCTTTGAAATACCCGCCTGTTGTTCTCTGGGTTAAGAAGCGAGAAATTCATCAGATTTTGCTGCCCAAATGGGGCAGAGCAAGTTTTCCGAATAGCATTAACATCGGGAAAAGATAAGCCGCTCCTCCGTGAGCGTGGGCAAATGTTCGACAATGACTTGGTGAGCTTCTGGGTTAGCGCCGCTTCCCCGTGAGTGTGGGCAAAGGAAGGGAATTGAAGGTTATTTTACCGTCGCGCTTTTTCACAATAAATTCGTAAGAACTCTTTTCCGTTTAGCGCCTGCGGTAATCTGGGCAAGTCTTGGCGTTTGGTCTTTCCGGGTTTCGGCACGCGTTGGGATAGTCATACATGCAGGTATCGCAAAGCAGCTTCGGAGTGCCAAGTTTTTTTCTTATTTTTAACCAGAAATTTCTCAAAAAACTCATAGCGGTTTTAATTATAACCCCAAACGGTCATCCGGCTTGCGTTGAGCCCAAAAGTTATGAAGGCGTTACCGTTTCTTTGGCGATGCGCTCCTTTTATCAGGACACTTCTGATTAACCTTTTCGTTCCTGTCCAATCTTCGCTGCATTTTGCTGTTGCCGTTCATTTGGCAAATTGTAATCTTACGGAAAGAGTATCATTGAAATGTTCAATCTCCTTTAGCTTTCTTGATACATCTTTCATAGGGGCTAACGGATATGTCAGACCTCATTGGACAATCATCGTTTTGTGGTAGATTAGTCCTTGGAAGCGTCAGGGCGAAATAATGCCCGCTTTTGATCGATATCTTTTCAAATTACGAGAGAGAATATGAACCAGCGACAGGAAAACATGAATATGCCTGATATGTCGGGTGCGAGAAAGATGGATATAGATGTGGTCTTCTTTGATGTTGGTAACACACTTTTCAGAGTCCACCCTTCGATGGAAGAGGTCTGCCGCGAGGTTATTCAGAGTTTCGGATATGACGCGTCTTTCGAAGACATAAGGCGTGGGCTTGAGGCCGCGGATAAGTACTATGAATACAGGTACTGGACCGATGATTCCTTCTGGGCAAATGAGGAGGACGCCTCGAGGATGTGGTCTGAAATGTACGCGCTTATGCTCGAGGTTATTGGGGTTGACGGCGACCGCCAGAAGATGGGACGGGCACTTTATGATACCTTCGGCGCGGGATACAGATGGCGCACTTTTCCTGACGTCGTTCCTGTCTTCGAGACTTTGAGGAGGAGGGGTTACAGGCTCGGTCTTATTTCAAACTGGGATTCGAGGCTTGCCAACTTATGTTTCGACATGGGTCTTGACAGATATCTTGAAAGTGTCGTCTCTTCCGCGAGTGTTGGTCTTATCAAGCCGGATCCGCGAATTTTTTCAATAGCCTGCGAGAGGCTCAAAGTGAAACCTGAAAGAGCCCTTCACGTTGGAGACCATTACTACGCTGACGTGCTCGGGGCAAGGAGCGCCGGCCTTCACCCAGTCTTGATTGACAGGTTTGACAGAAACCCGCACGCGGACGTTCCGGTAATCCACGACCTTTACGAACTGCTTCCCATCCTCGGGATTGAGCGTGCCGGATAAGTTCCGAGAGAAAGAAGTCGCGCCGATGTTACTAAACAAAAGCCCTGATTGTTGCTTATGAAATTTCTTTCTCCTTAAGAACGCTGGCGGGATAGGGAATGAACCTGGCTTAAGGTTTTCATCAAGTGGTTTCACTTGCCGTATTCAATTCCCAGAAGGCCCATTGCATTCTTTCCGAGAATTGCGGCTCTAACGCTAGAGGTTAACCTTGCGCTATCTATCTCATCAAGGTGTCTTCTTATTCTCAAAAGAGGATAGTCGGTTGCAAAAAGTATTCTTCCGGCTCCAGCGATCTCAACACCGATTCGGTATATCTCGGGCCTGTAAAGGAAGGGGGAGGCGGCTGTGTCGTAGTACACGTTTGAGGTAACCTTCGCCACCTCCGGCATCAGTTCATAAAATATAAGCCCGCCTCCCCAGTGTCCGAGGATTGTCGTAACATCTGGAAACTTCTCAAGAAAGGCGTAAACGGAGCGGGGCGTGGTGGGAGTTTTCCCTGGGTAGAAATGCCCAACATCCTCGTTAACATGAAGCAGGATGAATGCCTCCGCCTCCATTGCGGCGTGGACAATCCTTCCCATTGTTGCCTCGCCATCGAGTCTGAAACCCTGGGCATCTGCCGATATCTCCCCGATGCCCCTCAATCCTCCTTGAAAGCAGCGCTCAAGTTCTTTATCGCATGCGCTTCCCGCGACGGGGTTCACGGTGGCAAGACCGATAAGCCTTTCAGGGTATTTACTCACCGCCTCCATCATGTAGGAGTTGTGTTGCCTGCACATGTCAATGCTTTTCCAGGGAAATCCGCAGACAATCGCCTTGTCCACACCCACCTCGTCCATCTCATCGATGAGTTCCTCATAGGTGATCATTTTTGCTTTTGGATCTTCATAAATGAACGCGAATGACGAATCCCTTTTCGCGAACATTCCTCTCCTCTCGATCACTTCCGGAGGAAAGATGTGAGTGTGGGAGTCAATTATCATTTTCATACCTCCATCTTTATTCTCCTAAAATAAAGCGAATCGCAAAACACCGCCTCGTTCGCTTTCTTACCTCTGATATTTTCATCCTCCCTTTGCTAAAAATTCAACAAGGGCAATTTGTGTGATACTTCTGAGGGTGAGAATCTTAACCAAGAAACGTAAAATAGGAAGAGAGACGAACACGGATTTATTGAGTTGGATATGAACGAGCGCGTGCTTATAGTTGATGACGAGCCTAATATCATAGAACTGGTAAGCCTATACCTCAAGAATGAGGGCTACGAGGTTCTATTTGCTGAAAACGGAGAGGAAGCGCTCGACCTGTTTTTCGCGAACCCTCCGGATATCCTGATTTTAGACATAATGCTTCCTGACATAGACGGGCTTGAGATCTTGCGGAAAATAAGGAAAGAATCGCAAGTGCCCGTAATAATGCTCACCGCGAAAGAATCCGAGGTTGATAAAGTTGTGGGGCTCGAGCTGGGGGCTGATGACTACCTGACGAAACCCTTTAGTCCCCGTGAACTTGCCGCTCGCGTGAGAGCTGTTTTGAGAAGGAGCAGGGCTTTCGAGCAAAACACATGCGACGTGATAGAAACGCCAGGTCTCAGGATTGACCCCATGAGGAGAACGGTAGAAATAAAGGGCGCGAAAAAGGGCAAGAAGAGCGTGAACCTTACCGCGACCGAGTTTGACCTCCTTTACTTTTTCGCCTCGAACCCGGGAATTGTCCTCACAAGAGAGCGCCTCCTTGAGAGGGTGTGGGGATATGACTGGGCGTGCGACACAAGGACCGTTGACGTGTACGTGAGGCACCTTCGCGAAAAGATAGGCGATGACGCTCAGAACCCGAGATTCATTGAGACGGTTAGGGGCGTCGGATACAGGTTTAAGTGGGGAGAAAATGCTTAAAACCCTCCGCTCCCGGGTCATAGTCTCTTACTTTGCAGTCGTGTTGGTCTCGCTTATTCTGGCGGGAATCGTCTTCGTGTTTTTCCTTGCGAGGTACACGGTTCAGAGGGAAAAGGAGGAGTTCAGCGCGCAAACCCTTGCCGTAAGCGAGCAGGTTAGAAGAGTGGTGGAGTTCATAGACCGGAGGGAGCCTTACAACCAGGAGAGACCTTTAGGTTTTTTGGGAACTGACGTGATTCTTCTTAGAGGCATCCTGATTGCATCCTCGCGCATAGTGGGCGCGGAGCTTTTGGTCTGCTCGGAGACCGGAAGGATCATAGCCAGAACCCCCAGGCTTCCGTTCAGGGAACGTTTAAGCGGCGTGGTAATTGACCCCGAATTTCTTCAAAGCGGCAAAGTGATGGTCACGGAAAAGTCCTTGGATAATGGCGGCGGCGAATACCTTATTGCCGCCGCACTGCTGGAAGCGCAGAGCAATGAGAAATATTTCGTTGTGGCGGTAAAGCCTATTAAAGAGCTCGGTTCCCCGTTGGGACGCCTACTTATATATCTCTTTGCCGCAGGTCTGATCTCAACCGGTCTTTCCATGGCGCTCGGCATATACTTATCGGGCATGCTCAGCCGTCCCATCCGCACGGTTGCCCGGGCGGCGCGGAAAATGGCTTCCGGGGATTTCGACCAGCGGGTGGAGGTAACCGGTTTCAGCGAGTCAAGGGAACTTGCTCGTGACTTTAATCTGATGGCGGAAAGAGTGAAAACCGCATACGAGCGCCAGCGCGGTTTCGCTGCCAACGTATCGCATGAAATCCGCACGCCGCTGACGAGCATCAGAGGGTTTGCCCAGTCGCTTTTGGATGGCGTGAGCACAAGCGAGGAGGAGAAGAAAAGGGCTCTTGAGGTAATCGAAAGCGAGAGCGCAAGGCTTGAGAGAGTTTTAAAAGACATCCTGCTGCTCTCTCAGATTGACGCGGGAGAACTCGCGACAAACAGGAGAGTTTTTGAGGTTTCCGATCTCCTCTGCAGGATGGAAGTTATCTACGGCGGTATCGCGGAGGCGAAAGGGGTTGAAATGATAATAAAAACACCCGATCCCCCCATTAAGGTCAACTCGGATCCTGACAGGATTGAGCGTATTATTGGAAATCTCGTTGACAATGCGATCAAATACACCCCGGAGGGAGGCACTGTAACCTTTTCTGCCACGAGTTCAGACCGTGGAGTTTGCATTTCAATGAAGGATACAGGTCCCGGCATCCCCAGAGATCGGATGGAGCAAATCTTTGGGAGATTTTACAGGGGTGAGGAAAACCGCGACGAAGGTTTTCACGGAGCGGGTCTGGGTCTTGCGATATCAAAGGAACTTGCGGAGACTCTGGGGTGCATCCTAACAGTCGAAAGTGCTGAGGGAGAGGGAGCGGAATTTACTCTAATCATACCCCTTAAGGACGTCGTGGTTAACGATTAGCGCCTTTTTCGTGCGCGAACCGCCTGTCGGTTGAGGTCTCAAGTGGTATCGCGTAAGGTCGTTGTTTGGAAACGCGGTCGCGTGAACGGAGGTCGCAAAAGGTAATGCCTGAAGAAAGAAAACGCGTGGAAAGACCGAGCTGGGAAGAGTATTTTCTTCGCATCGCAATCGTGGTCTCAGAGCGCTCGACATGTCTGAGAAGGCAGGTCGGCGCTCTTATAGTGAGTGAGAGGAGAATTCTCACAACAGGCTACAACGGCGCGCCCAAAGGTCTTGCACACTGTAGCGAACTTGGGTGTTTAAGGGATAAATACGGTGCGGAATCGGGGCATATGCATGAGTTTTGCCGGGGCCTCCACGCCGAACAAAACGCGATTATTCAGGGCGCCCTCTACGGGGTTTCGCTTGATGGTGGGGAACTGTACAGCACTCACCAGCCCTGCGTATTGTGCACGAAGATGCTTATATCAGCGGGGATAAAGGCGATATACTATCGCGAGCCTTATCCAGACGAGCTCGCCTTCGAGATGCTGAAAGAGGCTGGGATAAAGAGCGTGAGGATTGAGATTTGAGGTCATTGTCAAGGGTTGACTGGTTCTGCTTAATGCCATGAAAGAGTTCTTTATATCATTCGGCGCAGCTTTCGTGGTGACCATTTTCTTGACACCGTTAGTCCGCCGTCTGGCCATTAGAATAAACGCCGTTGACGTTCCGGAGGAAAAAAAGGTTCACGAGTCCCCAACGCCTACCCTCGGTGGAATAGCTATTTTCTCTGGGGTAATCGCGGGGTTTCTCGTTTATTTCGCCATCTCAGATTACAAAATCTCCGCAGACATCATAGGCATCATGATTGGCGCGCTCGTCATACTCATATGCGGAATCATTGATGATATCAGACCGCTATCACCCCCGGCCAAAGTTTTCGGACAAGTGCTTGCGGCCGGAATCCCTATAATCATGGGCGTGCAGATTCAGTCCATGTACATTCCGGGTTTTTCCATCGTGTCTTTCTCAACCGAGTTATCCGTCGTGATATCACTTATCTGGATTATCGCTTTCATGAACGCGATAAATCTCATAGACGGTCTGGATGGACTTGCGGCCGGCATCACATGCATAGCGGCGGCCTCAATCTTCTACTACTCGACCAGGGTTGGCGTGATAGGCGTTTACGTTGAGGCGGCGTTGATATCAATTGTGCTTGCTGGAGCCACGCTCGCTTTCCTCCGGTACAATTTCAACCCGGCAAGCATTTTCATGGGGGATTCGGGAAGTATGCTCCTTGGCTTTTTGCTCGGCACATCGACGATTCAAGGTATGCTCAAAAGCGTCGCCGCCACAGCGCTTTTCATTCCTCTCATAGCACTCGGCATCCCTTTGCTTGACACGGGGATGGCTGTCATAAGAAGGGCGTTTAAAGGGGCGGCGATAACTAACAGGGATAAAGAGCATCTCCATTACCGCCTCATGGCGATAGGGCACTCACACAGGAAAGCCGTCTTGATACTTTATTTCTGGACAGCGCTATTGTGCGTGGCAAGTCTTATGGTAAGATTCATGGCTTCGAGCGTAAAGCTCTGGCTTGTTCTTCTTCTTGCTTTCGGGATCGGGTTTGCCCTGACAAGCTACCCGAGGCTTCATGCGGCGCCCGCAAAGAAAGGCAAGCACCGGGTGCGCAGGAAAAAGAATGGGAATGGTGAGTGAGGCTTGAACGAAAAGCGAAAGGCAGGGGGTCTTTCTGCGGCGGGAATCATCCTAAGGATGGCGATTACTCTTTTGGCGTTCGTCTTTTTGGGCGACCTCATCGACAGGACGCTTCGCACCCCTCCCTGGTTCCTCGTGGCGGGTATAATCGTTGCCGTATTTGTCATAATTGCTGATTTGATGCGTAGAGCGAAGGGAAAGCGATGGGGAAAGCGATAAGTTCGACAGGTGAAGAGTTAAAAAGAAACTTCGCGAAATCACTGACGCGGTCCATGGTTATTTCCGCCGCTATAATCTGCCCGATTGCGCTTGCCATATCCGGCGTGGTTGTTAAATGGCACGGGATTGCTAGCGCGGCGGTTGGGCTTGCTATCGCGGGCGCTCATTCAATTCTTGCTTTGAGGATTGTACTGTGGGCTTTGCAAAAGCCCCCGCAAATGCTTCCCACGCTTCTTCTGGGCAGTTACGCCTTAAGGATGGTGATAATAGGGGTGGTCTTGTACGCTGTTCATTTCATAAAAGCGCTTAACATGATATCGCTTCTTTTAAGTTTTCTCGCGCTTTATGTCGCACACATCGCCTCAGAAATGGTTTGCGCCTGGAAATCCTTTGGGTTTGCCTCGTTACCGCCCAAAGATAACGGGCAGGCCTAAGATCTTGCGAGATTTGTTTAATCTTTCAGGCAACAAACGCGATTGAGTATATCAGAGGAAAGCGAACGTAGAATATTGCGAGATTTTCTTAATTTTTCAGGCCCAATATTCAATCTCGTCAAACCAGAATTAAACGTGCGTGGAATCTTGCGAGATTTTTTAATTTTTCAGGAAAGGAGTCATAAATATCTATAAAAGCGCGCATTTAACCCCCGTAGGCTGTGATAGAATTTCGCAGCATCAAGTTACAGGTATTGAAAGCTTTTGACATCTTCAAGGAGGTATCCGAAATGGAGATTAATAAGGTTTTCGTGGTTGGCGCCGGGCTCATGGGCAGCGGTATAGCTCAGGTTACAGCCCAAGCGGGTTACAAAGTCACCATCAGGGATCTCAACGATGAAATTCTCCAGAAGGCGGTCGATAGCATTAAGTGGTCGCTTGAGAAGTTTGAAAGCAAGGGAAAGATATCAAAAGAAGATGTGGAAAAGACAATCGCTAACCTTTCAACAACTACCGAAATTTCTGATGCGGCTGATGCTGATCTGGTGATAGAGGCTGTGTTTGAGAATCTACAGTTGAAGAAAGAAGTCTTCGGTGAACTTGATCGAGTGACCAAACCCGAGTGCATCCTTGCCACCAATACCTCGGCAATTTCCATCACCTCGATTGCCGCGGCTACCCAGAGGCGGGACAAGGTCGCGGGCATGCACTTTTTCAGCCCGGTTCCTCTAATGCGGCTTTGCGAAATCATCAAGGGACTTGAGACTTCCGAGGAAACGGTCAAAGTGATCGAGGAGTTCGTACGCTCGATTGGAAAGGAACCGGTAATGGTTCAGAAAGACGTTGCAGGCTTTATCGCTAACAGGATTGGTCTTGCCTCAACCGTTGAAGCGATAAAGCTCGTGGAAGCCGGCGTGGCAACGCCCGAGGATGTGGACAAGGCTATGAGACTGGGTTTCGGTCATCCCATGGGTCCTTGCGAAACTGCCGACCTCACCGGGATTGACGTGTTGATGCACGCACTCGAAGCCATATACAACGAGACTCAGAATGAGAAGTACTGGCCGCCCGAACTGATGAGAAGAATGGTTACTTCAAATCTTCTTGGACGGAAGACCAAGAAAGGCTTCTACGATTACTCGTCTGGAAAGCAGGAATCTTACTGGAAACTCTAATTTCTAAATGGTTTAAGCAAATAGAATATATGTAAACCTTTGGGTGAAAAAAATGCCCTTCACCTCAAGTTATTTTCTATAACTTGGTGTTTGATGAGGGCAAAGGCAGTCTTGTTGTAGCAAACGGGGGTGCATTCACTTGAGCGGTGCCATGTTTGAAGGTGTTTTTGTCCCGAACGTCACTCCTTTCAAGGGAGGGGAGGTGGATGAGGCAAGCTTGAGGCGGCTTGTGGATTACCTCATAGACAACGGCGCGACTGGTCTTGTCCCTTGCGGGACTACCGGCGAGAGCGCGACACTATCGCACGAGGAGCACATAGAGGTAATCCGTATTGTGGTAGACCAGGCTAAGGGACGCGTTCCCGTGATCGCGGGCGTGGGCACCAACGATACCCGGGAGACCATAAAACTCATGGAAAAAGCCGAGGAAATAGACTGCCAGGGCTATCTCGTGGTCGGTCCCTACTACAACAGACCAAGCCAGGAGGGAATAATTGAGCATTACAGGGCAGTATCGGACGTGACCGAAAGACCGATAATTATATACAACATACCCGCGCGAACAGGCAGGAACATAGAGGTAAAGACGATCGCCGAACTTTCCCAGATACCAAACATTGTCGGAGTAAAGGACGCAAGCGGCGACATCAACCAGACAATGAACCTGATAGCAAGGACAAGCAATTTCTCCGTGCTCTCAGGTGAGGACCACTTAATGTTTTGCCTCTGTTGCCTCGGGGGGCACGGCGGCATCATGGCGAGCGCTCACGTGCTTCCTGATTCGTTTTTGGGTATATACAAAAATGTCAAGGAGGGCAATATCGAGGAGTCTCGGAACCTGCATTACCGACTGCTTCCCCTGGTGAGGGTCATGTTCAAGGAGCCAAATCCTGCGCCGGCAAAAGCGGCAATGAAGCTTCTGGGGATAATTGATTCCGATGAATTGAGGCTGCCTTTGATGTCGGTTTCAGCTGCATGCAGGGAGGACATAGCGGGTGTCCTTCATGGACTCAAACTGTTGTGATTCTGCTTTTTTGGCGTCGCGACTTGAGTAGGTTTTCCGCTTTCAGGAATTTCCGCAAAGGAAAGCGAGATTTTAAATTAAGAGGAAATTGAAAGAAGCGGCGTATTACGAAAAACTCGAAGACGGAAAGGTGCAATGCCACCTTTGTCCCAAAGAGTGCGTCATTGTTGATGGAAAGAAGGGATTCTGCCGCGCCCGCACCAACCTTGAGGGTACCCTTTATTCCGATATCTATGAGCACATCCTTGCATGTAACCTGGACCCCATCGAGAAAAAACCTCTCTACCACTTCCACCCGGGTAAACCGATTCTCTCTGTTGGAACCAAAGGGTGCAACCAGCGCTGTGATTTCTGTCAGAACTGGGAAATGATTGAAACAGACGTGAGCGGAACTTACATCACCTCAGACGAGATCGCGGCGATGGCCGACAGGGGAGGCTCGGTGGGCGTCGCATACACTTACAACGAGCCCCTCATATGGTTTGAGTTCGTCCTTGAATGCGCCGAAAAGGTGAGAAAGAGGGGTCTTTTAAACGTGCTTGTGACAAACGGATACGTTAACAGAGAGCCTTTAGAGGAGCTCCTCCCCTTTATCGACGCCATGAACATAGACGTGAAATCCATGGAGCCTGCATTTTACGAGAAGATATGCAAATCGAGTCTGGATCCGGTTCTTGAGACTTGCAGGCGCGCCAAGAAGAGCTGCCACATCGAGATTACGAACCTTTTAATACCCGGCCTGAACGATTCGGACGAGTTAATCGGAAGACTTGTGGAATTCGTTCTGGAACTGGGTAGGGACATCCCCCTGCATTTCTCGGCTTATTACCCGTGCTACAAGATGAAAATTCCGCCCACGCCCTTTAAGTCCCTGCTCAGGGCATACGAGATAGCCAGAGAGAAACTTGATTATGTTTACCTGGGGAATGTCAGAACCGAACAGGGGGGACTCACTGTTTGCCCATCATGCGGGAACGTCGTTATAGAAAGGGATGGATATATAACGAGGAAGACGGGTCTTGAGGGAAGTGCGTGCAGCGCTTGCGGGGCACGGCTGCCGATCACGGTATAGTTGGCATAGCTTTTGAAGTGGTTCTGGAGGTCGTCTGGAAAGGTCAGTAGAGTTGCGGCGGGGTGATTTTGATGAAGAACGTAATTCTTGAAAAAATCAGGAAAGATAGTTCTGAGGAGATGCCTCGAATGGAGGAAATAGTCGCGCGCATGGCTTTCGCGCTTCTCGCCGGGATATTGAGGCAGTGGGTCTATAAGAGGCGCTTGAAGGAAAGGGAGCGAAAAAAAGCGGAGAGGAAAATAATAAAACTGAAGAAGAAGGGAAAGGAGATTCCAGAGGACCTTACAGAAGAAGCGAAGAAAGGACTTGGCAGGCGCGGCAGGAAGAAGTTTGAGCGGAGGCTCGAGGAAGTCAGCGTTGAGAAGAGGAAATTTATAAATAAGAAGCTTTTGGCGGTTGTGCTTTTTGCGCTCGCAGTTGGCGTGGTTGTGCGCTTGAGGAAAAAGTGAGACTCGTTTCGACCATTATAAAAATTTCTGAGGTGGTTTTAGAGGCTCACATAATGCAATAATAATCCGAACGCAGTTTGAGCGATTAGAGTTCGCTAACCAAACAAGGGGAATCAAGTATTGGAGATTTTAGTAGAGGAGAAAGAGGGATATCATACGGTTACTCCTGTTGGGGAGCTCGACATATATACCGTTCCTCTTTTTCGAAAAGTCATTTTGAAGGTCGAGGGCGACCTAAAGAAAGGAGTTATCCTCGATTTGAGTCAGATGAGTTTCGTTGATTCAAGCGGCATAGGCGCGTTGATTGAAACTTATCAGAAGATTACCTCCAAGAATGGCGAGATAGTTTTCATCCTCGATAACCCGAGAATAATGAAGATTTTCAAATTAGTTAAGCTCGACAGAGTATTTAAGATTTTTCCAAATCTGGGTCAGGCGCTCCAATCCATTGGAGTTTCGAGGGGATACATTGACGAGGAGTTTTTCTCTGACATCACTTAAGTGAGCGGTTCAAACGTGCGCGAGTACAAAATTTCATTAGACTTACCTTGCAGCAAAAAATCCCTCCTAAGGGCAAGGTGGAGGACCCTCGAGTTTGCCAGGAAACACGGCTTTGAGAAAGAGGCCGATGACATAACTCTTGCCGCGGAAGAGGCTTTGAAGAACGTTATTCAGCACGCTTGTCCTCCCGACAACAAGATGCATCTTGAGATGGTTGCTAAAGGGGACGTAATGGTGGTCGAAGTTTCTGATGCCGGCCACGGGTTTAACCTTGAGGCTTACGAATGCAAACCCCATTCGCCTTATGACCTTTGTGGCAGGGGGATACAAATAATGCGAGGCCTTATGGACCGGGTCTCGATTGTTAGCGACACCGACGGGACTGTTGTGAGGATGGAAAAGAAGAAGAGAGTGGAAAGGGAGGACATCAGGGAACAGTCCGGTGGGTGATATGCGGGTGATTTCTGTTGACTGTTTATATAGGAACGGCGGGATTCAGTTATAAGGACTGGATCGGAACATTCTACCCTCAGGGCACAGCGCAGCGTTCGATGCTCGAGTACTATTCGAAAGAGTTTCCGGTGGTCGAGGTCAATTCGACCTATTATGCGATACCCAGGCCGGAAGTCATGCACGCCATGGCGAGGCGCGTTCCTCGCGGGTTCCAGTTCACCATTAAGGCTAACAGGGAGATGACTCACGAGATCGACCCTTCATCTGATGTTTTCGAGCGTTTCAAAAGGGCGATCAGGCCGGTCATTGACCACGGCAAGCTTGGATGCGTTCTCGCGCAGTTCCCTTGGGCTTTCAAGAACACTCGTGAGAATAATGATTATCTGAAGGTTCTCGCAAGCAACCTCAAGGGCGTGAATACGGTGGTCGAGTTCAGGAACAGTCAGTGGGAGACCGATCAAACTTTCGAGCTTCTCGGGGAACTTAGTCTTGGTTATTGCTGCGTGGATGAGCCGAGGTTGCGCGGTCTTGTGTCTCCCAGGGTGGCGGTGACCGGGAGCGTGGGCTATGTCAGGTTTCACGGACGCAACTACGAGACATGGTGGGATAAGGAAAGGGAATCCTGGGAGCGCTATAACTACCTTTACTCCGAGGAGGAACTGTCCGAATGGGTGCCGAAGGTCGAGGAGATAGAGAAGAAGGCGGACAGGGTTTATGTGATATTCAATAATCATTACAAGGGTCAGGCACCGACTAACGCGCGAATGTTTGAAAAGATGCTCGAAAGCGTTCTCGGTGAGCGCGTCGTAAGGACCGATACCGGCGAAAGAGAGCTCTTCGAGTGATTATTTAGCGCAAGCCGCGCTCCCGAAAACATCATTTTGGTTTTTCCGATTTGGTTACACGGAATCTTTCACACAGGTTGTTCTATCACACTGGGACCGAGAGTATCATGTTGGTTTTTACCGATTTGGTTGGGATACGTTAACACTCGTTGGCGAGATAATTATTCGGCCCCTGCAGCTCTGTTGGCGTTTTTCCGCTTTTATCGTTGGGCGTGACGGGCTTGTGAGCCACTGGCTGAACCCACAAATCATGTTGGTGTTCTTCCTCTGTTATCGTCTGTTCCTAAATCGGCGCACTTCAAATGTTGGAGCAGTAATACTTTTTGTTTTTGACGGGGCGTCGGCGTTCATATGATTAATTTAGAGATTTCCTCTAACGATTTTTTGTCTCTTTCTAAAGATTGCAAGCGGGCAAGATTCTTTTAAAAAGTATCGATTATACGGCTTGAATGTAGGTTATTGTTGGAATATCATTCTCTTTGTGGGGGAGTGCCCGAGTGGTTAAAGGGGGCGGACTGTAAATCCGTTGGCGCAGCCTACGCAGGTTCGAATCCTGCCTCCCCCACCAAAGTGAGGAGAAACGACCTCCCGAACTCACCGAGGCAGGTGAGAACCTGCGGTGGGTCCCCAATCAACGCGCAATCCGTTAAGCATTGATGTTCCAAACGAGTACTCTACATCAAACTCTTTTGAGCATGAGCCCTTACTATCGATGGAACTCGAAGACTCCAAGCGGTGATTGGGGTGGTTCGAATCCTGCCTCCCCCACCAAAGTGAGGAGAAACGACCTCCCGAACTCACCGAGGCAGGTGAGAACCTGCGGTGGGTCCCCAATCAACGCG
>CAKZLU010000023.1 GCA_937127245.1 uncultured Actinomycetes bacterium
CCCTCTTTTGCGAGGAAAGCCGCCGAGGTAAGTCCCCCGAGACCCGCTCCCACAACCACAACATCAAAATCTTTCATTTTCACTACCTCCGTAATCAATACGCAATGAGTCTATACTTTTGGGATATAGGGAACAAGGACAGATGCCTTATTGCAGAGGACGATACCAACTATGCAAAACGGCAGGACCGCTTTTGGCTAAGGATTTTTCTTCCGCGAAAGCTACCCCGAAACGAGGGATTTGATCTTTGAGACGGTATCTTCTATCTGCCAGTCAGGAGTAGATGCTCCGCCTATCACCCCGATTCTTTTGGCGCCCGATATTGTTTCTTTATCTATTTCCTTAGGGTCTTCAACATGCACGGTTTTCATGGATGTCTTTCTGCAGAGGTCCGCGAGTCTTGCGGTGTTGCTCGAGTTAAGACCGCCAACTACAACCATCAAATCGACCCTTCTGCACATTTCAAGAGCCTCATTCTGACGACGCGTGACTGACTCGCACCTGGTGTCGCGCACTTTCATCTCTTTGCATTTTCCACGGAGACTGTCAACAACCGATTGTAGTAAGTCCCGGGAGATTGTCGTCTGCGCCACTACCCCCAGTTTCTCTAAGATTCCTTGATTCTCATTTATCCACTTTATTGCTTGTTCGGGATTCTCTATCACGGTCGCTTCTTTATCGAGCCTGCCAAGTATGGATACCACCTCGGGATGATTGGCGGAACCGACAATGATGAGGTGAAAACCTTCGTCTTCAAGCTCTTTTGCTGCCTTTTGAGCTCTTTTTACGTTCTGGCAGGTCGCATCCACGATAAGAGCACCAGTCTCCTTCAGTTTGTTCTCCGTGGCAAGGTCTATTCCGTGAGACCTCACGATAACCGTTGCCCCCTCCAAGTTGGAAAGCGGTTGTGCATCCGGATCAAGGACTTTTAGACCGAGCGATTCGAGTCTTTTGACGACTTCGGGATTATGTATTATCGGACCTACGGTGTAAATGGTTTTTCTCGAGCCGGAAAGTTCCCCCTCGACAATCTTTATCGCCCTCTCGACTCCCGGACAAAATGTTGAGTTTTGCGCTACTTCCACTTCTACGGTCATATAGAAAAAATTACAGGATTCACAGGCAAAATGGTAGTTGTAAGGTTGAAAGCGCTTGCCGCCCTTCTTTAGACCGAGCGTGCAGGTTTTTTTTCGTTTTATGAAAGTGAGGACATCTGCCAGGGCGAAAGTGGTTTCTATCGGGTGTAAAATTGATTTTAAAAAAGCGCTTGATTTCATAAGGGGATAAGTTTACTGGGGGCGAGGATGCGTGAAATATGTCCGTCTTTTTAGACCGAAGACAGTGCTTATATATCTTTTTCCGCTGGTCTTGGGAATGTGCGCAGGGATAGGAGAAGTGGAAGGCGCTCGTGCGGCCGCCGTTTCAAACTACGTTTTGAAAGGCGTTCACCTTGCCGTACCGGTTATGTTCGCTTTTCTTGCTTTCTTTTGCGGGTCCATGTTTTCGAGTACCCTTAATTTTTATTCCGACGCGGAGGCTGACAGGATACATAACGGACTATACAAAGACCAGGACATCAGCCGCCAGCCTTTTGCGACGGGAGAACTCGACCGCAGTGACGCTTATATTATCCTTTCTATTACTGGCGCTTGCTGCCTTGCGTTTTCGCTTCTGGTCAATTATCGATTCGCGCTGTTTATGCTTTCCTCAGTTGTTCTTCTCGGTATTCTCTATTCCCATCCGCTAATCCGATTCAAGAGCAAGCCCGTAGTGGACGTTTTGACAAACTCTACCGGCGCCGTGCTCCTTCTGGTTGCCGGAATGTCAGTGGTCTCCTCTGATTTTCCGCCGATTCTCCCGATGATTTTCGGGTTTTTTCTTGCCGCCGTTTTGTATATTCCGAGCGTAGTAAATGATGTTCCTTTTGACGCTCGGGCAGGATTCAAGACTTCAGGCGTTGTATTTGGCCAGAGGCGGATGCTCTTTGTAATGGCCGCTCTTAACTTTGTCCTCGTGCCGCTTGGAACTCTAATTGCGTTTATGAGGAACATCGCATGGGAGTACCGTTTATTTGACTCTACCGCCGCGGTTGCCGCTCTTCTGGCGACATTGATAGTACTTCGTCGTTACAGAGCGCCACACATTGAGATAAATCCTATATACATGATTTTTCCTTTGGCGGTGCTTCTCGCTTTCTATTTAGCGCTGATGCTTTACAGGGTTTTCAGGAAGTGAACCCTATGTCCGCTAAAAAGATGGCCAAATCCACGAATGAATTGTCGAGTTGACGCTTATTACTTTTAAGGGATGTTTTTGTAGGTTGTGAAAAGGAAAGCGCAGCTGATTTAGCTGTTTTAAACGTACCGTTAGGATCGCTCTAATTTTTAGGGCGGCAGATTATTTCGTTTTAGAAAGGCTGGTCATTGGGGACATATTTTAAACTTCTCAGGATCAAGATAGCGCTCGCCTTCTTTTTTCCTTTCGTGCTCGGGCTTTCCGTTGCGGCGACGGCTGACACCTCGATTTCGGTGCCGAAAGCGATTTCCGCCATCATGTCTTTTTTCTTCGCGAGTTTTTTCTCAAGCACCTTGAACTTTTATTCTGATGTCGAGGCGGACAGGATTTTCAGCGGTGTCTTCAAGGATATGGATTTAAAAAACCAGCCTTTCGTTACCGGTGATATGAGCAGGAATGAGACGATTGCGGCGTTTTCTGTTTCGCTTATTCTGGCTTTAACGCTCTCGCTTTTAGCCGGACTCAAGGTCTTAATATATATCTCTTGCTTCATTTTCGTCGTGGGTTTTTTGTACAGCCATCCTAAGATCAAGCTAAAAGGGCGTCCCCTGACCGACATACTCTGCAATATTTTAGGCATGGGATTATCTCTGTTCGCCGGGTTGTCCATAGGGAGAGCGAACCATCCATCGGTCGTCTATCTAATCTGGGGTGCTCTTTTCGTGGCGATTGTCTATATACCCACGGTGGTGAATGACGTGCCTTTCGATCAAGCGGCAGGGTTTAAGACATCCGGGGTTGTTTTCGGTGCCGAAAGATTGCTTGTCTCGATGATACCTCTTACTTTGATCATGAGTCTTCTGGCGGTCGTCGTGTTTCTTGATGACTCGCTTGTCTGGCAGTTCAGGTTAACCTGCTTGGCTCTTACGCCGCTGACTATCCTCGGCGTTATCGTTATTTTCTTTTCCTGGAAGCCCCCCAGGATCAATTTGAATCCGGACATAGTGCTTGTTCCCATGTATTTCGCGGACGCGTTTTTCCTTGCTTTTTCGTTTTATAAAATAATTTCATGACCGCTTATGAAATTCTCAATCGGTTTGTTGAAGCGCACGCGCGCAATACGTGATTTGGGCTGCCTTCTTCGGTTAATCTAACACTTCGCCTTGTTTGTGTACTTCTCATCTCGCGTAAATTACGCGTTATCTCAGTTGAACTTAATGGCTATATTTGTGATACTTTTTGCGCCCGATTCGCTTTATTAGGAGATGATGCGTATGACAATGCCTCTTTCAGAGATGAAGGTAGTTGACCTGACCAGACTGCTTCCCGGTCCCTTCTGCACACATATCCTCGCGGACCTGGGCGCCGATGTGGTAAGGGTCGAAGACCCGGTCATCGGCGATTATCTGCGCATGCAACCTCCGCTCACCAGGTCGGGGATGAGCGTTCATTTCCACGTTATCAACCGGAACAAAAGAAGCATTGCCATCGACCTGAAGAAGACCCAGGGTAGAGAACTCCTTTTGGAACTCGCTACCTGGGCGGATGTTCTCGTCGAGCAGTTCAGGCCTGGCGTGATGGAAAGGCTGGGCCTGGGCTATGAAACTGTGCGTGAGGTGAATCCATCGATCATATACTGCTCCATTACAGGTTACGGACAAGACGGACCCTATAAGGACATTGCGGGTCATGACATAAATTACCTCTCCTATGCCGGAGTTCTGGGGATCTCCGGTCGAAAAGGTGGACCGCCGCAGATTTCGGGTGTTCAAATCGCAGACGTGGGAGCGGGCGGATTGTTCGGCGCATTCTCAATTCTTGCTGCCTACATACACAGATTGAAGAGCGGCGAAGGGCAGCATCTGGACGTCTCCATGCTTGACGGAAGCGTCTCCTGGCTGACCGTGAACACCGGTGAGGTTCTTCTTGGCGGAAAAGCGCCTGATCGCGGGACCATGTTTCTTCATGGAGGGCTTCCTTGCTACAACGTTTACGAGGCAAAGGATGGTTACATATCGGTTGGCGCCCTTGAGGGGAAATTCTGGAAGAGGCTTTGCGAGATACTAGGGAAGCCTGAGTATACCGAAGAGCAGTTCAACACCGAGAAGCACGAGGAGATATTCAAATGGCTTGAGGAAACTTTCAAACAAAAAACTAAAGATGAATGGATGGAAATATTTCAAAACGAGGATGCGTGTGTAAGCCCAGTACTTGATCTTTCTGAGGTTTGCGCAAACCCGCAGGTTTTTCATCGCAAGATGATTATTGATATTGATGACGAGAAGGCTGGAAAGATGAAAACAATCGGAATACCGGTGAAATTCTCGCGGACGCCAGGATCGATAAGGCGGTCGGCGCCTTATCTCGGAGAGCATACTGATGAAATTTTGAGAATGATAGGCTGTTCCGATGAGGAAATTGAGGGTCTCATAAATGATGGAGTTGTGTATCAACACCGGGAATCCGAGGAGGATTGACGTTCATGAAGGATTCGACCAAACAATTTTCAAAGATGCTCGGGACAGATAGCGCGGAGAAGGCGCTCCACATGTATTTGTACGTGAAGTATCTTCCTCACTATATATACCATGTATCCAATCCCGCGGGTTTAGTTGAGAGGCGGCCACCGTTTGAAATTCCTTCGGACATTGAGGAAATGATTGAGATAATAACCAGGAAAGTCTCGAAAGATTCCGTGTCTCGGGAAACTTCAACCTATCACGGAAAAATTGTTCCCCTCAAGCAAGCGATTGATCTCATAAGCGTGAACGAGGACATTGAACTTAAGAATCTCGAAAAAGTAGTTCCCTATAAAATCGCAAGGGACATAGTAATCAAGCACCCGCTCAAAATTGCGGTCTTCGACTGCGCGTGCAGGCTGCTGCATGACAATCCGTGTAAGCCGTTGGATGTGTGTCTGGCGGTCGGCGACCCTTTTGCTTCTTTCCTGATCGAGCACGAGGTTTTAAATGCAAGGATGGTGTCTGTCGATGAAGCGGTGAGCATACTTGAGTCTGAACACAGACGTGGTCACGTTCACGGGGCTTATTTCAAGGATGTTGCGGGTGACAGGTTTTATGCCATATGTAACTGCTGCGCCTGCTGCTGTATTGGTATGAAAGCATGGACGCGCCTGAAAATCCCTATAATCTCACATAGTGGGTATATCCCAGCAATCTCAGGCGAATGTGACGCATGCGGAGAATGTGAGAAAATCTGTCCCTTCGGAGCAATCAGGGTGGAAGATGCCGCGGTATTCGATACCGATCTTTGCATGGGGTGTGGGGTTTGCGAGGGAGCATGTCCTGTTGGCGCGATCAATCTCACCCCCGATTCTTCAAAAGGCGAGCCGCTGGATATAATAACGCTACTTAACAAATAAGTGACCGATGCGATCATCCTGCAAGATTCTTACCTTCTATCGATTGCGGCTTGTTCGCCTTAATGCTAATTTCAAAATTTACAAGCGGTTAGTTTTGGCACAAGAAAGAGCAGGTTCGGCTTGAGTTTTGGGGATAATGATATGGTTATCGTGTTTGCCATGTCGCTTCAAAGGATTGCGCTTATCTCAATAGCGGTTATCGGATGGCTTTTTTGTGCTTTTTACACGGCGGAAACAGCAAACAGCTATGGAGCCGATTACACTTTCTGGCTGTTACTGGGTATTTTAACCGGACCTTTGAGCGTTCCTCTGGCTGTTCTTTACTTCAGGTTGTCGGGTGAAAGATACAGGAGAAGGCGATATTCGGTCGATGGAAAGTCGGATTTGCCGAGGATGGTCCGCTGCTTGCGCTGCGGAGAGATGGTCCCGGAGAGTTTCGAACGCTGCCAGTTCTGTGGTGCACCAATAAAGAAGAGAACAAAACTAATCTGAACTATTGCTGCCCACTTTAAATGCAGACACAAATCATCTGATTAGCATTCAATCCTTTCTCAAGCGAGGCTGAGCTTCCCGAAGGAAAAAAATCCGCGTTTTTTGGTTATAATCATTGACTTGTAACGATCATTGGTTTTTGTTCATTGGTTGCGTTAAATCATTAAATTTTTGCTCGGAAAGGAATAATTAGAAAGAAACTTGTCAACAAGACCACGGGAGGAATATTGAACGTAGAAACATTTACGGATCTTTCATTCGGAACAAATTGCTATCTGATATGGGAAGAGAACTCAACGATGGCGGTGCTTATTGACGCTGGGCCCGCTGTCTGCTCCGTACTCGAGTTTCTCAAGAGCAAGGGTCTCAAACTCGAAGCGGTCCTTTTGACACACGGTCATCCCGACCATGTGGTTGGAGCCGCTGAAATCTCCGAGGTAACCGGCGCGCCTGTCTACATCCACGAGATGGACGCGCGGATGATTCAACTGATGCCCTCGACTATACTGTCCATGCTTGGTATTGATGAAATCAGATTTCCCGAAGATTACAGGACAGTCGAGGATGGGGATGTTTTGCAGCTTGCCGGAATGGAGATTAGAGTTCTTCACACGCCCGGACATTCTCCCGGAAGCGTTAGTTTCCATGTGGATAACGCGGTGTTTGATGGAGACCTGATTTTCAGAAGTTCAATAGGCCGGACTGATTTCCCGGGCGGGGATTTCGAACAACTCGCGCGCTCGGCAAAAGAAAAGATATTTTCCCTCCCTCACGAGACCAGGATATATCCTGGGCATATGGGACCAACCACGGTTGGCTGGGAAAAGAGAACAAACCCGTTTCTTGTGGGCGTATAGAGAAGGGGAACGTTAAACTCTAAAATCATGGGGCAAGAAACGCTGTCAATTCGCTTGCGATTTCGGGCTTGACTGTTTACACGGGCGGGTGCTTTTACACTTTTGGAGGACTTGTCAGGGATAATCTGGCTGCTTGCGACGCTACAACCGGAAACGTGAGTGACTTAAACCCGGTCCGGATGACGATGTCGAAGCTATCGCGGTTAGTGGGTCTGTTGTTTACATCGGTGGATCTTTTGATAAGATCGGTTGCAGAAGTTGCTCCAAATTCGCTCAGTTCGGTGAAGTATCTTCTGTTCCTGCGATACTAACTTGTGATCCCCTATTCGGGTGCACGGGCTCCACCCTTGACTTTGCGATTTTAGGTATAAAAACCCATTTCCAGCAGTGGGTGTCCGCTGCGGTATTCTCCGGGGAGGGTATCACCGTGAACTCCACCACCATCACGGATGAAATTCATGCGACCGCCAACATGCAATCGCTTCGGACGCTTCTTTAGGATCAAGAAACGTAGACGTTTTAACTGAGGATGAGACTCCTTTGCCCCTTGCGGGAGGTTTCACGGTCAAAAACCCGCTGCCCACAATAAACTCATTATCACCTTCGAGCAAAACCCAGGGAGCCGAGCTTTCACCCTAACCAGGGACGGGACCGGTTTCGTGCCTGATTCTATTGTTAGATGGAACGGCTCAAACCGCTCGAAAACTTATGCCTAGTCAACAAAAATTACCGCCTCAATCTTCGCATCTGATGTTGCTTCCAGTGGTACGGCAAGTGTAACCGTCTTTAACACATCTTAAGGAGGAGGCACTTCAAACTCAAAGAATTTCACGATTAATCCGCCTCTCCCTATAATCTCGACAATAAATCCAACCTCCGTTTACGTGAGCTCACGGGTAACCAGGGACTCATCCTATGTATCGTTTGACTCGAAGAATGTGTCATCATAGGTTTCCTGGAGCTCCACAAAGGTAGTTGTAAAGGTGCCCTTCGGTGTGTGGGGAAAGGTGCCAAGGTACGTACGTCTGCGGGAACGTCAAATTACAAGACATTCGCGGTTAAGCCGAAGATCAGCGCAGTCTGGCCAACGAGCGGAAAAACGGGTGAAGGGGTCACGATTTCTGGGACCGCGTACGGATCGTCACGTGGTTCGTTATACGTGCAATTCGGCACGAAGAAATTTTTTTATCCTATTCCTTGTGGAGTGACACGATACTGAAGGCAAAATTCCCATCGGGTCTTGCGGAGGGTAAGGCTAATATAAAGGTTACAAATATCAGCAGGAACATCCAACGCTTATACGTTTACCGTGAAGAGACGGGGCTTGCGGGTGCTTTCAGGCCAGCCCTGGGTATTTAGCCAAAGCCGAGGCGCTCTTCAGCGGATGCGCCTCGGTCTTTTATTTGGAGTGATTCCCGTACAATTTTGCGAAAACGAAATTTTCCGGTGGATAGAGTGTTACAAGGAGCAATCACCTGAGCAACATCATAATGCAGGGTCGCAAAAGATAACTTTTACTTGAAACAATGCGCAGTGTAAATCTTGTTATCCGGTTTTCTAGCAACTTCTCGAGGAGCTCCTTTGTCCTTTAAAGAAATCCAAAGTGTGCCGTATGCTTAAATCCGATGCGTATCCTTTGACGTCCATGGTCTATAATGAGCTTGGAAATTTCGTGCGTTGAGATACATACCTATCGGTGTGTTGGTTGATGAGTGAAATAGCCCGAGAAAAACCGCAGTCTTCTATGAGCGCATTTCTTTTTTGGGATATCACGATGGCAGGGAGGTTGATACAAAAAGTGGAGCGCACGGTGAGTCAGGTTTCCCTAACGCTAACTTGCCTTGCTTTGGTCTTATTTCTCGTTTTCACTGGATGCGCGAAATCTTCTGTCTCGCCCAAATTTGTGGCGGATAGTTTTTTGAGGGCTTTCGTGAAAAAAGATGCCCACGGTACTTTCAAATACTTAAGCGAGAAATCGAAGGAAGAGATGGGAATCACCGGCGTGACGTGGATGGGCGTGCTTATGGGATTGCCCATCGACACTACTGAGTCATACACCATATTAAGAGAGGAGATTTCAGGCGACTCGGCGAGAGTTGATATAGAGACGTCCCGTGGTGAAAACGCGAGCGTGCGTCTCGTTAAAGAAAAAGGCAAGTGGCTTGTTGATTATACCTTCGGCGAGATGTTTGGGCTTGGGCTTGAGAGCCATTGAAACCGGAAGAGAGGTTTTTACTCGACAGGGAGGGAGTCATGAGATCCGGCTTGAACAAATTTGACGCGCCTAAACTGGGACAGATAGGCATAGTGGTGGAAGACCTCGAGAAAACGAAGGAGATGTTCGAGACCACATTCGGAATAGGACCTTGGGCTGTTTTTGATGGAGAGCCGGTGAAATGCGTGGACAGGGGTAAGGAGGTTTCCTTCAGGGGAAAAATGGCAATGGCGCAGTCTGGTCCCGTTCAAATTGAACTTATACAGATACTGGAGGGTGATGATACGATCCACACAGATTTCCTTAAAGAGCACGGCGAAGGAATACACCATGTGGGTTTCATAGTCCGGGATATCGAGTCCAGGATAAAGAAAGCGAAAGATGAGGGCATAGAAATACTACAACATGGGCTTTTGAGGCAGATGGGGCTTACGGTTGAGTACGTTTATCTCGACACAAGACAGTACGGTGGTGTGATCTTTGAGTTCATCAAACCATCGTTTTTAGGCATGCCGTTTCCCTTCAGGAGTCCTCTTCTCAGAGTGGGTGCAAAAGCCGCTGGGCTTCTGTCGCGGTAGTGTAAATTTTACCCGTTAAGGTTAAGGACATGAATTTCCTGCACGGCGGTCCTTTCCGCTAAGTGAGCGCAGTCACTTCCGGTAATTTTTTGTGGCGCGTTGGATAGGGCTGAGCAAGCCCGGTATATAAGGACGGATAAAAAGGGGGTGCGCTGAGAAAGTGAAGATTGTCGCCGTAAGTGGAAGTCCGGTAAGAGGTGGGAATGTCGATTCCCTTCTTCTTGCGACGGAGGAGGCTTTCAAGTATAGAGACGATGTGGATTTCAGCACTTTTTTCCTCTCCGAAATGAATATTACTTGGTGCAAACACTGCAACTGGTGTCTGAAGAGGCAGAAGCCTGAACGCCTTTGCGCCATAAACGATAACATGAACAAGATTTATCCAGCTTTAGAGGAGTGTGACGGGTTATTGATAGCAAGCCCGGTTCACTTTCTGAGGCTTTCAGCGCCCACCGCAAGTTTCATAGACCGCCTAAGGCTTTATTATCACGGGAATCTGACGAGTGGGCTGATGAGGAATAAGGTCGGGGGCGCGATTGCCGTTTCGTGGTACAGGGATGCCGGTATTGACCTTACCGTTCAAACAATACAATCAGCTTTTCACGTCCTTAAGATGGTTGTCGCGGCGCCAGATGAGGGAATCATTGGGGGAGGGGCTGTCTCGAGTCTGCATGGTACCGGAGGCTTGGTGAAGGGGAGCAAAAACGCCGTTCTCTTAGATGAATACGGGCTTAAGACCGCGAAATCGGTGGTTGAAAGAATGATAGAACTCTGCGAGATTATGATTGTGGGAAGGGCAAAAGCGAAGGGAATGGGCGAGTTCGCTTGAACTGTGTCTTAAGTTCGCCATCTTGGGTGCTTGCGCAAGAAGTTATTAGGAGAGGTAATTGAAAATGGAAAACCGTGCATGCGAACCTGGAAGGGTGGAAGAGATAAAGGAGATAATGAAGCTTTCCGGTTACATCTGCGACGACGCCATCGCGACCGCGATCTTTCTTTCCGTCAAGCTCGGAAAACCGCTTTTGATTGAGGGTCCGGCTGGAGTTGGGAAAACAGACCTCGCGAAGGCATACAGTCTGGCCGTTGGCGCGCCTCTCATAAGGCTTCAGTGTTATGAGGGTCTTGACGAGGCTAAAGCTTTATATGAGTGGAACTATAAGAAGCAGCTTCTTAAGATTCAAGCTGATAGACACGAGGAGCGCACGTGGGATGACATTGAGGATGACCTTTTCAGCGAGGATTTTCTCCTTCCAAGACCTCTTTTGAAAGCGATTACTTCCCCCGAGCGGGCAGTGTTGCTAATTGACGAGGTTGATAAGTCAGATGTGGAGTTCGAGGCTTTCCTCCTAGAGGTTTTAAGCGATTTCCAGGTATCCATTCCGGAACTCGGAACAATAAAAGCAAGAGCGATTCCTTACGTCTTCATCACCTCCAACAGAACCAGAGACATTTCCGAAGCTTTGCGCAGGCGTTGTCTGTACCTATACATGGAATTCCCCTCGGCTGAAAGGGAGATCGAAATAGTCAGGTTGAAAGTTCCTGAGATTCGCGAGGAACTTGCCTCGAGTGTCGTTGCGGCCGTTAGGTATTTGAGGACAATGGACTTGAGAAAAGCGCCGAGCATCTCTGAGACAATCGATTGGGCAAGGGCGCTATGCGTTCTCGGATGCGAGGTTATAAGTGAGGAAGTGCTCGAGAACACATTGAGCCTTCTAATCAAAGAGCAGAAGGATTTGGCCAGGGTTGAGCCTGTTCTCAAAATAATTACGAGGCGCGCTTCAAGCTGATGAGTAAAAAGGGTGTCGAGGGCAAGGTAATCGAGTTTATAGGTGAGCTCAGAAAAGCGGGGGTGAATGTTACGGTTTCGGAGACCATTGATGCCGTGCGCGCCTGCGTCCACCTGAGTGATTTCGACCTTAGTGTTTTCAAGTTCGCTCTACGTTCGGTGTTGATAAAGAATGAGTCCGAGTTACCAATCTTTGATTCAGTCTTTAACTCATTTTTTATCGGTTTGCCGTTGCTTCCGGTTGATTCGGAAGGGAGTGGAGAAATTCATGCTCTTTCCCCGAATGAGTTCGCTTCTGAAATCAAACAAATTATCCGGCGAGCCCTGCTTGATGGCGATTCTGAGCTTTTGAGTAGCGCCGCTGAAACGCTTGCGATGTATGCGAGTAATGGCGCTTTCACAGCTCAGGGCGAAAGCGGAGCAATTTCCCTTTCGCGGGGTCCGGGCTACTATGTTTTTCGCGCTCTTGACCTTATTAATTTCAGAGAGATGGTCTCATCGTTGAGGGCTGAACTTGCGGAAGGAAAACGCGGAGGAGTGATGCCTCTGCAGATGAGGCTTGATGAGCTTGAATCAGGCGCGGAAATTTTCGAGCGCGAACTTGTACTGGAGGTCAGAAAAAGAGTTGCCCCGCGGTCTAAAAGGGATGATAACCGCGTGGATACAATTGAAAAGCAGCCATTGAGGATTGATGAGATAGAGTTCACGAGCGCTCGGACGGACCAGATAGAGGAAATGCGCCGTCTTCTTGCCGGCATTTCCAGAATGCTTGCGGCGAAAATCGCGAGGAAATACGCGAAAGGTACCGGCGGCAAAATCGATTTCAGAAACACCTTGAGGCACAGTGTTTCATACGGCGGCGCACCGTTCGATCTTAAGTTCAAGAAACGCAAGAGGTCCAAACCGGATTTGTATGTCCTGTGTGACATTTCAGGGTCGGTAAGAAACTTTAGCTCCTTCACGCTCCAGCTCGTTTTCAGCCTTCAAGCTCAGTTCCGCTCGGTCAGAAGTTTCGTGTTCATAGATCGGATCGATGAGGTCACGGAGACGTTCAGGCTGTGCGACGCCTCGGAGGCGATCGAAAGAGCCTACAGGGAATCCAGGGTTGTTGACGGGGACGGTCACAGCGATGTTGGAAGGGCTTTAGAGCAATTTGTTGAGGGGTTTTCGGACGAAATTTCCCCGCGTTCCACCGTTCTGATATTAAGCGATGCTCGAAATAACTCCAAGGACCCGCGCTTGGATGCTATGGAGAGGCTTAAAGAGAGAACGGCACGAATATACTGGCTCAATCCCGAGCCGCAAAGCAGGTGGGACACCGGCGATAGCTTGATGTCGGAATATGCGCCCTACTGCAAAAGCGTAAGGGAATGTCGTAACTTAAAGCAGCTTGCAGAGTTTGTGTCAAAACTATAGGGTTGACTAAAAAAGCGTTCTATACCTGGTTTGACACGGGTATTCGTCAAATGTAACATCGAGCCATAGGAGGGCGGTAGAAGAAGCGGAAAAGCACTAAAAGAAGAAGGAAGGGATATGGATGTTCGGACTTGGACCAACTGAACTGATAATAATTCTTGTCATAGCGCTGATAATCTTCGGACCTTCGAGACTGCCAAAAATCGGGCAGTCAATAGGTCAGGCCTTAAGGGCTTTCAGGGATTCCGCTTCAAAGGTCGAGGAAGAGGTTAAGAAAAGCCTCGAGGAATCTTCAATCGCAGAGACAAAGAAGGAATAACTCGGGATTTTGGAATAAGGGACGACCTTGGCGGAATACAGGATGACTTACCTCCAGCATCTGGAGGAGCTTAGAAGAAGAATCATAGTTTCATTCATCGCTCTTGCCTGCGGATTTGCGGTTTCCTGGTTTTTTGCCTGGGATATCCTTGATCTATTAAAAGGTCCAGCTGGCAACATAACTCTTCACTATTTAAAACCTATGGAACCTTTTTTGGTTCGATTCAAACTCGCGCTTTTCGGAGGACTTATCCTATCTTTCCCAGTGATAATATTCGAGGCGCTTGCGTTCGTTACCCCCGCGCTCAAGGCAAACGAGAAGAAATACACCATCATTGTTGTTTCTATGGTGCTCGTTTTCTTTTGCGGGGGTGTTGTTTTCGGTTACAAGTACATCATGCCAGTTGGGCTGAAGTGGCTTTTTGACCTTGCCGGCACTGAGATGAAAGCGGTCCTTTCCGCCGGCGAATACGTTAGTTTCTGTGGTTGGTTCATACTTGCTTTCGGACTTTCCTTCGAGACGCCATTGGTGATTTGGATGCTCGTCGCTATGGGGGTGATGACACCCGAGCAGTTGCAGAGGCATTGGAGAGCTGCAGTGATGGTCATATGTGTTTTCGCGGCTATCGTGACACCCGATTGGAGCCCTGTCACGATGGTTTTGGTTGCGATTCCCATGATTCTGCTTTATTTGATAAGCCTCGGACTGGCTCGTTTTTCCGCGAGAAGAAAGATAGTCTCAAGCGAGCCCGCTTCAGGGACTTAAGCCATTGGGCCCTTCTTGTTTTTCCGGCAGCCAAACACTACATTGAGGATTTGAATCGCAGTGCTTGCGCATTCTTCCTCATTTTCGCACCAGGCTATCTTGGCATTGCCGTTCAGCGCTACCAGCGCTTCAAAGATGTTTTGATTTCCTCGTTTATCAACAAAAGCGTTACCGTTTATGCAGATAAGGTCTGCTATGCGGACCACGCTTAATGCCGATTCTTTAAACTCACTCGGGTTAGCGCCGGCAATGAAAACAGTGAAATCTGAGCGAATGAGAGGAATAGCACTGTTACTTTCTATTAAAACGGTTTCACAATCTTTGCACAGGGAATTGAGGCTTCCAATAGCGTGGGGCATGTTAGCCCCTATCGTGTCGATCCAGATGACCCTTTTCGCACCCGCCGCGACGTAGCGGGCGGTATCGGTTCCTGGTTGCCGAATGATATCCGGATCTTCTATTATTTCTCGGTCTGGGAAATAGTGTTCTCCGGCGCTTACCTTCACGGCGCAGTCGATTTTAAGCGCTTGGATTAGACGAGACGCGACCCTGGTCTTCCCGGATTTTTTGGAAGAACCCCCGACCGCGATAACGAATAAGTCAGCTTCTTTTGGGAATACGCTCATCTTCTTAATCTAATAGTCGTGGTGCCCCATTGTTATCCTTACAAGAATTTCCTTACAGGAGACTTGTTGTGTCGTTAAGAATATCAGAGATTCTCGTTTAGGCTTGAGTCTTGAAAGTACCCTGACGTCCTTACGGTGTCGGTATGCAATTACTATCAACCATCAAAAAATGAAAATAACACAATGGCGGAGGTGCGTAAGAATCGAACTTACCTGGCGCCGGTCAAGACGCCACAACGGTTTTGAAGACCGCGCCGCCCACCAGGACGGATACACCTCCGCTTACATAGAATAAAGTATAAACCAATTCTTATCTCAGTTTTCTGGCATCCCCGATTCTCACGGTAATCTTTTCCCTGTCCATGTAATCGAGGAGCGGCAACGCATATTTCCTTGTTGTACCTAAAAGCTTTCTAAACTCGCTAACGGTAATGCCTTTGTCGCCCGCGGCGTTTTTCAAAACAGAGATCGCCATTTGAACCGCTTCGGAGGAGAAATAAATCTCGTGTGAGACTTTGACGAGCTTTCTTTCCCTTACCGCTTCATCAAGCAGGTCAATTATGTGGCTTTTTTGAAAACCGGTTTTTTCCGATATTTCCTTTATGTCGGGAGGCGAAAACATTGCCTGAGATATTTCTGAGCAGATTGTATCAAGGAGTTCTTTGTCTTTGCTCTCTAATCCCGTGCTGAAGCCGGGTTTTCGCGCGAGATTTCCCGAGATTTCAACTATATTTTTTCTGACAAGCAGTTCTGTCAAAGCGTCGCAGACTGAAGGCTTTTCCCCAACAAATACCTTTTTTCTGAAGGTCTCAAGCGGCATACCGCCTGATATAGGCTTTTGCTTGTGGTATTCTTCAAGAGTTTTTGTTGCCCGCTCAATTACTGAGTCCAGCGTGCCTCTTGAAATGAAAAGGGTTGCGGGGCTGATGGTGTTCATATTTGAACCGGGATGCTTTAAGGCGCGCTCTTGCGGTGTGGAAGCTGATCCCTTGCTCTTTAAGATAATTACCTCACCCTCTTTTAAACATTTTTCCATGCCTTCGGCTATGAGCTTAGCCGGAAATCCAGATTCGCGCGTGATTTGGGGAATCGTTGAGGGTTTTCCAATACGATTCAGAGAAATGAGAACGACATCGGCGGGGTTGCGTTTCTCTAATTTGTGAAACGTGTCAAGCGCTTTCGGGTCTTTAGATTTATGTTTAGGGGGATGCGGGTCAATGATGATTCCGCCCCCGATTGTGGTGACGGGTGAATAACTTCGCAAAACGAACCTATCGCCTGAAAGGCATGCCGCATTATTTTCAAGCCTTAACTGCACTGGAAGGTTTTCACCTGGCTTTATCTCATCTGACTCTATAGGGTAAATCCTTCCGAGAATTTCTCTTGTCCCGTGATGGAACCTGAGCCTGGTTCCTCTTTTTATCGGTTTTTGCCAGTCTGGCAGTATTTTCACGCGCGCGTCGAGCATGTATGTCGGTTTCAATAATCCAGGCGCGGCAAGTACATCTCCTCTGGATAGCATTTCCTTTGGGATGCCGGGAATGTTGATCGCGACTCTTTCACCCGCGTAAGCCTCGTCTCTCGTCTTGCCGTGAACCTGTAAACTTCTAACTCTCACCTCTATTCCATGCGGCAAAACCTCAAGTCTATCGCCCCCTTTAATTGTTCCGCTCCAGAGCGTCCCGGTGACGACGGTTCCAGCGCCCTTGATGGTGAAAGACCTGTCGATGGGTATTCTCGGGGGTCGAGACCTGTCTTTTGTCTTTATTCTGGATGTAGCGTCTGCAAGTTCCTCTTTTAAGCGCTCCATTCCCGCGCCGGTTATTGCGGAAACGGGAACGATGGGTGAGTCTTCGAAGGGTCTTCCCTTTACAAGCTCCCTGATATCCTGGATGACAAGCTCAACCATTTCTTCGTCGACAAGATCTATTTTTGTAATGGTGAATATAGCATCAGTGACTCCGAGAAACTCGAGTATCGCAAGATGTTCTTTTGTCTGGGGCATGACACTGTCGTCTGCCGCGACCACCACTAAGGCAAGGTCAACGCCCGTTGATCCAGCCATCATGTTTCGTATGAAGTTCTCATGTCCCGGAACGTCAACTATTCCTGTTTTCGAGCCGTCCGGAAGAACAAAATGGGCAAACCCGAGGTCTATTGAGATTCCTCGCTCTTTTTCCTCCGGGAGCCTGTCGGTGTCAATCCCGGTCAGGGCTTTTACCAGAACAGTTTTGCCGTGGTCTATGTGCCCCGCTGTTCCTATGATGAAAGTCTTGTCCATCTTTAAAAATTGTAATCCGGCTCACGCTCACGGGGAGCTTAAGCGCTGGCTCTCCTATCGAGCGCTTTTAGAGCTTCCGCGATTTTCCCTACTTCCTCGTCTGTCACCGTTCTCATATCGAGAAGCAAAGAGTTTTCCCTTATTCTCGAAATAATTGGCGGATTGAATGAAATTAAGAAATTTTCAACTGCCGTGACGGAGAGAGATTTGTGTTTGACGGCAACGGTATAGGTCGGGATTTCAGCAAGTGGAAGGGAACCTCCACCGGGACGCGATTTATCCGGGGCTGTGGAATACTCGATATTGTGTATTTCCATTTTATCAAGTGTGCGCTTAAGCTTTAGAGCGCGTCTTCTGACTTTTTCCGTATCTTCCGTGAGCATCCCAAGAATTGGAATTGTCTTATAGGGGTTGGGAGAATACAGGTATTCGCGAAGTGTTGCTTCCAAAGCCGCCAGTATCATCTTGTCAATCCTTACGGCTCTTGCAAGCGGATTCCTTCTTATCCTTTCAACATAGACCGAATTGCCAGCGATAATGCCGGCCTGCGGGCCACCCAGCAGCTTGTCGGCGCTCATCGTGACAAGGCTCGCCCCTTGGGCGATGACCTGTCTGGGAGTGGGCTCATCCTTAAGACCGAAACTTGAAAGATCAACCAGCGCGCCCGAACCGAGGTCCTCCACGACGAGGAGGCCGTATTCTTTTCCGAGGCGGGCAAGTTCACCTATGCTGACTTCTTCAGTAAAGCCGACTATTCTGTAGTTGCTTTTGTGCACTTTCATTAGCAGCGCGGTTCTTTCCGTAATCGCGTTCGCGTAGTCGGCGATCCTCGTGCGGTTAGTTGTTCCTACTTCCACAAGAACAGCTCCGCTCTCTCTCATAATATCGGGAAGCCTGAATGACTCGCCGATTTCAATCAGTTCGCCTCTTGAGATGATGACCTCTTTATCTTTGGCAAGGGTGGAAAGCACGATAAGAACGGCGGCAGCGTTGTTGTTGACCACGAAGGCTGACTCCGCGCCGCAGATTTCGCGCAGAATTGGCTCTATATGCTGTTGTCTGGATCGCCTTTCTCCTTTCAGCAAGTCGTATTCCAGATTGCAGTAGCCTTCCGAAACGCGGGAGACAGCTTCGATTGCCCGGGGGGAAAGCGGGGCTCTTCCCAGATTGGTGTGGAGTATCGTGCCTGTTGCGTTTACGACTTTCCTTAACGAAGGCTCAACTGTTCGCAAGACCCTTTCAATAACCTTTTCAGCCAACAGGTTTATTTCAGCGACGGGGGGATTTGTTCCGCTATTCAGCGAATTGATGATAGTTTCTCTCGCTTCCCGCAAGACCTCTCTTGCCGATTTGACAATAAGGTCTCTTGAGATGTCCTTCAGGTATTTAGTCCCAGCGATAGATTCCACAAGTTCATTGACCTGTGGAAGCGCTCTTAAAGCGATGTTTTTGGCGTCCTCTCGTTTTCGCATCGTGAAAAAATTATATGGAAAGAATTTTATCCGCCGCAATCAAAAGGGAGAGAATCTCATACATGTTACCTATTTTTCCAACTTTAAGTTTTTCCCCAAGACCGTAGAAATCAAGACAGGTTCCGCAACAGATTATCTCCACTCCTTTTTGTTCCAGTGCTTTTAAATGTTCAACGGTATCTTCATTTTCTGTAGCGAGCCTAACGCCTGTGTTCATAAGCACAATTTTTTCGGGTGGATCATCGATTTCTGTGCAGGCAAACAAAAACGATTTCATGAGAGTGTCTGAAAGCCTCTTGTCCCCCGTTCCCAGTTCATCCGTTTTTATGAAGATAACCGTGCTCTTTTTGGTTTCGTTTAGGCTTGCGCTCTTGGTTGTTTCCATTGTTTCAGAGGAGGAAGAAGGAGGTATGATCTTGATAAGAAAGCAGTTTTCGTGATCACTTACTTCAACATCGCATCCTCTAGATTTCGCGAAGCGGGAAACATTTTCCCTTGCTGCTTCATTGTCCACAAGGACGTTGAAAGGCTTATTCGTTTCGGCGAGTTTTTCTTTTGTCAGGATTACCGGTCTGGGGCAGGCAAGACCGCGGGCATCAATGTCAATAAGCATATGCTCTTACCCCCCTTTCAAATGCATCTTTCCCGGAGGACCATCAAGGACAATCCCAATGGCTTTCGCTTCAGGGGAATCGCTTTCCTTAAGCCGGGAAAGCGCAGTTTCCGCATTTTCCTCGGGGATTGTGGCAAGAAGCCCCCCGGATGTCTGTGGGTCGTTGAAGAGGTCCAGAAGTATCTGATCGATTTCTTCTTCGGGATGGGTGAATTCCGCGCAATAGTCTCTGTTTCTGAAGAGTCCCGCCGGTAGCATTCCTTCCTCTGCGAGACTGAGCGCTTTTTCGAAAACGGGAATCTCTTTAAGCCATATTTCTGCGGACACATTACTCGCTTTTAAAAGTTCGAGCATGTGGCCTGAAAGCCCAAAACCGGTAACATCCGTGCAGGCGGTCACGCCGGATGTTTTAAGTATCTCTGAGGCGTTACGGTTTAGCCTGCACATCGAATCTATAGCTTCTTTTATCTCATCCTCGGTTTGAAATCCGGCTTTGAGTGCGGTCGTGAGTATCCCGGTGCCGAGTGGTTTGGTGAGTATAATTATGTCCCCTGGCTTGGCCCCTTCTATTTTCATGAGTTCGTCAGGGCGTGAGATTCCCGTCACTGAAAGACCGTATTTCGGCACTTCGTCGTCTATTGTGTGTCCGCCAACGATGAGCGCGTCCGCCTCTTTTACTTTCTCGTATCCACCTATGAGAATCTCAAAGAGGATGTCAAGGGAAATTTCACAGGGAAAAGCGACAATGTTCAGCGCAATAAGCGGACGCCCACCTTTCGCGTATATATCGCTTAAAGCGTTAGCTGCGGCAATGTTTCCGTATAGGCGTGGTGAATCCACTATGGGTGGAAAAAAATCGAGCGTTTGTATAATGACCAGGTCATCCCTCAGCTTGTAGATTGCCGCATCCTCTTTGCCGCTCATTGAGGAAAGCAGCATTGGATGAGCGGTCTGTGGCATGCGCGATAGCAATTCATCGAGATCACACGGACCCATTTTGGCTGCTCACCCAGCCCCTTTTGAATATTCAGTAAGTCTTTTGATATTGTCCAAGCTTAACCCCCTTCGTGGCGCCGTTTTCTTGATTGGATAGGGGCGAGCAACATGAGTTCGGAATGGAAAAATAATTCAAAAAGCGACTCAAACCCCGTTTTTTGAGAATCATTATATAATCATAAGCGTTTCTGTGTCTGAACTCTTATTATCCCATGAGTGTTTACCGTAAAGCCTGTGTAGGCGTTCATATAGGATAAATGCTTTCAGGTTATTGCGAGCGATGTTTGGTTTCCATAAAGGGATATGTTGTATCATTCTGCGCAAATACTATGTTGTTTGGATTTCCAAAATGGATATGTCAAATAATTTTCCACAGGTGAAATTCTCGTAGGGGAATATCCGCCGGACACGGCGTTTTCGATTTAGGTTTCAATTGCGACGGGAGGGTTGAAAACCATGAACAGCGGAAAGAAAACTGGTTTTCAACCAAAGACGAGACAGTTGAGAAGAACATCCGGCCTGAAATCCTTCCTCAAAACCATTAGCGGAATTGCCATCACGCTTTTCTGCGCTGTTTCGGTCATCGCTGTGGGGTTTCTTCTCGTCTGGATCACGCATTTGATCTTTGGTTGAGATATTACTTTTTTAGGTTGTGTTGGGCAAGCGGGTAGTCCATGCAGAAAAGGTCTGACATAAAGACAATCTTCGAAAACGTAGGGAAGGTAACCCTCGGGCTCGGCGCCGCGATGCTGATTCCTTTTGTTCTGTCTGTTGCGCTCGCTGAATGGAAACCTGCTTTTGACATCGGGGTAGGGATTCTATCATGCATTGCTTTCTGGTTGGTTACGGCCCTGACGTGCAAGACAGATTCAAATTCTACCTGGGTTGTGGGTATGCCGACGGTCGCCCTTTCATGGTTGGTGGCGATGATTTTCGGGGCGATTCCTCTTTACCTTTCAGGCCATTTCGACTCATTTCTTGATGCCTCGTTTGACTGTATGAGCGGTCTTACCACCACCGGGCTAACGGTTATCCAGGATTTAGACCATATCCCTTACGGGATCAACCTCTGGCGGCATTTGATCATGTTTCTCGGTGGGCAGGGTATCGTGGTAATCGTTCTTGCGTTGTTTGTTCCAGGCGCTTATTGGGCTGCGGACATGTACAGGGGAGAGGGAAGAGAAGACCATATATTCCCAAATATAATTTCAACCGCGCGATTTATATGGTTAGTTAGTTTCGTATATTTGGTTATAGGGACACTGATTTTGTGGATTACATCGCTGAAAGCGGGAATGCCCCCCGCGAAAGGTCTTTTTGACTCTGTCTGTGTTTTCATGGCTGGTTATGACACGGGTGGTTTTACCCCCCGGTCTCAGGGAATAATCTTTTACCATAGTGTCTGGTTTGAATGCGCCACGATGATTACGATGATTCTTGGCATGATCAACTTCGGTGTTCATCATGCTCTCTGGCGCGGAAAAAAGAGCGAATTTTACCGAAATACGGAAATGAAGTCGCTCGCCGTCACTTTATCATTAACGGTTTTCCTCGCCAGCGCCGGTCTGGCAATTTCGGGCGCATACCCTTCGGTGGTCGCGATGTTCAGGCGCGGATTTTACCAGATAATATCAGGTCATTCTGGCACCGGTTTTATGACGATATACGGTAGGCATTTCGTGTCAAAGTGGGGACCGCTCGCGCTTTTCGTAACGATAATCGCTATGGGACTCGGCGGCGCTTCCGGCTCCACCTCCGGCGGCATAAAAGCGATAAGGGTCGCCCTCACGTGCAGGTCAGTCCGGTGGGACGCGAAGAAACTTCTTTCCCCACCCGACGCTGTGATCATTCATAAATATCACAACTTGCGTGATATTGTGGTCACCGAACGTCTGCTTCGAGGCGTCCTCCTCGTTACGCTCTGCTACATTCTCACCTATTTGGGCGGGGCTTTAATTTTGACATTTTATGGGTATCCACTCTCGCTTTCAATTTTCGAATCAACGAGCGCTTGTGCGAATGTTGGACTTACATGTGGAATCACGTCGCATACGATGCCCGCAGTCGCAAAGGTTACCTTTATCCTGCAGATGTGGATGGGAAGACTTGAGTTTATATCTGTGTTCACGCTCATCGGATATCTCTTAAAGATGCCCTGGAGGGATTAAAGTGTTTTCAAGGGGATGTTTGGAAAGGCGTTTCCGCATGAATAATTTGAAATGGTTTTTTCATATATTTATTTTTTCCGGAGCGTTATTTCTTGCGTTAACACCCATGACTTGTAACTCGTTTTGTTTGGCTGAAAGCCAGAAGAGAACCTCCGGTTCATTTAATAATAGAGTCAGGAGCACAGACCTGATTGAGAACTCTGGTAAATACAATGGCAGGATTGTCATCTACGAAGGTGAGGTGATTGACCCTATTTTATTTGTCGGTGATAAGGCATGGATCGCAGTAAACGATGACCATTATTCAAAGAAGCACCGTCGAATATATGAAGAATTGAGAGGAGGAAACAGCGGAATCCCGGTGCTTGTTGATAGATCTTACGCCGAGCGGATCCGGTTCACCGGTTCATATGATGCCTCGGGTGATCGAATAAGGGTAACCGGCGTCTTTCACGAATCCAACCCCGGATACGGGGGCGAACTCATGATTGAGGCTTCGAGCGTGGAATGGATAAAAGAGGGTCATAAGATAGAAAAGCACTCATTCGGGCGGACTCCAATTGTCTTCGCTGCGCTTTTCATACTGACCGCGTATTTGCTGATATTGTGGCTACGCGAAAGAAGGAGAGCGGAAAGAACGGAGATTTGAAGTATGAGTCCTGAGAGTTATGAACTTTCGGGACAAAAGAGGTTTAAAAAGAGCCTTTTGCTGTCATTTTCCCTATCTTTGGGCACGCTCATCAATGGGGCAAATTTTTTTCATGTGGTATAGACTTTTTACGCCCAGTGGCATTTGAATTGAACCAGTGGAAATTGTTTACGGGAGGTATTATATGAAAAGACCCCCAAAAGAGAAGAATCATAGAAACGGCAGAGCGAGGATTTTCTTGACAGTAGCCATTCCCGTTTTTCTCCTTGCAAAGGCTATATTGGGGATCTTTCGGGCGCTCAAAGGATACTCGAAAGAGAAGGATGAGGGTTTTCCTTTTCAGAGGAGAGTTTCTTTCTATCAAAAGCACAAGAGAATAGTACAGACAGGTTCGGGCATTCCCATAAAGGTGAGCCTTTTCATTCCCATGGGGGAAGGCCCCTTTCCAGCCGTAATAATGGTTCACTCATGGGGACTATGGAGGATTCAATGCGATTTTCTTTACGCGCCGCTTTTTGCGCGAAATGGTTACGTGGTCATGACTTATGACTGCAGGGGTTGGGGCACCTCCGGCGGAGAGGTATCCTGTGCCGCACCGGACAGGGAAATCTGCGATCTCGAAGACCTGATCACCTGGTTGACCGAGCCTGATTCCGGGGTACCTGTTGATCCAGAGAGAATAGGCATCGCCGGGGTTTCTTACGGTGGAGGACACTCCTTCATGATTGCCACGCGGGACAGCAGGATAAAAGCGGCCGCCCCAATGAACGGTTGGACAGACCTCAATTTTTCGCTCATGCCAAACAACTGTTGGAAGGCGGTATGGAGCCTGTTGCTTTTCTTTACCGCCTTGTTTGGAATTAAGCTTAATCCAAAAAACGACCTTGTTCGGTGGCTTAAAGAGGTTGTTTCCAACCGCGATTTGAACGGGGTCAGAAACGAGCTTGAGGAAAGGTCTGTAGTGGGTTTGCATGAGCGCGTGAACTGCCCGGTATTTGTAGTACATTCCTGGAATGATGACCTTTTCGAGCCTAATCAAATACTTGATTTCTATTCCAAACTGGAGGTTCCCAAAAGACTGTTTATGACAAACGGCATTCACGGATTTGATGCGGGAAGAGGCACTCTGATAGTGCCGAATGATATTTGGAGTGAGGTGCTTGACTGGTTTGATTACTGGCTCAAAGGGGACGAATCCGCGGGAGAAAACAAGCCCGAGGTTATGTATTATTGTCCCTGGACAGGGGCGATGCAAAGCGCAGATTCATGGCCGCCGGATGGTGTTTCCGATTTCACTTACTACTTGAGAGGGTTTCAAGACGGTGCTCTTGTTAAGGGTAAGCTTCTGCACGATCCTCCGGACGGGGCGAAAGAGTCGGCTGAATTGATCATCAACAACACCGTTTTCAGTTTGCACACTTCTGGAATCCCGGTAATTCGAACCAGAGTTTTCAAAGGCGGACCTCTTCCCACTGTTCCGTTTTCACTTAAAGGGGACAGCGCCTCTTACACGTCTCATGCATTTTTGGAGGACACTGTGCTTCTGGGTATACCCCGCGTGAGTGTTTACGTCTCTTCCTCGTCGCATGAGTGCCAGTTGAACGCGTTTCTCTATGATTTGTCTCCGTCGGGTTTGGGCAGGCTTGTCACCCACGGATGCGTTATGAAAAGCGACATGGTTTCTCATGAAGCGACACGTCTTGATTTTTCGCTGATTGGATGCGCTCATCGGTTCAGGGCCGGGAACAGGATGAGGCTTTTGATAACCGCCTGTGACCCTCTTTTCGTGATGCCATCAAGGGTGCCGTCAAGGTACTTAATTCATCACACGAAAGAATATCCGTCTCAAGTTGTGTTACCCCTTATGCCTCAACCATGAAAGAAGGGTTGAAAAAATCGGTAATTAAGCGCGGTGATTCTTTGCGTTGAAAGATTTTCAAACTTGCTCGAGCAGCAGCGACCGCGCGTATCTTTGCTTTCCCCCGCGCCTATAAATTTGCAGTTTATTCGAGATTCTTATCTGGCGTAAGAGTGCCGTTTATTCGAGGTCAAAGAGGCGATTCTTTGCCCGAATAAGGATGAGGGAGAAGCTTGAAAAAAGGCGCTGTTGGTTATATTTTCAGATTCTGGTAGCGGTCTATTTTTGGATTGGCTGAAAGGATGATCAGATGGAGACTATCGAAGCAATCAAAACAAGAAGATGCGTAAGGGAATACACTGATGATCCGGTTTCCGATGAGCAGCTTGATTTGATGATCGAGGCTGCGAGATGGGCTCCATCAGGGCTGAACAACCAGCCGTGGAGATTCATGAAAATAACGGACAGGGAATTGATATCGAAGCTTTCTCAACTCACGCGGTACAGAGGTTTGATTGCGCGCGCTCCTGCTCTGATCGCCGTCTTTCTTGACCACAGCGAGATGTATGACCGCACCAAAGACGTTCAGTCTGTCGGAGCGGCGATTCAGAACATGCTCCTCGCGGCGCATGACGCGGGACTCGGGGCGTGCTGGGTGGGCGAGATATTGAATCGCAGAAGGGAGGTTGAGGAGCTTTTGAGGGTCTCTTCAGATCTTGAACTGATGGCGGTGGTTACCGTGGGTCATCCTGTCGAGAGGGAGCGCGCGGGAGTGAGGCACCCGTTTGAGCAGTTCATAATCTCACCTCCTTGAATAGCGAGTAATCTCTTGTGGACCCATTAGCGTAAAGGGGAAGTTTATGGCAGTATCGATTGTAAGCACAGATGATCCGGCTGATGTAAGGCGTGCGCTCAACCTGATAGGTGGAATTGACCGTTTCGTGAAATCGGGTGACCGGGTGGTTATAAAGCCTAACATTTGCGCCGGCAAGCCGAGTGATACCGGAGCTGTCACCGACCCGGCGGTGGTGCTCGAGGTTTGCAAGGTAGTATCGGAGTGTGGGGGGCAACCTGTCGTCTGCGAAAGCCCTATTTATCCTTTTCCCTCGTCCCGCGTTTTCAGGAGGGCGGGGTACGACGATTTTGAGAATAGGTATGGATACCCGCTACTCGATATTGACTCGTCTCCCTCCAAAAGGGTAAGGATCCCTGAAGGGGTCGCCATTGACCATGCGGTGATTTCAGAGGAAGTCTTGAAATGTGATGTTCTCATAAACGTGCCTGTGCTCAAGACCCATCTCCAGACAACAGTATCCCTCGGGCTTAAGAACCTTAAGGGAGTTGTGGTTGGTAAGCAGAAGCATTTGATCCACCTTTCGGGTCTGAATGAGGGGATAGTTGACTTGAATACGCTGGTGAAAAGTCACATTACCATTATTGACGGCATTATCGGGATGGAAGGCGGCGGGGGTCCCACGAACGGGAGGCCCGTTCGAATGAATGTCATAGTGGCTTCGGATAATGTTGTGGAGGCAGACTCGACAGGCGTGAGGATAATGGGGGGAGACCCTAAAGCAGTTGAACACATTCGCCTGGCGGCAGATAGGGGGCTCGGAGTGCTCGACGGCTTTGACATTTATGGAGCCGGGCTGGAAGCGGTTTCACGGAAGCTCGATTTGCCGAAGAGACCTGATTTCAATCGGATGCTTATAAGCGGCATGGCTATAAGAATATGGGATGCCTTCAGGAGACCAGCCATGAAGGTTTTACGGGGCGAGCAGGTTGAAAGGAGACCGAGGCTTGGAGAACTGGTGATTGACCATGACCTTTGCGATGGGTGCAGGTTGTGCTTAGAGGCTTGTCCCGTGGGGGCTCTCAGTTTCACGGAAAGATTGGAGTGCGATCGAAAGACATGTTTGCTTTGTTTTTGCTGCGCCGAGGTTTGCCCGAAGGGCGCGCTTTCAAAGGAGACTTGAAAAGATGGTTTCAGAAGATAAGTTTGATGAACTCTTCAAATACTGCCCCCAACCGGTTAAGGAAAGATATCTTTCATTCCCTGATTTAAAGCGTCATTACCAGGCTCTTCTGGAAGGGGAATTTGAGTATGTCGCTCTCGATTTCGAAACCACCGGATTAGATCCTGAAGCTGACGCGGTTATTGAGGTAGCTGCGCTGAAAGTGAAAGGCGGTGAGGTCCAGGATAGACTTTCTTCTCTTTTAAACCCGAAAGCGCCCATCCCGCCTATAATACGCAGCCTTACAGGTATTGACGATTCCATGGTCGAGGGTTCCCCCTCTCTCGAAGAATTCTTCCCGACCTTGAGAGATTTTATCGGCGGTCTTCCGGTTGTCGCCCATTCTGAACTTGAGAAATCTTTTCTCAATCGGGCGTTCCTCGAATACACGGGAGAATCTTTTAATAATCCATACATCGACACCCTGGACCTTGGAGTAATGCTCCTTCCCTTTCTCAAAAGTCATCGCTTGTCCGATCTATCTTTGATTTGGGGGATTGGCGGGGGCGTGGAACATAGAGCCCGGCCGGATACGGAACGCCTGGTGAAAGTTTTTGAGATACTTCAGAACGCCTTGTACAATATGCCCATTCCTTTTGTTGCAACCCTTGCAAGCCACGCTAAAGAGCAAAGTGGTCTTGCTTTTTTTCTTAACAGAGTTCTTGCTGAGCAACCCTCGGGGAAGAGGACACGCCTTGTCGACCTGTCTGAGTTGATACGGCCTGACTATAAGCTGCTTAAGGCATCGCCCTTAATCCCGTTGGCGGAAGAACCCTGGATAGACGAGTCCGAGATCTTTGATTTTTTCTCAAAAGATGGATTGCTTGCGCAGGTCGTTGAAGATTACGAGGAGCGCGACGAGCAGGTTAAGATGGCGCTCGCTGTTCGAGAAGCCATCCTCAACGATAAGTTTCTTCTCGTTGAAGCTGGCACTGGCACCGGCAAGTCTCTGGCTTATCTTTTTCCATCCGCCCTATGGGCGGTCTCTGCCGGGGAACGAGTTGTCGTTTCAACAAAGACTTTGAATCTTCAGGATCAGTTATACACGAAGGACCTTCCTTTGATTTCAGAGGCTTTACGCACGGGTGAGTTCAGGTACTCCATTCTAAAGGGTTACTCTAACTATGTTTGTCCAAGAAAAATTCAGAATATTATAAACGGGAAGCTCACCTTCGAGGACAAGCAGGTTGCGATTCTCGGTATGCTTCTTAACTGGCTGGCTGACGGAGGAAACGGAGACGTTTCCCTTTTAAACGTAAGCTACCTGCGCGGGCTTGATTTTTATATCCTTGCTGACTATCGCGATTGCTCCCAGGAGGGTTGTTTATACGCGAAAAAGGGGCTTTGTCCATACAGAAACGCTTTGGAACGCGCCAAACTATCCCATATCGTCGTGGTCAATCACTCCCTTCTGCTCACGGGAGCGGGCATCCAGTTCAGAAAGCTCGTGATTGATGAGGCTCATACACTTGAGGATGTCGCAACCGAGCAATTCGGCATTAGATTCTCCTATGATGAGGCGAAGCGGTTCTTAAGGTTCATACACCAACCTTTTGGGGGAGACGGCTTTTTAGGGGAACTCGAGGATAGAATAAAGTCACTTATCGATGACACTTCATTTAAAAAGGCAGTTCGGTTTATCAAAAGGGCTGAATTGGTGGCTGAAAGCTGTCATGTTTTGCTGGAAGATTTTTTTGTGATGCTAAGCAAATTTTCAAATGTCGATGAGGAAGAAACAGAGGAGATAAGGTTTTCCCCACAGAGAATAAATAGGGCTGATTTTGCTGGTCTTCTCTCCGCCGGCGATGAACTCTGCATAGCTTTGGAGGAACTTGCTGAGGTACTTTCCAATTTGCTTTCGTTGTTGTCTGGTCAAAAAGAACTGGCACCAGATCTGGAGTTTGTTCTGCAGGATCTGGAAGGGAAGATTGGGCATACGGCTGAAATGAAAGAAAACCTTGAAACAATCCTTCACTCCGAGGATGAAAATTTTGCTTTGTGGGCGGTGGTGTCAGGTTCCCTCGGGATCGAAAAGCAATCGATTCAGCGGTCGCCAATAAACGTTGGTCCCTCCCTGCGGGCGTTACTTTATGACAATTTGGATACGATTTGTATGACAAGCGCAACACTTGCTATTGGCGATTCATTTGAATTTTTTAGCAAGCGGTGCGGTCTTGATTTAATCGAAAAAGACCGGGTAAAAAAACTTGTGCTCGGCAGCTCGTTTGATTTTCACGAGCAAATGGAAATCCTCACTGTTGGCGACATGCCCGCTCCCGGTTCGCCCGATTATGAGGGTAAGCTTGCGGAGGTCATAGAAAAGGTACTTTTAGCTTCAGAGGGCGGAGCTCTTGTATTATTCACAAATAAGAAGTTAATGGTTGATACTTATAAAGCCATCGAGGCCGATGTTTACAAGGCGGGAATATCCCTTCTTTGCCAGATGCCGCGTTACTCGCGAAGGCGTCTTACCGAGGAGTTTATCGATAATCCAAAAGCCAGTCTTTTTGGCGCCGCGAGTTTCTGGGAGGGGGTAGACGCGAAAGGCGATACTCTTCGCCTGGTGATTCTGACCAGGATTCCATTCGAGAGTCCGGGCAGGGCTGTTTTTGAAGCTCGTTGCGAGAAGCTTAAAAGCGAAGGAAGAAATGATTTCATGGAATTGAGCTTGCCATTAGCCGCTTTAAGGCTTAAACAGGGTGTAGGTAGGTTGATAAGGACGAAAAACGACAAGGGACAAGTCCTTATTCTCGACAGCAGAGTTGAGAATAAATCGTACGGCAAGCTACTTCTTAATTCTCTACCGGGCGGTAAATTGCGCGAGGTATCGCTTAGGGAATTGACAGAGGCGATTGCCGAGTTCAAAGAAAGGTCCTAATCAAAGAAACGTGCTAATCGAGGATACGCACGGTCACGAGCCTCCTTCCGAAGGCGTATACTTCTTGGAGCGTGTCAAAGCAAAGGTCAATCCGGTTTCCTTTTATCGCGGATCCCGTATCACCCGCGATGGCGTATCCATATCCGTCAATGTAAAGCCTCGTTCCGAGCGGAATGACTCTTGGGTCGACAGCCACAACCCCTTTCTGGGCGCGCATGCCGGTTGCTGTGCCGTAGTCAAGACCTGGCTCAAGCGGGCAGTAAGCGGTCGCTATCATTGTCAGGACTTTTCTTCCTGCTGGTTTTGTCGAATCGACCTCGTTGAGTTCACGCATTTTTTGCTGTACCATTTGCGCGCTTGTTTCGACCGAGCTGTTGTTTCCGCCGGCTCTGGTCAGTATGGAGTTTCTTTCCTCTCTCTTTTTCTCGAGATTCTTGATCTTCTGGGTGACCTCTTCTTTTATGGTTTCGAGTTCTTTCGCGTACGTCTTCATCTCCGAGATGCTCTTTTTAAGCCTCGAAACCTCTTTCTTCATATCGCTCAATAGCCGCATGTCGTTTTGCATTATTTTCTTAGATAACTCGGCGAGGTTTAAATAATCGGTGACGTCATCGGCAGCAAGAATAATCATGAGCTCGTTTGTCCGGCCGTTAACATAGATGCTACGCGCCCTTTCCGCAAGCGCTTTCTTCTTGTTTTTTACTCTTGTCTTCAAGGTTTCCGCTCTTTCATTCGCGCCGCGTATTTTTTCTTGGAGGATATCCAGCTTGCTTTTCAGGGAAACGATTTTATTTCTTGCGTCTCTGATCTCGCAGTCGATTCTCACAATTTCATTGACTACCGCTCCAGGTCCGGAACTTGCGGCAGGTTCCGAAAAGACCGGGATGGAGCATGCAAGAAGAAACGCGAGAGAAACGGCAGCGGTAAGTGCGCCGCGCAGAAAAATGACGCGCAAAGAACCCATGGAGCCTTTTTTCTTTTGGCTCCATTTTAGAAAACCAGATAAGTTTGATATGTCCTTTCCATCCACAGCGGACGATATTTTATGAAATTTTGACAAAAGGGGCAAGTTCGTTGCTTCTTTGTGTCGGGATGAGCAATATCAAGGATTTGCAGAAATATTAGAATATACTGTTATCAAGTGATCTTTTATGGGACTGAAAGCGGTTTGTGTCTTTAAAAGATTTCCAGGACAGAGGTTTGACGTGGTCGATTTTAAATGTGAGAAGGTAAGAATTGCATATGCCAGGGGTGACATTGAGACCCTTTTGGAGCTTATAAGAAAGGGAACCCCTGAAGTACGCAGAGAAGCACTGTACGCTCTGGCGCAGTCGGGTTTTTCGGACGCGGGCATGGTTTTAAAAGAAATAGCGAAAAATAGATGGAACGAGCACCCCGAAACGAGGATCGTGGCGTTGCAAAGCCTGGAATCGCTCTCCGAAAAAGACGCGTACGCAGATTTCGTGGAGGATTTTATAACGGGTGAGAGCAGGATTGTTGAGAAAGCGGCGAGAAAAATACTTTCAAGAATCGACCCCGCGGGTTTCCCGAACAGGCTCGCAAGGCGAGGCTGCACCGATCATGGGGCGATGAACGTTTACGGAAGGTCCCGCTCGACTACCGCGATTCCTCTGATAAGGGATTTTCTTATGGATTGCGCCTCGAGGGGAGAGTTTACCGCGGGAGGAATATGGGGGAGAGTTTATGCGGGTCTAAGGGCCCTGGAAAAAATCGGGACGACGGAAGCTTTTGAAACAATCTCCCTATTTACTGATGCAGCGATGAGTCACGGGCAACCAGACGAGAAATCGATTGCCTTTCAAAGGTATTTGAAGGTTCTTGATGCTGCCAGGTTCGCGATGGAGAAAAGGAGAGCGGATGGCTTTTGAATCAGTCGAGGAGTTGAATTTTGCTCAAGTGATATTTAAATCTTTGAGTCCCCGAATTGAGTCGGGAATTGATAAGAAGTATTGAGTTATGGCTTAAAGATCCCGTTTTTTGAGGTTTTGAGGTGGAAAATTGAAGTTCAACGGGGCAGTGCTTGAGACCGCCGAATGGATAGCTGAAAAGAGTCTATCCAGAGTCATCCTTTTGGTTGCGTCAATTTTTCTTTTGGTGATATTTGTTGGATTTTTTTCTTACTTAATAGGCCTGGAAATAGCCAACTCAAACGAGATTCCCCCTGGCGTGAGCGTTGCGGGCGTTGACGTCTCGAATTTGAGCAGGGAAGATGCGGTTGCCAAATGCCAGAGGGCGCTTGCTGAGGTCTCAGACAAACCCCTTACGATCAAAGTGGACGATGAGGAATACAAAATAACGCCTGCTGAAATTGGCCTAAGGCTTGATTTTGAGAAGATGGTGGGGGAGGCCTACAGGCGCGCCTGGAAGGTCAATTTTGCAGAGAGGCTATTTCGTAGATTGATAAACAGACCCAGGAAAATAGACGTATGGTTAATGGCTGTGAAAAATGACGATGCGCTTAAGGCGTTTGTCGAGCGTGCGCTCGCGCAGATAAACAGACCTCCCCAGAACGCTTACATTGACTTCACTTCAGGGGAACCTGTAATTGTTCCAGCCAAAGACGGAAGGTATGCGGAATTCGACCAGGTTTATGAGGCTGTCGGACACGCGATTTGCACCAAGGGAAGAACAGTACAGGTCATTGTCAAGAGAACGCCCGCGGAAATAAACGACAGTGTTTTCGGCAGATTTATCGTGATAAATCTTGCCGCTCACACCCTCACCCTGTACGAGAGAGAAAAACCGCTTGCGAGATATCCGGTAGCCTGCGGTTCAGCCGCTTATCCCTCACCCCCTGGTCAGTGGAAAATCGTTTCCAAGCAAAAGAACCCAGCTTGGCGCAACCCTGGTACGGCGTGGGCCGCCTCGATGCCTCCTTACATTCCCCCTGGTCCCGGAAACCCGCTCGGAACAAGGGCTCTGGCGCTTAACGCGTCTGGAGTTCTTATACACGGAACCCCCTCGCCATGGTCCATTGGAAGGTCGGTTTCACACGGCTGCATAAGAATGTACATGCGCGATGTAGAGGCCCTTTTTGAGATGGTCGAGGTGAACACGCCCGTTTACATCATAAAGTCAGCCGGAAATCCCGGATTTGACGTCACAAAAACGCCCCCCTGGATGAGGCCGGGGTAGACAGCTTTTGATTTTATTCGAATCACAAAAGCTTATCTATGTTTAACCGGACTCCAAGAGTTTTTCGTTGTAGGCCTGATTGCCGCATACTGCCTTAGAAGGGATAAATAATGCAATCGTTTTCTCCCTGTCTTATAATCAATCGGAATTTTATGTCCGCGGAAGTAGGAAGAGGCTCCACCTGTTGGAAGCCTGCGGTAGGGTTTATGAGTGTTCGTTTGTTTTTCTAAAAAGGAGGTATTAATTGTCGACTATTAACAGGAAATTGCTACGAGCGCTTGCCTTCGGTCTTGCCCCAACTATATTCCCCGTCTCCGCTATGGTTTCGCATGCGATAGACCTGAAAGCAAAAGAGCAAAAATATCGCAGAGAGAGGTTATTCTCAGGCGAAAGGTATCCCTATGTGGCAGCGAACGGAAACAAACCGAAATCCATGGCTGAAATCTTAGAGGAGCTCAGGTCTGTTCCCTTAAACTCGAACATGCTCGGAGGAATATCCTCGACTCTTGTTTTCAGCATGGCTGATGTTATCCCGATGATGCTCGAATGCCGCAAGTCAACCTGCGGCGTGGTTTATAAATATCCCAGTGAATTCGAGAGGGTGGTTATAAAATCTGAGGACGGGACACCTTTATGCGCAATGGTTGGCATCCATAAAGACGGACGCAAACGCCCCGCGCTTATTATGGTCCACGGGCTTTTCGGGAGCAAAAGCGTGTGGTTTTCTCAGCAAGTTGTCTTATCCGCATATTACGGCTGGGGTTACAACGTTATGGCTCTTGACTTGAGATTTTTCGGGGAGAGTAAGTTGTATTCGGATGCGCCGGGCACGGGCGGTTGGAAAGAGGGGCAGGATATTATTGCCGCTGCCAGATACATGAAATCTCTGCCGGAGGTAACGTCCGTTGCCGTGATGGGAGGTAGCTACGGCGGCGCTTCAGCGATGTGTGCCGCCTATCAGAGCGAACCCAGAGATTTGATTGACGGGGGTATCATCTCCTGGGGAGGGTACGGATATATGCCCGACCAGGTCAGATTCATAAGCACCCTTCCGAAACCAAGTGAGCCCTTTTTCACTTTCTATTTCTATTTCATGGGTTGTTTCACTCTCACCCTCGGGGGCAAAGTGCTGACGTTCAGGAATTTCGAGGAATACCTTAGAAAACATTCGGCCTCGTATTACGGCGTGGACGGAGATTTCATTCTCGAAAAAAGCAGCGCTGCGCTGCACTTCGATGAGGTCAAAACGCCGCTCTTTATAATAAACTCCCAAGACGACCCGATAATTCCAGCCTCTCAAGCAAAATTCATGGAGGAGCGCTCTCGGTCCAATCCCAATATTAAGGTCTGGCTTATGGAAAGAGGGGGTCACTGCGCGTTTTCTGTTGTTGACAGGCAGTGGATGAGCCGGGTGACCCGCGGGTTTTTCAACTACTGGGCAAAAACTTGATAAATTTTCGCTTGAGTGCTTTTTCAAACAAGCGCCGGGGCGCTTTGAATTGGTTGTAAACGAGGTTGGAGTTTGGAATTCTTAAAAGCCATCTTCTACCTGACAATATTTCCTGGACTTCTCACCTGCGTCTTTGGCGGAGTCTTTGTTTGTCTGATCTGGGGTTGGGCGAACCGCAGTATCAAAAAAAGGAGAAGATGTCAGAGCGGTCAATCGAGTACCTTCACTCTCGAAAGCTTGAAATCGGAAGCGCTCGACCACATTGGGCGGGGATCCGTATACTGGGTAGGGTCGTCTGTATGTTTCGCCGCTCTCTCCTGGGCTATGTGCATTACACTGGGTGTGCTTGATGGCGATATCTTTATTCTATACGCAATCATTCTCCTATACCTGGGCGCCTCTGCCCTCTCGATTCTGCTTTTGGGGTCCCGCTCGAAAATATCTGTGGCGACCGTAATTCGTGGTGTACCACCTTGCGTTCTGATTTCCTTGATCGGAGTCCTCGTGGTTGCCTACTTTACAACAGGTGAGCTTGCTTTGACAAAGATAAGATTGTGGCAGAATATAAACGGTCCGGTTCTTCTCTCCGCCGAGGGTGGGATTTTGCACATCATTGCCAGGGTTATGGTGTTTATCGCTTTTCTTTTGTCGGTTTGTCGGGTACTTGCGATGCAGCAAGGAAGCCGTTGTATCGCGGAGAACGGGGAAGTGTGTATGTCTCGGGATGAGCCCGAAGAAACTGACGTGCCCGATGTGCATAAACTGCTCCGGTTTTCTTTCCTGTTTCTTCTCGAGTTTTTGCTTCTCTCAGTCTTTCTGGGGCTGCCGCTTCGCCCGGAGCTGGATGCGGTTTTGAGGTTTGTGACTCTTCTGCCCTTGGTGCTTCTTACTTCGTCCATATCCGCATGTATTACAGACCAAGGAGCGAAAGCAGATTTTGCGATTGTAGGAACGGCTGTTGCGTTTGCCTCGTTTGGGATAATCTTGGTTTCGCTTGCTTGAGTCAATATAAAGGTGTAATCGGAAAAGGCAACAGAGCGTGAATTTTTCAGGGCACACGCGTTAGCATGAGCCTTATAACTTTAAAAGCCTCACACTATCTGTGAGCCCAGACTATTTTCACCCGATGTTAAGAGTCAGGAGGACCAATTTGACCTGGAATAATTCTGCCCTTCTGGTTGGTGTGGCGCTCTGCTTTGGCTTTTCGCTTGTTTTTTTGATAGCGGGGCGCTTTTCAAAACTTGAGGGGATGGCATCTATTGTCTATTTGCTTTCTTCGTGGGCGGTCTGCGGATTTCTTATATACGGTATGGCGGCTGGATACTTCCCAATCCGCATGGGCTATTTCTTCGTCGATCACTTGAGATTTCCGCCAATTCTGGCTCTCCTGTTTGGCGCTTCTGCCGGTGTTTCGCTTGCTGTTTTCGACAAAACAAAAACCAAAGCCCAAAGGGGAGCCTCGATTTCTATCCCTTTGGCCGCCGGACTTGCTATTCTCGCTTTAGCTTCACGCGAGATTTTTGCCCATTTGGTTTTTCTTTTTTCCTCTACCGTTGTTGCTGGTTTGTCGCTTGCGGGTTTTGACATTGTTCGAATCCGAATAATCGGAAGACCGTTTTCCTGGTGGGTCCTTGGTGATGCCCTTACAGCCGCTGGGGGTGTTTTAGGATTCCTCATGTTGCGGGAAAGCTCGGTCATGTACAGCCCACCTCTCTTGTCTGGAAGTGCAGTCCAAACAGGAATCGTCATCTTGCTAATGCTCTCAGGTGGGTTTATACGTCTTGGAGTTTTTCCATTTTATTCCTGGACGGGAAAACTGTTCGCTTATTCAGATCAAATATGGAGGGCATTCTTTCTCGGGTGTCTTAATATCTGCCTCGGAGGATTTCGTTTAATTGCGGCATGCGTAATGGTGGCGCGCCTGATAACTGTGGACTTGACGGCGATTATGGTCTTACTCGGTCTGGCCTCTGTTATTGTCGGGACGCTTCTTATGCTCACGGCACTTGATATGGGTCGCTTTGTATCCGGTATGTACTCTTCTTTCGCCGGCGCGCTGCTCGCGGGCGTTTCGCTCTTTTCGAGGGGCTCTTTTAACGGTGGTCTCTTTTTACTTTTCACCGCGCCGGCTTTGTTCTTTTGCTCCTTTGCATCACTCAGCAAAATTGAGCGGTTTTCAGGTTTTTCCCAAATCGGAAGGAACAAGTTAGGCATCTCCAATATGCCCGGATACTTCTTGTGCCTGGTAATCTGCGGTCTTTCGCTTGCGGGAATTCCCCCGACGGACGGTTTTATCTCGAGACTTTTACTGGTTGCATCTTCCCTGGCTCAATCATCTGGGGGATATCTTGGACTGGTCGCGTGCTTAGTTTTTATGGTCTCAATGGTTTGCGTGCTTCTGGCGTTTATACGGTTTCTTTATTTGACCTTTTCGATTGGTTTTAAACCTTCCGTTCATGCTGTAAAAAATGGATGGTCTCACCTCGGAAGTGCGGTCACTTCACTTACGGGAATTTCGCTGGTTTTCTTCGGGGTCTTTCCCCGAATGCTGTACCGCTACGTTATCTCTGAGGCGTCGAAGGCGATTTTTCCGCCTGGAAAGCAACTTCCTGCTGTCGTGTTCCGCCCTTTATCGTCCGTTTCAGAACAGGTGATAGGTCGACGTCTTTCAATGTCTTTTGACATCGCCGCAGTTGTTGCGGCGTTCGCACTGATCGGTTTGATTTGGTATTTCTCGTCTTCGAGACTGAAGGTACGTAAAATCTTTGAGTGAGTTTTGAGCGTCAGGTTAAAAAATAATTCGTCTGTTTTGAAAATAATAATGATGCGGGGTTCAGGTTATGTTCCGTTTTACTTTCCGCAAGCGCAAACAGCATATTGGAGGTAAGGGATGGAAAAGCAAAATCTTTTAAGCTTCGCAAGGGGTGAGGGGGAGCTTGACTTACTCATCGAAAACTGCATGCTCGTTAACGTCTTGTCCGGAACTATTCATCGGGCAAGCGTCGCGGTCAAGGATGGATTTATTGTAGGGCTTGAAAGCGTCGCGAAAGCGAAAAAGGTTATCGACCTTGAGGGCAGATATCTGGCTCCTGGCTTGATAGACGCTCACGTCCACCTTGAAAGCTCAATGGTGTCTGTTCCTCAATTCGCCAGAGCGGTTGTCCCGAGGGGTACTACCTGCGTTGTTACTGATTGCCATGAGATTGCAAACGTCATGGGCGTTGAGGGGGTCACCTACGTTTTAAGTCAATCCAAACTTGTTCCCTTGGATGTCTTTATCATGCTACCAAGCTGCGTCCCCGCCACACATCTTGAGACGAGCGGGGCTTCAATAGGCGTAGAAGAGTTGAGGGAGCTCGTCGATGAACCGGGCGTCATAGGGCTTGGGGAAGTGATGAATTACCCCGGGGTCATAAGTGGTGATCCAGGCATATTGTCCAAAATCGCGATGTTTGAAGGCAAACCCATTGACGGGCATGCGCCCGGTGTTCGCGGCAAGGATCTATCCGCCTACATACTTGCCGGTCCTGATTCTGACCACGAGTGCGTTGATCCGAAGGAGGCATGTGAAAAGGTCAAAAAAGGAATGTATGTTTTTATAAGGGAAGGTTCCGAAGCGCGAAACCTTGCTGATCTTATCGGCGCTGTTCTCTCCGGAGACTCGACGAGGTTCTGTCTTTGCACCGATGACCGCCATCCAGCTGACCTGCTGGAAAGGGGGCATATGGACTCTGTTGTTCGCTACGCGATTGAACTGGGTCTTCCCCCGGTGACTGCCATTCAGCTTGCGACAATCAATACCGCTTCGAGGTTTGGTTTGAATGATAGGGGCGCTATCGCCCCTGGTCGCATCGCTGACATGATCGTGCTTGATGACCTGGATAACATGGATGTCTCTATGGTCTTTAAGCGCGGTAAGCTTGTTGGCGCAGCGTATGAATCCGTATTTGAGCTTGAGTTTGAGTCCGTCGCCCCTGAGCCCAGTTTCCACGTGAAAGAGATTGAAGAATCAAGGCTCAAACTATTTGCTGAGGGCGGCTCGGCAAGGGCAATAAGGGTCGTTGGAGGTCAGGTCGTAACCGAAATAGACCTGATTGATGTCGTTAATGTTGGTGAAGAATTCCTTCCCGACACACAAGCGGATGTTCTCAAGATTGTGGTTATAGAAAGACACAAGGGTACGGGAAATATAGGTGTTGGACTTGTGAGAGGATTCGGGCTCAAGAAGGGAGCAATTGCCTCGAGCGTCGCGCACGATTCTCACAATATCATCGCGGTCGGAGCCTCCGATGAGGACATACTCTGCGCGGCAAAAAGGATTATTGAGCTCAAAGGGGGGCAGGTTGTGGCGGTGAATGGAGCCTGCCGTGCCGAACTGCCTTTGCCGATTGCCGGTCTTATGTCGGATATGCCTTTAGAGAACGTATCCAAAATTCAGGATGTTTTAAAAGAGGAAGCGGAATCGCTGGGCTGCTTACTGGAAAACCCATTTATGGCAATGAGTTTCCTTGCGCTTCCGGTAATACCGAGGCTAAAAATAACGGATATGGGATTAGTTGACGTGGACACTTTTTCTTTCGTACCGGTTTTCTTTTAAGAAAATTAAAAGAATCAATACTTCGTGTGAAACTCTCCAGGTTGACCCGAACGGTTAAATAACGAATTCGGAACCTGGATGCCCTGGTTTTTTGTGAAATGCGAAGTGCCACATTCTTCAGTCCGGCGGGAAGGCAAGGAGATCCTCCCTGCCAAGTTCCTTCAAAACATTTCTATAGTTCTCGTAGAATACTTTAAGATGCGGTAGCAGCTTCATGGCTTTTTGGATTGGACCCTTAGCTTTGATTTGTTTCCGTGTTAGCGCGGTCATTAAGTTCAGCTTCTGCATCCAGAAAAGATGGGCGGTGAATGCTTCCATGGACATCTCGAGGTTTGGTTTCAGGTCGCAGGGACCTGTATGGATTTCCACAGGGTCTTTCGTGCAGTCCACCGTAATTTCAGCGACGAAATCCGGACCCCAGCGCTCCTCGTCATGGTATTCAAAACGCACGATAAGGTCAGTTTCCCGCAGTTTCTTGGCGATGTCGGGGTTATTAAGGCTTCTTTCCGCGACTTTGGTTGCGATCTCATACATCTGTTCAGGAGTGACTTCTGGCCTGTCTTCCTTGTTGTATTTAGCCATCTGGGTCTCCTCTCTGATGCCGTGGTACCGCCTCAAGTCGTAAAATTTTATCACAGCCGGAGGTTTGATAATAAGTTTCTCCAAGTGAGGCGGTGCGCCTTTTAAGCCGCCAAAGGTTATATCATTATTCGCATGGAAGAAAAATATGTCGGAGAGCGTGGTCTTTAAGGCTGAAAATATTATGGGCAGTTGAGCTCGGGGCGATTGCTATGGGCACGTTTAGTGGTAAAGACAGAAGGGACGAATTTTTTGAAATTTCGCCCGATGATGTGGATATGTGGGTTAGACCTTCCACAATCAAATTCCCGAAGAAGAAAGTGAACATAAAACCCTTCCTGAGCGCTTTTGCCGTCAGTCTTCTTCTATGTGCCATCGTTGTTGTGGTCATCGTTCTGATTCCCTCTTCGACTGTGAGTGTCCCGAATGTGGTTCGTCTTAACCTTTCTGCGGCTATGGAAAGGATCCGGAAAGCTGGTCTTGAGCCGAGGCTTGAGGGATGGGTCAACAACTCCGTTCATGATGAGGGGACGGTGATTTCCCAGAGACCGCGTTCAGGGGCGCACACAAAGAAAGGGAGCACGGTTTTGATCGTGGCAAGCAAAGGTCCGGCAGAAACGGGAGAAGGGCAAACATTTTCAGGTTTGTCCGAACAGCCTGGAAGCACATCTGGCTTGGGTGGTTTCAAAAGAGGGAAGGTGTGTATCGACCCGGGGAAACAGGCCGCGCTCGGTAGCCTGCGTGGCGATTGGGTTGATCCGGGACTTTCGAGGAAGGAAATGCCCCAAGAAAGTGCGAACGGCGTTTCAACGGGAAAACCCGAGCATTTGCTAAACCTCGACATTTCCATGAGGTTGAAAGGGCTTCTTGAAAAAGACGGTTTCGAAGTGGTAATGACAAGGGAAACCGGCGCTGTTGAGCTCGGTGGTATTGATAGAGCTGAGATCGCCTCGCAGTCCAAAGCGGACCTTTTCGTAAGCATTCAAATGTCATCTTCTACAGACCCCAAACAGAAGGGTTGCATCATACTCTACCCGGAGCGAAACTCCTGGACGGAAGCTATATACTGGAAGAGCAAGAAAGCGGCTCTGATGATAGAAGAAGAATTCAGAAAGTATTCAGCCATAACTCCCGTGAGTCTCGAAAAGACCGGTCTGTTTTCAATTTTTAACTGGTCGAGCGTGCCGGTTGTATGCGTGAGAGTGGGTTTTATGACAAATACCCACGACGACGAAATCCTGGGGGATGAAAATTACAGGGCTAAAGTTGCAAAGTTGATTGAAAGCGGGATTGTGAGGTATTTTTCGACTCCGCAACGCCTGTGATCGCGTAACACGAGTGATTTCACTCGAAGCTTCAGGTGAAAGCTTCCCTTAAGTCCTTGATGGAGCCCTCATAGAGCGCCTGTATTATTTGCTTGAATGTCCCCGCGGCGTCATCGCCGAGGGAATCGTGTTTGAGTCTTTTGGAGTCATCCTCATAATCAATACCTATCAGGCCGAATCTCGGCTCGTAGGAACCCCACTCATAATTGTCGGTTATCGACCAGTGGAAGTATCCCTCGACTGCCGCCCCATCCTTGACCGCTTTGGCGAGCTCAAAAAGGTACGCTTTTAAAAACAGGGGTCTGGTCCATCCGTCTGCTCGCGGTACGGCGCGACCCCGCTTTACGCGGTTGCATATTCCGTTCTCGAATACGTGAATCGGTATTCCATCTTTTTCCGAATAAGCGTTCAAAAACGTTCTGAACGCCTGCGGGTTCTGGACCCATTCCCAGTGGTGGACATGGAATGAAGGTTTCAGTTCTTTGATTTCCTCGAAATGAGGAAGCCTGAGGTAATTGCCGAGAAAGGGGTCGTAGTAGTCTATCGCGATGATGTCTGTGAGACTCTCATACTCAGAGGAATACACCCTTTCTACAAGTCTTTGAAAACTTGAGATGCCGTGAAGCTTCTCAAGCACCCATTTAAAAACGGTTTCGAATGCCTTGGCGAAGAGGGCGCGCCCTCCTGCCGTTTTTTGTATTTCGCTTAGTTTGAGGTGAAAATCCTTAGATTTTGCGATGAGATACTCTTCCAGACGGGAAAGGGGAATGCCCCTGTATCTTGCGAGAAGAAGGTCGAAGAACATTTTGTCAAGCCAGTAGGCAAAGAAAGCAACACTTGCGTAAGTAACTCTGGGCTTTTCCCACTTCTCCTCTTTATAAATACGGTGGATTATCTCATAAGCGCTAATGTGCGCCTGGATCTGATTGGTGAAAGCCCTAAAGTAGGAATGGAGACCGCGGTTCGGTCCTGAGGGGAACTGACCCAAAAGATATGATGCGGAGGCAACAATATTAGGCTCGTTTGTGGATTCCCATATACCCACCGGCTCCTGAGCGAACTGGGAAATCAACATTTTGTTGATTGCACGCACGGTGAAGGCGACGTATTTTTCATAGAGCTCCAAATTGTCTTCGTGTAGCCACATGTCCGCGCCTATCCAGGCGGGATGGGTGAAATGATGCAGGGTGACCACAGGCTCCATCCCGAAATCTCTCACCGCAGCTATCATCGAGGCATAGTGTTTTACCGCATCATAATCGATCTCCGGAACGCTCAAGTCCCCTGGGCGTGTGGTGGGCTGGATCCTTGCCCATTCAACTCCGAGCCTGAAGTGGTTAAGACTGATTTCTCTGGATTTTTTATAATCCTCAGGGTGTCTCGTATAGAACCTCGTTGCGCCCCTTGTTGGCTCGGCTTTTCCGCTTCTTTCCCATTCATACCAATTGTTCAGCGGCTCATCTTTTCCGTTGTAACCACCTTCGGTTTGGTACGGGGAGTTGCCCACCCCCCAGATGAAGCCCTTGTGAAGCCTGAAGCCGTCGCCGAAGGTGCTGTCCACGTCTTCCTTTGTGATTTTGTAGTCTCGCATTGTTACCTCACGGTTCTTCTCATAACGATTTGGGACAAAGCCTTGTCGAGCGGAAGCGCTCCAATGCTAAGCTCCAAAAACATCCAAGACAGTCTTTAGAATATATCAGAATGGATTAGTGCTACAGGGCAAGCCTGAAAAATTGAATTAATGAGGTGTGGATTCGCTTCTTTTCTTCAAAAATGCTTCTTGGATGCTTGAATTTCCCCAGACAAAATCCCTTTAATTGTCTTTGCTCAATACCCCGTTTGAGGTTTAATGATTATTAAACCGTGTTACTCATTTTTCCCACTCCAAGCGAAAGAAAGGAGACTGAAATGAGCGGAGACAAAGAACTCAAATCCCAGGGAACATCAAGACCGGTAGTGATGTTTGTTTTCGCTCATCAGGATGATGAGGTTGGCTATTTCTGTCTTATCTCTCACCTTGTGAGAGACCGAACACCTTTGAAGATGATATGGATAACGGACGGCGCATATTCGGTGCCCGCTGAAGTGAGGCGAGAGGAAACGAAGACCGCGTTGGGGATGATAGGCCTAAGTACAGACGCGCTTGAGTTCTGGGACTACCCGGATGGTTCCTCTATAAAGTACGCTGTTGAGATTGTGGATAGGCTGACTGAGCGAATGTGTGAAATCTCACCTGTTGAGGTTTACGTGCCAGCATACGAAGGCGGACATCCCGATCATGATTTTGCCCATTTTGCCGCGGTTACGGCGGCTTCAAGGCTCGAAAAGCCTCCGATGGTTTTTGAGGCTCCCCTCTACAACAAATACAAATCCCTGTTCGTGTCGTTCAATCGTTTTATTCCCGCTCCCACCCCAACTATATACACGCCAATGGGGCGCGAGGACGTGGCGATGAAGGTCAGAGGCATGTTTAAGTACAAGAGTCAGTTCTGGATCACCACTTTCCCGCTGCTTATCTTTGGATGGCCGCGCCTTCTCGAGCGCGGGGAGCCATACAGGCGGGTACCTGAGCGCGATTACCGTAAACCGCCTCATGAAGGTAAGCTTTACTACGAAAGCTATCCGCTTGGCAAAATGCTTGGTGTTCGCTTCAGCGATTTCCGCAAAGCGGTTGAGGAAGTTTTGAAGGCAAGCAATTCTTGATATGTGAAGATTTCCGCTTATACTCGACGTTTTAAAAACGGGCGGATTCGGTTTTTACCGTGTTTGTGAGGTTCTAAGAGCGATTTTGCAGGGATTCTTTAGGCATGCGATTGTTGTGTTAAAAGGTCTGTGTTTTGTTCTTACTATACTTAACTTTTTACCCGGTGATTTATTTCCGGATTGACCCGAGATTGGTCAATGGGTTTAACAAATGTTAAGGGCGAGTGTCGCCCGGGTGCGGTCTATTGTATCTTCGGTGAGCGTTATTAACGTTAACGGTTCACCCTTATCTTTCCAGTTTCCAAAAGTTATCATTAAGCGTGGTGCATGAGTCTTCTTGCCAAGCTGACCTTTGGCGCTGAGGAGATTTCGCCGGAAAGGGAACGAAAAATGTCAGTGATAATTTTCAATGCTCTTTAAGGTATGGTTATTTCTTCGCAGAGATAAACGTCTTGCACCGCGTTTAATATTTCGACTCCTTCATCGAACGGCTTCTGAAACGCTTTTCTGCCGATTATCATGCCCATTCCGCCCGCCCGCTTGTTGATAACAGCCGTCCTTACCGCGTCTTTTAGGTCGTTTTTTCCTGATTCTCCGCCTGAATTAATCAGCCCGACTCTTCCGCAGTAGCAGTTTATGACCTGATAGCGCGCAAGGTCTATTGGATGTTCAGAGCAGAGAACATCGTACATTCTTTCGTCGAATTTGCCGAATTTAGCGTTTTTCCGGTTTATCGCCTCGTAGCCGCGGTTCTTGTCGGGTAGCTTTTGCTTTATGAGGTCGGCACCTATGGTCGCGCCCAAATGGTTTGCTTGACCTGTCAGGTCGGCGGCGGTCTCGTAGTTCACTCCATCGACGGTGAACGCCTCATTTCTAAGATAACACCAAAGGATTGTAGCCATTCCAAGTTCGTGTGCGAGCTGGAAAGCGTCGCTCACCTCCTCGATCTGACGTCTTGATTCGGGGGAGCCAAAATAGACTGTTGCCCCAATCGCTACCGCCCCGAGATCGAAACCCTGCTTGACGCACGCGAAAATGGTTTGGTCGTGCATATTTGGATAGGTCAGAAGCTCGTTATGATTGATTTTTAGTATGAAAGGGATTTTGTGCGCGTATTTCCTTGATACGCTGCTTAAAACCCCCAGCGTTGACGCAACGGCATTGCATCCGGCCTCTATTGCGAGCTTCACGATATTCTCGGGATCGAAATAGATCGGGTTTGGCGCAAAAGAAGCTCCCGCCGAATGCTCAACGCCTTGATCCACGGGAAGAATCACCACGTAGCCGGTGTCTTTTAACCTTCCGTGACCCATTATGGTTCCGAGGTTTCTAAGCACGGGTGCGGGTCTGTCTGAAACGCCGAGGATTCTGTCAATCCAATCGGGACCTGGAAGGTGGAGATTTTCTTTCGGTATTGTCGGAGATTCAAACCCAAGCAAGTATTTGGCATCCTCACCCAAAATTTCCTCAATATCTTCCGCTTGCATGGCACCCTCCAGTTAAGTGTTTCAAATGTTCAGCCCGGTTAAATAGCTCAGGATTATTTTATCTCCAAAGCGCGATTAATATCTCGAACGGTGGAGATTGAGTCCACAAGATTCTTTTATCCACAAGATTCTTTTAATACCACGCACTCAGCTGAAAATGCGCAATCATCAGGACGTTCGAAATGTTCGTGTGGCGGTGGGCGCTTGCGGATTTGAGCACCCTACACGCCATTGGGTGCGTTCTTAACGCCGGGAGGCTCAATTCAACGCTTTTCGGACACCCCACGCCCAAGTGGCGCGGTTTCCACCATCACCTGCGGTTTAGCCATTGATGACGAACACACCACGTCAATAGAGCGGTTACTCTCGAAACTCACAAAAATCCCCATACGCGTGAAATTTCGTACAGAGGAACGATTCGTTTCGTTAGTCTGTTTGGCAGATGCTCTCGCGCTGGGAACCACAGCGTTTCAGACCGCAGGTGAAATAAATTAGGTGGTGGGCGTTGACGGATTTGAACCGCCGACCTCTGCCGTGTGAAGGCAGCGCTCTCCCGCTGAGCTAAACGCCCGGTGATTTCAGGAAAATTATATCATAAGCACTAGCTAACGTTTCAAACGGGCAAGAGGGTCGTGGCTTGCCGAAACAGGGGAACAAATAAGGATTTGTGTCGAAGTATAAATGGATGAGATAGAACTTCCGGGAGGAGAATATTTATTTAATTTAACGTGGAAAGAGTTCTTAATTCTTGTTCGAGCCCCATATCACAACTGGGAAAAGAGTATGAAGGGAAGATCGTTTCTGCCGGCAAGCGACCGCGGTCGGAGCGTAAGCCATGAGGATAACATTGTTGCCCGTTCGGGAAAAGATAGCGCGTAGCGCACCGCTTTTTTTGTCGCTGTTCTTAACGTACCTTTTTCTTTGGACTCTGTGTGGCTGCGCTAAAGGGAAGCCATTATCCGAACCTCAGATAATGCTAAAGCTGCCCACCCCGGTGCGCATTGGTGAGGGAGCTTTTCCAAAGTTTTCGCCCGACGGAAAACTCATAGCTTTCACCCTCTGCGAGGAATTCCCCCGGGATGCTAACGGTATTTCTTATGAGATTTACACGATGAAGCCTGACGGAACCTGCCTTGAGTGTTTGACGGGAGGCAAGCCGGAGCTTGAGGGCACGCGCTGGAAGGGACAGTCTTTCTGGCACCCCAGCGGAGACTATATAACTTTCACGGCTGAGAACGCCCGATATCCACGCAAAGGGATTGGCACCACGGCAAGACCGGGACTGGGGCGCAATCACAACGTATGGATAATGACCAAGGATGGCAGAAAATTCTGGCAGATAACCGATTATCCGGAAAACTGGGGAGTGATAAGACCGAGTTTTTCGAAAGACGGTTCACTCCTTTTTTGGAACGAGGAATACTCCATGGAAAAATATCCCCAAGGTCGCCCCGAGGACCCGGATGACGATCCTGGCACTCCGGGATGGCAGGGTCACCCGGGATCATACTGGGGCTCGGAGAGTTTCCGTTACAGGAAGGGAGAGGAGTTTGGAGCCTGGAGGATGAGGATAGCGAAAATATCCTTTGAAAACGGCGAACCGAAAGCTTCCGATCTTTTGACAGTGGAGCTGCCCGAAGGATTTACTCTCATTGAAGGCGCCGGCTTCACGCCGTCCGGAGATTCCCTTATTTGCAGTTGCGTAAATCTCAAGGAAACGAAGGGCAAGGGTTTATGGGGGGATATCTGCACTGTGGAATTCTCGGGAAAAATCATCCGGCGCCTGACAAGAACGCCTTTCATACATGACGAGAACCCCGAGTTCTCGCCAGACGGGCGAAGAATAATATGGAACGCCTCGCAGGGGGACCCGGGCGAAGGCGAGGAGCTCTGGATTATGGATTCGGACGGGAAGAACAAGACAAGACTCACCCATTTTGCGAAACGTGGTTTCAAGGAATACGACCCCTGCGCGCGGCAGATCACGGAGTTCTCTTGGAACCCTGACGGGAAAAGCGTTATTTTTGGTCATGTGAGCTTGCCGGTTAGGGCAAAATCGCGGCTTCCATCCACGCTTTACCGGCTTGATTTGGTGAATGTTCTTCGGTTTTTAGACTCAAAGAAAAGCAAAAAGGTCAGATAAAGGGGGGGAGATGCGGTCTTTTTCATGATACTCGGGCATGATAAGAACGCATTCAGGAGGCCGGTCACATTAGTGGGTTATAGCCTGGACACTTAGAGATGTCGTGAAAGAAATTTTCTGGTTGGATGTCTAAAGTAGCACCTCAAGTTTGCCCGAATCTTTAGACCTTTCTCCCGAGTTTTGCCCAGAGAAAATGAACCAAGAGACAGGCGCCTGACCATCTATTGCACATGCCCTAAACCGGATTTTCTCTCCTCTTTTCGGCCAAACGGTTTCTCATCTATCTTTCATCTAATTGTTATCGCGAAAGCCAGCTTTGGTGTATCAGTGAGTTTTTTTCGCTCGTTTTATTGCATGCTTGTGGGCGAGATTCTCGACTGAGTCATCGAGCGCTTCGATATCCCGCCCGGGGTATGTCCTCTTGAGTGCTTTACGTATGAGAAAATCCGCTAGTTCGGGATTCTTTGGCAGGAGTGACCCATGCAGATATGTTCCAATTGCTCCGAGGTGAACGGCTCCTTCAGTCTTGTCCTCGCCGTTGTTTCCGTACCCTACGATGATTTCTCCGAGAGGACGCTCGTTTTTACCGAGATATGTTTTCCCGGAATGATTTTCGAATCCCACCACGGTCGTTTTGCGGCCATCAAGGCATGTCTCAACAAAGACATTGCCTATAAACCTCTTGCTGCCAGCGATGGTATAAGCATCAAAGACGCCAATTCCTGGAAGTTCCTCTCCTTCCGCGGGACGATAAAAATTCCCGAATAACTGGTAACCACCGCATATGACAAGCGCGCATGCGCCTTGCTCGATTTCGCGTCTGATAGTCTCTCCCTTTGTCTCATACAGATCGTGGCTCACCATTACTTGCTCTTTGTCCTGTCCTCCGCCCATGAAGAATATGTCGTATGCGCCGGGTTCAACTTTATCTCCGAGACCAAGGCTCTTGACCTCGACATCTATGCCTCTCCAAAGGCAGCGTTTAGCGAGCGCTATTACGTTACCCCTGTCCCCGTATATGTTCATTAGGTCAGGATAAAGATGGCAAATAACCAGTTTCATTCATTCCTCCCAGTAGGGAGTGACATACCCTTTTTTTGAAAGGATTCTGCGTGCTTCAAGCATTGCGGTATAAGTGGGAACGATATAGACAGTCTCGTTCTTTCCCGCGGTGCAAAGCAACCGCTCCATGGCGGTCCCGATTTCGGGTTCGATTGATAGACAATCAACGCCCGTGTCAGCGTATTTGACCCTTAACGCCATGTCCCACGCCCTTATTCCCGCGCAAATCACATTCGATAGCTTTCCTTTGAGGTTCTCAAAATCAACGTCCCATATCCATGAAACATCTCTTCCGTCCGCTATGTTGTCGTTCAGGGCAAAAACGACGTTCAATTTAGCATCAAGATTGCTCAGAGTCCTTATTACTTCGTTAAAGCCTGCCGGATTCTTAGCAAGAATCATGACGAGCTTTCTTCCCTCGATTTCAATAGACTCAACCCTTCCGAACGCCGCTTTGAATTTCTCGATTGAGTTGGTAATGACGCGAAGATCAACGCCGAGAGTAAGACATACAGCCGCAGCGCCGAGCGTATTATAAACGTTGTATAGCCCGGGGAGAGGAATTGAAATTTCGACCGCTCCTGCGGGAGTCTTTATCAGGCATTTCGAACCCTCGAAACTTTTCAGCTCAACGCTTTCGGCGGAAACATCCAGCGGGGGTCTTTTCGCTCCGCATTTTGGGCAACGGTAGTCACCCAGGTGTCCAAAAATGTGATATCTGTACTCGAGCCTGGTGTCGCAGTTCGAGCAGTGTTTGCTATCAGCTGCGTGTTCCAGTCCCTCAAGCGAATAAATATCTGTATTTATACCGAAGTGAATTACCCTGCATCTGAGGTTTGACCCAATTGATGAAACGAGAGGGTCATCGGCGTTGAGTATTACGGTAGAGCCGACCCCGAGTTTCTCAAGGGACATTTTTAATTTTTTCGCGAGTGTATCCAGTTCCCCGTAGCGGTCGAGCTGATCTCTGAAAAGATTGTTTATAAGCACGACGCGCGGGTTTGTCTCTTCTATCGCTTCGGGAAGTGTCGCTTCGTCCACCTCGAACAACCCGAGTTCCTTTGATCTTTTAAGTTCTCGTATTTTTTCCCGGACCAGCGCGGAGGCTATACCAGACAATAGGTTTGCCCCGGTTCTGTTATGGACGAAGGATATGTTAGCCCTCTTAAGCGTGGAAGCGATGAGCGCGGCGGTGGTTGTCTTGCCGTTTGTTCCGGTAACGAGGACACATCCAATGTTTAAACCCGAAACGACTTCCCGGACGAAATGCGGGCGGAAATACCTGATTATTTTTCCAGGCAAGGTTGTCCCGCCGCCCGCTTTAGTGGACCTGACGATACCACCGATTATTTTTCCAACAATCATCCATATTTTGGTTTTAGTCTTCATACAAAGGATATGTTATCCGAAATCGCGTTTTGGGGGCCAGGGCGGTAAACGGTTGCATCGCTTTTTTCAATTAGGGTTGAAACACGACCATGAAGATTTAAACTTAATGGATGGAGGACGCTTTTTTGATCCGGTGACGACGTTCAAAAAATTTGCTGGCGCGTTTAAGGAATCCAAACATGCTGTTCTTGCTTTGTGAGATGCTTTGAACAAATTGCTTCGTTTGCGGATCGATTTACATTGACTGAGGATTTCAAGATGGAAGAGAACAAGGAGCGCGAAAAGAAGTGCCCGCTCTGCGGAGCGCTGTTGGAGGGAGTCAGCGCGAGCGCGAGTGGAGACTACCGTTGCGGGCGCTGTGGCTCTACCGGGCGATATGAGGGAGAAAACCTGGTAGCGATTTTCATACCGAACTACTTTGCGCGTCTTGCTGAGCTTGAGAAAAGACATCGAGAACTTGTTGATGAAATTTATTTGGAGGGTCTCAAGGGAGAAGCAAGGGATAGAGACTACATCCAGAGGATGAACCTCGAGCGCCAGAGCGTGCTCGCGGAATATTCAATGCTTTCTTACTTCAGGGAATTTGTCGAGAAGTGGTAACAGCTTGCGCAAAGAGCTTACTTAGAAAAGAGAGCGGCGCCGCATTGTCTTTCTGTATCTTCGCATAGCATGTTTTCATTTCCTATTGCAAAGCATTTCAAGCTTTTTGCCGTGTTAACCGGCGTACTGACAACGTTTTTAAAGTCCACTATACATCCCGGATGAACTTGTTTGGCTCACGTGCGGCCGTCACTTGTGAGCATGAGAATTATTTGGGGAGGGGGAATTGAATTGAGAGCTTTTTTACTTTATATTTTGTTCCTGCGAGTCAATATATTTAGTAACACTTTGACTGCCAGACGGGTTTTCCACCGGGGGGTGGTTCAGGATGCGAAACTTCTATTCTCTAAATCCTCTGGAGCAGAAAGACGCATCCTTCAGAAGGCTTACCGACTACATCCGGAACGTTATTTATCCTTACCATCCATACTACCGCAAAGTTTTCAAAAAGGAGGGAATAAACCCTGACAGAATCAACAGGCCCGGAGACCTGAGAAAGATTCCGCTAACTTACAAAGAGGACTACAGGGAAGACCCCTTGGCATTCATTCTCCAGCCCCGCTTTCCTGGCAGGGAGGCTTTGTACGACACGGCGAAGATATCACCTTCCTTTCTTTTGAAATACCTCTTTCAGAGCCTGGTCAACTACCCGCGAGACTATGCAGCTTTATACAGAAAAAACTATCATGAAGGTTTTGCTTATCTTAAGATTGGCAGACGAATATCGCTTGAATGGATGCCAATTCACTTCCACGCCTCCGCCGGATCAACAGGGGACCCGACCCCTGCAGTTTACACATACAGGGACCTGCACGAGAATGTGAAAGAATCGGCGTCCGCGTTCTGGTGCGGAAAAGAGCTCACCTGGGACATGAGGGGATTCAATGTTTTTCCGGGCGCGCCCCATCTTGCGTTTTTCCAGGTAATTATGGGGAAATGGCTCGGAGGATCGAGCGGTTTTGACACTTTCGGAGGTAACGTAATTCCGACGGATAGACAGATCAGGCTATTTGCCGAAAACAAATTTGACGCAATAATCGCGATTCCTTCATACCTTGTTTATTGGCTTAGGATGGCTGCCCAGATGGTTGAGAGCGGCGAAGTGGACCCTCTCAACTCGCTTTTCATTGCGCTTGTGGCTGCTGAGCCGTTAACTGATTCGCTGAGGGGTTACATAAAGGAACTGGTGAGACGCGTGGGGGGAAGGGACGATTTCAAGCTCGTCCAGGGTTACGGAATGACTGAGATGAAGGTAGCCTTCTATGAATGCGCGGAGAAGAGCATGATTCATCTCAACCCAAAATTCTTCTACTGGGAAGTGCTCGATCCGGAAACTCTCGAGCCGGTCGTCGAGGGCGAGGAGGGCGTGCTCGTTTTCAGTCATATTGACTGGCGGGGCACCTCTTTTTTGAGATATTTCACCGGTGACCTCATTCGCGGAGGGGTTCGCTGGCAACGCTGCGAAAACTGCGGTCTTACATTCCCGATCATGTATCCGCCGATAATGCGTGCAAAAAAGGACTTTACCAAGATCAAGGGCACTCGCGTTTCCCTGATTGACCTGATTTCATCTGTCAGGGACGTGCCCGGGGTGTATCAATTCCAGGTTGTGCTTGATAAGGAGATTCCCGGAGACGAGTTCTCGAGAGACAAAGTCGTGGTGAGAATCGCAGTTGAGAAGGGGTATGAACCAGGTTCTGTCGCGGAATCAGTGAAGTCTTCCGTTAAAGGGACAACGGAAATAACGCCTGATGAGGTAATCATTGAGGATGATGCGGAAAAGCTTGAAAAGGAACTGTTTGAGAGGACGGGAATAAAGGCTGACTACGTTGTGGAGAAAAGACCCGTGCATTTATGAGTAACGATGAGCTCAAAGATTTATTAGCGTGAGTATGTGAGGTTTGAAAAAAGCTTGTAGGTGATGGCTATGGAAAGAGTTGCGGTGGTGGGAGTCGGAAACACCAGTTTCAAGGCGAGGCATATCGACAAGACTTTTCCACGGCTTGCATATGAAGCTTGTAAGATGGCGATGGAGGATGCCGGGGCGGGCAAAGAGGATATCGAAAGCGTTGTTTACAGCATTTACAATGACTTTTTCGAACATTGCGCAATGCCTGACCATCACATCCATTATCTTTTGGGATTCGCGAGAAAACCGGGCTCGAGAGTCACCACGGGGGGCGCGACCGGAGGATATTCCGTCAGGGCCGCGTTCGCTGAAGTCGCAAGCGGTCTGCATGATGTGGTGATGGTTGTCGGGGTTGAGAAGGTCGCTGACCTCGCTAACGTGATCGAGATGGTCAAGTCCATAACTTTCGCTGCGGACCCGTTTTTTGAGTACCAGCTTGGCGCTTCACCCGCAGGCTCTTACGGAGCTGCGATAAGGTGGCACATGGAAAACTATGGCACCACCGAGGAGGATATGGCAAGGGTTGTCGTGAAGAATAAGGGGAACGCAAGGCTCAACCCTGACGCTCAATCTCCCATAGAGCTGACCGTTAGTGACGTTCTAAAAAGCCCCATGGTGATTTATCCCTTGAAAATCCTGGACCACTGCCTGAACAGCGAGGGGGCGGCAGCGATAATCCTCGCGAGCGAAAAGGCAGCCAAGAGGTTCAGGAAAGACCCTGTTTGGATAACCGGCATCGGGGCGAGCACTGAGTCCGGAAGGCAGGCGGAAAGGGATTACTCGGACGCTTCTCTTTTCCCAGCCGTAAGGAATTCAGCCCTTTCGGCTTATCGGATGGCCGGGATTTCAGACCCCTCAGAGGCGATACACGTTGCCGAAGTGTATGACTCTTTCAGCGGCGTTGAGATATGCCTATATGAGGAACTCGGTTTTTGTTCTTGGGGTGAAGGGACAGCATTCTTAAAAGACGGGATGGCGGATATCGGGGGTAAAATTCCCGTGAATCCCTCCGGTGGGCTTATCGGATGTGAGCATGCGATTGGTGCGACAGGTATTTATCAGGTGGTGGAGGTCGTCAGGCATATCAGAGGAGAGGCCGGCGACAGGCAGGTATCCGGGGCGATGAGGGGTATTGCTCAAAGCATGGGTGGGGCGAGGGGCGCATATTCGGTTTGCATTGTACTGGAGGGGTGATAGGGATGCCGGAAGAAACGGATCTCAGGTTCAAACCGATTTCTTACAAGGATGATTTCGTTATCGTGCCCGACCGGTGGAAAGTTGATTTCATGGTATCGATGGGGGAATTGTCCGTTTTTTTCAGGGAACTAAAAGAGAACGCGAAATTAATGGGCACCCGCTGCCCAAAGTGCGGCTCTTTCTATTTCTGGCCTCGTTCCTGGTGTCATGATTGCTATGAGGATTGCCAGTGGGTTGAAGTGTCGCAGAAGGGAAGCGTTACAATGTTCAGCAGGGTCGACATCTCGCTTTCCGATTTACAAAAGGAGGTTCCGTTTTATCAGGGTGGGGTCCATCTGGATGGCGTGAGATACCCGATTGTCGCCCTTATTAAGAACGTTACGATGGATACGCTTCATAAAGGGATGAGGGTTAGGGCGGAATTTCTTCCACTTCAGGAGAGAACCGGCAGAATAAGGGATTTCTATTTTGTTCCTGATGTTTGAGATAAGTGGTATAAAGAAGCGATTAGGTAAGCATTAGGTATGGAAAGATAGAAGGAGGTCAACAGAATGGATTTCAGTTTGACTGAAGAGCAGAAACTATTCAAACAGCAGGTTATTGAGTTTGCCCAGAAAGAGATAATGCCTGGGGCCGCAGAAAGGGACGAGCAGGCGCGGTTTGACAGAGACGTATGGGACAAAGCTGCCGAGTTCGGACTGATGGGGCTTCCTTTCCCTGAGGAATACGGGGGAAGCGGAGCGAGCGTTTTCGACACCGTGCTTGCGGGCGAGGCTCTCGGGTATGGAAGCCTGGACGCGGGATTCTGCCTTTCATGGGGCGCTCATGTGACCATTGGCGGGGTACCGATATGGAAGCTCGGCACGGAGGAACAAAAGCGTAAGTATCTCCCCAAGATTGCGACCGGAGAATGGATTACAGGGCTGGGCTTGACCGAGCCGGAAGCTGGAAGCGACGCTGCCGGCATAAAAACGACAGCTGAGAAAAAAGATGGTTACTATGTTCTCAACGGCACAAAGACATTCATAACCAACGGTCCGATAGGAGATGTCTTCGTTGTTCTTGCGAAGACGAACAAAGAGAAAGGCGCCGCCGGAATAAGCGGGTTTATCGTGGAAAAGAGTTTCCCCGGTTTTTCCGTCGGAAAGGAAATACACAAGATGGGCAACAGGTCTTCACCCACCTCCGAGCTCATCTTCGACAATTGCGAAGTTCCCGCTGAAAATCTTTTAGGTGAGGAAAATAAAGGCTTTATGGATGTGGCACTTGCCACACTCGAGTGGGAGCGCTCCGTTATGCTTGCGCCCGCGATCGGGGGCATGGAGATTCAGCTTGAGACCTGCATCAAGTATGCTCGAGAGCGCAAGCAGTTCGGTCGTCCCATAGCGCATTTCCAAGCGATACAGTTCAAGCTTGCCGATATGAAGATGTGGCTCGAGACGGCGAGGTTGATAGTCTATAAGGTTGCTTGGAGCAAGGATCAAGGTATTATGGATCCAATGATGGCATCCCTTGCGAAACTTTACGTATCCGAAGTTTCAATGAAATCAGCCGAAGAGGCTGTTCAAATCCACGGCGGTTACGGCTACACGAAGGAATACCCTATAGAACGCGCCATTCGCGACGCTAAACTGGCGACGCTCGGGGGCGGGACGTCGGAGATTCAGCGCTGGATAATCGGCAGGATGCTCGTAGGTAAGGTCTGAGCATCTGGGCTTGTGCGGTTAAAGAGAAAAGATATATGCATTTTACTTGATCTGCTTGCAAGTCAAATTTAAGTTTCGCAGGTGATGGGCGCAACCATACGAGGGCATACGCTCATTTTCACTTGGCGTCTGTTTCTTTTGTCTCACCCACATTGTTTAATAATTAAAGTGCGGTGTAGGCAGTGCCTCTTTTTAGAGTGAGAAGACAGGAGCGACAAATTGGCGGAAGATAAAGCGACTAAAGCCGAGAGGCTGATAAATCTTATCGCTTGCCTTCTTGATTCGAAAAGACCCCTTACGCTCAATGAGCTCAACTCAACCGTTTATTACAACCAGAAAGTGGATGAGGACACTCTCAGGAGGATGTTTGAGAGGGACAAAGATGAATTGCGGGAAATGGGCATACCAATCGAAATGATAAAAGATGAGAATTCGGGTGAATATGCTTACACGATCGAACCCGATAAATATTACCTCCCCGACATAGATTTTGCGTCCGACGAGTTGATTTCACTATCAATTGTGTCCAGATTTTTCATAGGCTCCGGAACCGCGTTCAGCGGCAGCGCTCACTCGGCTCTTCTGAAGTTTGCGACCAGCGCCGCTCGTGACCCGGAGGAGTTGAAATACTTGAGGGTCGTTCCACATGTCCATATGATCGAGGGTGATAAGAAAAACCGGGCGCTCGACCAAATTCTTGAGGCACTCAGGAAAAGAAAGCTCGTTACCTTTGATTACAGGGCCTTAAGCTCAAAGAAACCTGTCACGCGCACCGTTGAACCTTACGGTGTCGTTTCGAAAAACGGTTTCTGGTACCTGATTGGTAAATGTCGCCTCCGCAACGCCGTAAGATGCTTTAAGTTGGACAGGATCACATCCAAAGTTGAGGTCAACAAGAAAAAGCCGAAGCAGCCCGATTTCGATATTCCGGAGGATTTTGATCTCAGAGAAGCCGCGTCCTGGGAGAACCTTATGGAACCTCGCGATCAGCCTGTTAAAGTGACCGTTGAACTTTCGCCAAAAATAGCTTTCATGGCGTCCCATTCGCCCTTTGGAGTTCTCTCAGAGAAAAGAAAGAAGAGCGGTTTTTGCTCGGTAGTTTTTAGGGTTGAGCACCCGGAGAGTTTCCTGGACTGGATATTAGACTTCGGGACCGAGGCGAAAATAATTTCTCCCCATGAAATGAGGGTTTGTGCGCGCGAGCGTGTGGAAGGAATACTTAAAAAGGTGAAGTGAGAAAATGAACAATAAGTCAATCGAGATTGTAAACAGGCTGCTGCTTCTGGTTCCATACGTGGTGTCCCGTGGGGGCGCCCGAATTAGTGATATTTGCGAGGATTTCAATATGACTTATGATGAGCTGATTTCCTGTATCAGGGGAACGCTCTGGTTCTGTGGGTTGCCGGATTATAATCCTTACAACCTGATAGATTACGAAATTGATGGCAACATGTTGAAGTTTTATTCTGCTGACTATTTCAGAAAGCCTCTTAAGTTGACTCCAAACGAAGCGCTTGTTCTGCTTATTGCGTGCAAGGCCCTTGTGAGGTCCGGGCTAATCACGCAGACCGATTCACTTAAGCGCGCCATGGAAAAAGTTCAGGATGTATTAAGTGCGCAAATTTGCGGGGAACTCGAAGATATTTCGGGCAGAATCGACGTCGAGATGAAGAATTTCTCAAAGAATTGGTGCAAAATTCTCGAGAAAGGCATTACCTCGCGACGGAGACTTTTATTGGACTATTACAGTTACTCAAAAGACGAGGTAAACACGAGGGAAGTTGAGCCCATCTCCTTTGTCTGGTCAAACGGCAACTGGTATTTGCTTGCTTTTTGCTGTGTTAAAAACGAGGTTAGGTTTTTTATGCTCGATAGATTTCGCGACGTTAAGGTTACCCGGAAGAAATGCAGAATCCAAATCGAGGGTGAAAAGTACTTGCCGGAATCCATTTGCGAATATTGTCCGACCGGTGCGGGGTACACTGTGGAGTTGATTTTCTCGGACAGGATGTTGCTCCCGTTCGTGGAGCGCTTTCGTGGAGCCGAAATAAAGGAGAAGAAAAACGGCACTATTTTTGTCCGATTCGAAACGAAGAATTTATCCTGGGTGGCAAACTCTCTTCTCAAATTCGGAGAAAAAGTAACCATAGTTTCGCCGGATGATTTAAAATCACTTGTACGTGACAAAGCGGAGACGATCCTTAAATATTACGTTTGACCGTTTGCGTCTCCGATGAGCTCAAAAATAAGCGCAGGGCTTTTATATGGCTATAAAGATAATATCCGACATTCACGGCGAGTATGAAGCGATGAGGCAGCAGCTGCACGCGGAAGATATTGCTGTCATGCTCGGGGATTATCTCAACCTGATTGATTTCAGAACTCTCGGCGGAATACTTGCTCAAGTGTATTCAAGGGAAGAGATTCTGGGAGCGCTTTCCGCGCTCGCCAGAGGAAACAAGGAACTTGCCGGAAGAGCGATAAGGCAGATAACTTCCTCCGATGACAACAAACCAAAGAAAGTCAGGGATTTGATCAGGAAGAGCTACATTCAGTTTTTTTCTTCGATACCCTGCAAAGCATATGTAATCTACGGTAACACTGACAGCCCTGATGTGATGCGTGAGCTTGCCCCTCCGCATGTTGAGATTGTGGAAGTTGGTGTATTTGATATCGAGGGCATTCGATTCGGGCTTATTTCGGGTTCGCCGTTTGGACCCTGGACCGTTGGTTTGCCGGGCGAGATAGAACCGGATAGATACCGGGAAATGGTAGAGAGCATTGAGGCGGTTGATGTACTCTGCACGCACTATCCACCGGCTATACCCGAGTTAACCTTTGATATGGTTGCCAATCGCGACGAGGTTGGAAGTGAGCCGCTTTTGCGATACGCTGAAACACAAAAGCCTTCTCACCACTACTTTGGGCACGTCCATAATCCGCGCGCTTCCTCGGTGAGGAGAGGAGCTACAAATTTCATAAACGCCGGGTTTTTCAAAGAGCATCGCAAGGTGATAATTCACTCGGATTGACGGGGCGCGCCGTTATCTTAGCTGATACCGAGCTATCCGTGGAGATTCGCTGTTTTTTTCAGTCCGTAACCTTATAGACGATATCGTGTTCGTGTGCGTGCCCGTCAACTTTAATGCCCACGGTATCTCCGGGAGCTGCTTTTTCCACGCTTTCATGTTCTATCTGCATTGATTCGACGGTTTGCACCCAGTCGGATGTGTGACCCTTGATGTGAATCTTGTCCCCCACGCTCAGATGTCCCGTTAGTTCCACTGCCGCAACGCTTATCTTGTTGAAGTAATGCGTAACTTTTCCTACTTCTTCCTCTGGCATTTTTCACCCCCTGTCGTTTGACTTGACCCTAATATACCACTTGGAGAAATTCTGGTCAGCATATAGGTGGAGCGTTTAACAAAAGGAATGAGTAATCAAGAAAGCCAATTCTTTTGAAGAAATATTAAAGGCATATTTAGAATCGTGTGCTCTATGGAATCGGGCGAATATGTCATAATCTATTTAATGGAATAAAGGAGTATTTTCCTTCCGTATTTTTGGTCGTTTCAACTAAGGCAAAACAAGGTGGCTGCTGCCATGGCGCACAGAACCGGGATTTCAGACTTACCGCTTCATTATGGCAAGGCTCCCCCGTGGCTTTTCGATCGGATGAGAAAGCTTTCCAGGGAGATACTCTTCGCTTTAGCTGAGGAATATGGTGTCAATGAGATCCTGAAAAGGTTGTCCGATCCATTCTGGTTTCAGGCTTTCGGATGCGTTCTCGGGTTTGACTGGCATTCAAGTGGGCTCACCACCACTGTGTGCGGGGCAATAAAAGAGGGAATTTCAGGATTGAACGATGAGATAGGTCTGTATGTCACGGGGGGAAAGGGAAAGGTATCGCGCAGGACACCAGACGAGATTGTGCGCTTCTCTGAGAAAGTAGGTTTGGATCCCGAGCCTTTAGTTTACGCAAGCAGGATTTCGGCTAAGGTTGACAGCGCCGCCGTCCAGGATGGTTATCAGATATATCACCACATGTTCGTGTTTGACGTGAACGGAAACTGGTGCGTCATCCAGCAGGGAATGAACGCTTCCGAGAGGACCGCGCGCAGGTACCATTGGTTGTCCTTCGAGCTTGAGGATTTTGTGTGTGAGCCGCACAAAGCGGTATGCTGTGAAAAGGTAGTGCCTGCTCTCAACATGGTGGCGCTCGAATCCGAAGAAGCAAGAAAAGTGGTCACTGGCATTTCCCGCGAAAAGCCCGAGACAGTGGTGTGCGAAATCAAGAAAGCCGCAAGCCTCCGTCTTCCAGGTCGCCACGAGGTGGCGTTATCCGATATCAATCCCGAACGTATAGGGTCCATTCTTATCTCGACGTACGAGAGGCAGCCGGAGGATTTTGAGACGCTGCTCGGCATGAAAGGGGTTGGGCCAAAAACAATCAGGGCGCTCGCGCTGCTTTCAGAGCTCGTATACGGGGCGAAACCGAGTATGAGGGACCCGGCGAGATTCAGTTTCGCGCACGGAGGGAAAGACGCTCATCCCTACCCGGTAGATAAGGCTACATACGATCGAAGCATCTCTTTTCTTGAGAACGCCATCAGGGAAGCGAAGATTGGGAGGATCGAGAAGATGGAGGCTTTCAGGAGGCTGCATACAATAACTCGATTGCAAACTTGAAAACAACCCACAGGCCTGAAGGCGGCTGGGTTCCTCTATGTTGGATTTTACGGGTAATCATCATGGATTATGATTTGATACCGCTCCAATTGAGTTCTCACCCTTACCGGATAACTGGTTGACTTTTTGTGTTTTCAGGCTCACCGCTTTCGCCCACTCCTGTTATAACGAATTGGAAATCCTCGTATTTCTTTCCGAGTTGGCGAACGAGCGCATAAGAAGCGGCGAGGGTGGTCATGCCCGCAATAAAAGCTGTAAGGGAACGCCAGTAAACCCCGAATGGATGCCAGACAAACCAGTATCCGAAGGCAAAGCCCAGAAAAAAAGCGCAAAAAGGTATAAAAAAGAGTATCGTGGAAGCCTGAAGCACTTTTTTACCCGAGAATTCGAGCGTCACCATGTCATCTTTGCGGGCGCCCACCTTATTGAGGGCGATTACTTCAACCGGACCTCTTTGTCTCATAGAGGCAAGTCCGCACGCATGGCACTCACCGCAGGCGTTTTGCTCGATCAAAACACGCGCGTTTTTGCCGAGATTTTCTAAGACCTTGCCGGTGCAATTCATTTTAGCCTCTCGCCGATCTCAAGCGTGAATTTTTTCTTCATTCCATCTGTGTAAGATATTTTTCTGTCTTTTTCAATGACGACCGCTTCATACTTGGGGATTTTCGAGAGCAGCTGGGTACCTTTTGCGCGACCTAACACGACGATTGCCGTGGATAGCGCGTCCGCTACCGTGCCGTCCGGGCCAACGACGCTTGCGCTTATCACGCCTTCGGGGCATCTTCCGGTATGTGGGTCGAGGATGTGGAAATATCTGGTTTTGTTATGGATGAAGTAGCGCTCATAGTCTCCGGAAGAGGATATGAATCCATATTTCATAGACAGGGTTCCCGCGATTTCTCCCGGTTTTCCGCGGGGATGCCTTATCCCGATTGTCCAAGATGGTGTTTTAGGATTCAGGGATAGAACGCCGATAGTTCCGCCGAAATTAACAAGACCGCTCTTCACGCCCCAGCTTTTCAAAAGTCCAATAAGCTCTTGGACAGCGTAGCCCTTTGCGACCCCCCCGAGGTCGATTTGCACCCCAGGCTTTGCGAGCATCACCTTTCTGGTTTCTTTTTCGAGTTTGATGAAATTCCAACCGATAAGGTTCTTTGTCTTTTCTATTTCCTGTTGCGTTGGGACTTTATAGTCATGGGAGTAAAAGCCGTAGAGCTCCATCAAGGGTGCCACAGTTATGTCGAACGCCCCGCCGGTCAATTCCGAAAGTCTTAGGGAATCCTCAAGCATTTTAAATGTCTCAGGCGAGACCTTCACGGGACTTTTCCCAGCGTTTTGGTTTATTGCTGATACCTCACTTTCCGCAAGGAACCTGCTTGTTTTTCTCTCAAGCTGCTTCACTCTCAGGTATGCCCTGCGCGAAATATCCTTCGAGGTTTCCTCCGGTAGTTCTTTTATCGTGATTTCGAGAGTGGTGTCCATGGCGAAGTAAGTGGGAGACCTGTAACCTTCCTCGACGGCGGTCCGTCCCTTCGTGAAATAGACGAGCAGGATCACGCCTGCTATAGCAAGCGTGGCGATCAAAAATGAGTTTAATATTCCTTTGGTTCTCTCTTTCAAGCGATCACCCTGCATTTGTTGTTTGCGTTTAAAGTATACACTTAGAAAATTCATCTTTATGTACTGCCGGTGTTCCTTTTTTAAGCCTTACGCTTATATCAGCCCGAAAACTAAATCCTGCGAATTCTTGAGGTCTTGGTTCGTTCCCGATTGGTCTTCCCCTGCGTTAGGATTTAAAGAAGACGGGGTTTTCGGGGAATCCTCGCGTTCTTTCACATTGACGGTGATTTTGATATCATACTTTGGGTTTTTTTGTGTATAAACGGAAATTTTGTCACGGAGAGAGGTTTGGCTGGCTTCATATCTTCCGCAAAGAGGTATTTTTTGACCAAAGGCGGCGTCCATCCCAGGCAAAACAAGCGTACCGCCTCCATCATGGTTTTTCCTGGACCGAACCCGGAACAAGTAATAATCCCTCTCGTACAACATACCGGCGCGCCTTGCGAGCCTTTGGTTGAGGTCGGAGACAGGGTGCTTGTCGGTCAGAAGATCGGGGATAGCGATGCGTATGTTTCCGCTCCGGTTCACTCAAGCGTTTCCGGAGAGGTCGCGGGCATCATCAGTCATCCTCACCCGACCGGTAAAGATGTCCTATCAATTCAGATTGTCTCTGATGGTCTGAACGAATTGAGTCCTGAGGTCATACCACCGGGTGACCCTTTCCAGATAAGCCCTGAGGAAGTAAGAAAGTTCATAAGGGACGCCGGGATTGTGGGTCTTGGCGGCGCCGCTTTTCCCACCCATGTAAAGCTTGCCCCCCCTGCTGAAAAGCCTATCAGGACTCTGATCATAAACGGAGCAGAGTGCGAGCCTTATCTTACAGCTGACCATCGCCTAATGATTGAAAGAGGTAAAGACATAGTGAGAGGCGCTCTCATTATCAAGCACGTTGTTGGGGCAGAAGAGGTAATAATCGCGATTGAGAGCAACAAGCGTGATGCAGTTCAAAGGATGAGAGAAGCTGGGCAGAAGGATGGCATGCATATAGCTGTACTGCCGACACGCTATCCTATGGGTGCGGAGAAAACTTTGATCCGCACCCTGACCGGACGGGAGGTTCCCTCAGGTGGACTGCCGAGCGACGTGGGTGTAGTCGTGAACAATGTGGGAACCGCCGCGGCGATAGCTGACCTTTTCGAGAAAGGGGCTCCTCTTATCGAACGTATCGTGACAGTTTGTGGGGATGGTGTAGCCGGTAACGCGAATCTCAGAATCAAAATAGGAACTATGGCGAGGGATGTCATAGAGTTTTGCGGGGGTTACGTTGGTGGCAGGGGCAAGCTCATTTTCGGCGGACCTATGATGGGTCTTGCTCAATACAGCGACCGGGTACCGGTGGTGAAAGGGACTTCGGGGATTCTGGTTCTCAGGCGCGAAAACCTTTTCATAAAGGAACCTGCCCATTTCACGTGCATAAGGTGCGGAAGATGCGTCAGATACTGCCCGATGAATCTCATGCCATACGCATTAGGCATGTACGCTGACTCGGGCATTTGGGATAAACTTGAGCAGTTCAACGTGAATGATTGCATAGAGTGTGGTTGTTGCGCGTATGTTTGCCCGACGAAGAATCCCCTCGTTCAGCTTATGAAAGTTGGAAAAGAGGGGCTTGCCAAGAGGAAAAAGAAGCTGGAGGAATTCGAACACTCATTCAGTGAGGAAGAAAGCGTTGGCTGACAATAAGAAGACCGCTGAGGAAAAAAGAAGACCGCCTGAAGAACTGTTCCACATAGGCGTATCTCCGCATGTCAGAGATAGAGATACCACTTCAAGCATAATGGGCTGGGTGATAGCGGCTTTGATCCCACTTACTGCCTATTCAATATATATCGGCGGTCTATCCACTCTGACCGTGATAATATGCAGCATCGCGGGGGCGGTTGGATGCGAATTCGTTCTCCAGCGTTTCATGCACAAGCCAATAACTATCCACGACCTAAGCGCTGCCTTAACCGGTCTTTTGCTTGCGTTAACTCTTCCCCCCAGGTTGCCTTTCTGGATGCCTTTGATCGGGGGAGCGGTTGCTATAGCTCTGGGTAAGCAGGTTTTTGGAGGGCTGGGTCACAACATCTTTAATCCCGCGCTTGTGGGAAGGGCTTTTCTGTTCATATCATGGTCGAAGTATATGACGACCTCATATCTTCAAAAGCCGGTCGCCTGGGTAGTCAACACATCGACGATTAAATCGATAAATGCTATCACGAGCGCGACACCGCTGTTCGCCATGTCTGAGGCGAGGAAAGGGGCTCTGGATATTCAGGCCTCAAAATATTACTTGCCCCTTCTTTTCGGCAATCCATGGGGATGCATTGGGGAAGTTTCCGGGGCCTTGATTATCCTGGGGCTAATAATACTCCTTACCAAGCGACTGATTGATTGGCGAATTCCGGTTTGCTATGTAGGGACAGTCATGATTCTATCTCTCATTATCGGCGCGGACCCGGTCTTCTCGGCGCTTGCGGGGGGGCTGCTGCTCGGGGCGTGTTTCATGGCGACTGACTACGTGACGAATCCCATGACTTCTTGGGGGAAAGCGATATTCGCTGTCGGTTGCGGGATCGTGACTGTTGTCATCAGATTCTATTCACACCTCCCTGAGGGCGTCATGTTTTCGATTCTTTTCATGAACGGTATTACTCCTGTTATCGACAGGTTTATAAAGCCGAGACCGTACGGTGTAGGGAAAGGCAGTGCAAAAGCATGATTGAAAGAATCTTGAGGCTCGGATTGACATTGCTTATAGTGAGCATTGTTGCCGCCGTGGGTCTGGGTCTCACATATGCTGTCACTAAAGAGAGAATCGCTAAACAAAAAGAGGCAGAAGAGGTAAAGGCATGCATCGACGCACTGCCGGAGGTAAAATCACCGAGCGAGCTCAAAGAAGACAAAGATTTAGAAAAGCGGATGAAGAAGAAAGTTGAAGGGGTTATGAAAGTTTACACATCGAAGAAAGGAGAAGTCATCCTCGTAAAAGCTCGCGGCTACGGTGGTCCGATAAATCTTGCCGTGGGAATTGGAAAAGACGGAAAGATTCAGGGCGTTGCGGTTATCTCTCACAATGAGACGCCAGGTCTCGGGGCGAATCTTGAGAAAGAGGAGTTTCTTTCTCAGTTCAAGGGCAAAAAGAATGGAGATCCGCTTGAGATAGGGAAGGACGTAAAACCGATAACCGGCGCGACCGTTACCACAAAGGCGGTCTTGACCGACATAAAAGAGGCGCTGAAAGCCTACTCTCTTTTCGGCAGGTAGGTTTCTATGGATGAAAAGACAAGCTTGTTTTACGAGTTTAAAAAGGGAATAGTCGAAGAGAATCCCCTGATGAAGTTGATGGTGGGACTTTGCTCGGCTCTTGCCGTGAGCAACAGGGTCGAAAACGGGATATTCCTCGGGCTCGCCGCGACTTTTGTAATTTTCTTCTCGAACATAATCATAGCCTCAATAAGGAAAAGGATACCCGACCAGGTTCGCATACCAGTGTTCATTGTCGTAATCGCCTCATTCGTCACCATCGTGGATCTGACCATGAAGGCGTATTTCCCCGCGGTCTATGACCGGCTCGGGGTTTGGATACCGCTTATTGTGGTTAACTGTATGATTCTTGCTCGAGCGGAAGGTTTCGCATACAAAAACCCCATCTTAAGATCGGCTCTCGACGGGCTGGGGATCGGTATGGGGTATACGCTTGTTCTTCTGGTGATGGGGGTAATCAGAGAGCTGTTTGGAACCGGCAAGATAGTTCTTTTTGAAAAAACCATCGTAACGCTCGGACCGGTGAACCCGCCTTTGATATTCGTGATGTTTCCGGGGGCTTTCCTTACTTTCGGTTGCCTTATGGCTCTTTTAAACAGGTATGAAATGAGTAAGAAGGAATAGTATGAGTTTTCCCGTGCTTATCGCAGGTGGTAGGGATGAACGAGGCTTATAGGTATTTTCTGCTCTTTCTTGGGGCGCTTCTCGTTTACAACATAATACTAATAAGATTCATCGCCCTCTGTCCTTTCATGGGGGTCTCCACTCAGGTTGAAACTGCGATCGGTATGGCCATGTCCGTTTTGTTCGTCATGACCATGGCTACCACGGTTTCCTGGATATCCTGGAACTATATACTCAAGCCCCTCGGTGTTGGTGAGTTTTTGTATATCCCTGTTTTCATTCTAATAATCGCCTCTCTGGTCCAGTTCGTGGAGATGGTGATAAAGAAAATCAGTCAGCCCCTTTACAGAGCCATGGGGATTTATTTGCCCCTCATTACCACAAACTGCGCGGTCCTGGCCGCGGCCACGGAAGCTGTGAAGCCGGGTTTCTTGAAATTGAACATCGCCTACCATTTCTCGCTTCCCGAGGCAATCATCTACACAATAGGAGTGGCACTTGGTTTCGGTTTGGTGATGATAATGTTTGCCTGCATAAGGGAGCGTCTTGAAACAAGCCCGGTGCCTCACTCATTCCGGGGAGCTCCAATAGGTTTCATTGTCGCCGCGCTTCTTTCCCTTGCCTTTATGGGATTTGCAAATCTTTTGGGCTTGTGATCTGGGAGTGGTTGAGTTGGACTGGTCTTTGATATTTAAAGCCGTTCTGGCTCTCGGAGGTCTTGCGATTGTATTCGGGGTATTACTGGCGGTTGCTTCCGTGAAATTCCACGTTGAGATAGACCCGAGAGTTGACGAGGTTCTTGATGCGCTCGTGGGAAGCAATTGTGGAGCGTGCGGTTTTCCCGGATGTCTACCGGCAGCGGAGGCTGTAGTTAAGGGCAAAGCTCCGGTTGATGTTTGTGTAGCGGGGGGGAAAGCGGTTGCCGAGGCTGTGGCGAAAATAATGGGTGTCGAGGTTACAGTGACAGAGCGGGGTGTCGCGCATGTCCACTGCAGAGGTGGATTGAGCGAGTCCATTCCGAACGCTATTTATCAGGGAATTGACTCGTGCGCTGCTGCTGAGAAGATCGCCGGGGGCGGCAAAGCGTGCAAATACGGATGTCTCGGCCTGGGGACCTGCAAGGCTGTCTGCCCCGTAAATGCCATTATCATTGACGAGGACCATCGAAGGGTGGTGAATCGAGATAAGTGCACGGGATGCGGATTATGCGTGGAAGCATGCCCGAGACATCTTATAGAAATTGTGCCGAGAAAGCAGATAATTCTGGTGAAGTGTTCGAGCAAGGACAAAGGTTCTGTTGCAAAGAAGATATGCACCGTAAGCTGTATAGCGTGCAAGAAGTGCGAAAAAGTATGTAAGTACGACGCAATACACGTGCGCAAAAACAGGGCGTGGATTGACTATGATAAGTGCACTCAGTGCGGAAAGTGCGTCGAGGTCTGTCCGACTACCGCGGTTGTCAAGGTGACAGCGATAAGGGAGAGAAAGTCAAGAGAAAAGGCAAGCGAATCCACCCCCGCCCCAGTTTGATTTCTTTCGGGAGCTTATCTGAGAAGAAGAGATTCTCATGCGCTTTGGCCACTATTTGCTCAAGTTTGGCTTTTTTAGATTTCAGTTACCAGGCACAAAACTCGATTCCCGGTTTTTCTGGCGGATACCAGCTTTTATCTTGCGCTTCTGCCGTTGTCATGGCGCAGTAAAAGGATTGGATGTTGATCCGGGAGAAGAATACCTCGAAGTATGAGTGTCAAGGGAGGTCAATTAGCCTTACTCGAATTTTGAAAAATGCCGACTGCAAAATTACCAAACCGCTCAAGATGCCCTTATTACTTTAAACGCGCCGTTGGGTTGCTAATTTCTCTGCTAAGCGTCTTGATTCTTTTGTCCGGCTTGCCCGTGAGCCTTTCTTGCGGCAAGAAGAAGCCCCTTGACCGAATGGCAGATGAAAAAGCGAAAGCGGTTATCATTTTCTTGAAGGGGGATGTGGGGCTAAAGAATCCCAGAATCAAAGCGTGGATTTTTCCTGGATTTTCGACTCCAGTTGATGATGGCGAGATAATCAACACCCAGACCGGAGCGGAGGCTTTCTTGTTCCTCGGCGCATCATCATGGCTTTACCTCGCTGAACGAACCACCGTGAGGTTTCATTTCACCAGGAACAGATATGAAATCGAGGTTTTGCGCGGGGATTTAAGATTATGGACGGGAAAAACGGGGACGAAAATGACGGTGGTTACTCCCGGCGGGGTTATCAAGGGAAAGCAGGCGGTTTTTTGTGTGAACGTTACCCCAGCAAAATCCTTCAGCCTCGCTGTCGTTAAGGGTTCGACTCAAGTAAATCTGCCTGGCGGCGAGCGTAAAAAAGTGTCCTCTAAAGATGTATTGACACTGCGTTTCGCCTCAGATGAACCTGAGCCTCTCAGCGCAGATGTTGAGTCAATTGCCGCCCGGATGAATCCCTCACCCCTTGTTGCTGATTCGCTTTTGCCCAAATTCTTCGCGGATAAGGAAACTCGTGAGGCCATAGAAAGCGACGCTAACTCGAAGGTAGAACTCGGCGCACCTGACGAATGGACGTACGTGAATCTCGGACGTGTTCTTTTCGACCGCGAACTCTTCGAGGATTCAAGGGCGAATTTCCTTAAATCCCTGGACATGAAAGCCGACCTGCCCCAAGCGCTCTCAGGGGTGGGAATGACGCTTGCGGCTCAAAGGAGTTGGAATGAGGCGATAGATTTCTTCAAGAGAGCTTTGCGCATTGATGGAAGCTCGCCAGAGGCTTTGACCGGGCTTGGAATTTCTTACATTGGTGCCGGCAATCTGAGTGCCGCTGAGAAAACCCTTAAGAGCGCTATCAGAGTTTCGGGCGGCGACTCGAAAATATACTCCTGTCTTGCCATGGTGGAGATTTTGAAGGGAAACGGTGTCAGTGCGCGAGATAACCTTATAAAAACCGCGCAAACTAACCTGGAAAACCCTTTACCACTGCTTCTTCTCGGCGCGGTGGAAATGGTTGATAAAAGTCTCGGCCGAGGCGTTTCGAGAGTAAAAAGAGCGTATGATTCAACCGCTTTCAATCCGGTCGTCTCAAACACCATGGGTGTCATAGCGTTGAAAAACGGCAGGGGCAAACTTTCCTACTTCGAGGAACTAAAAGAATCTGAGAACGCGCTTGAGAGGTTAGAAGGACTTAAAAACAGCGCTGTTGTGTATATTGAAAATCGAAATCGTGAAAACGCCACCAGGGGGCTGAAAGAAGCGCTAAATATTAAGAGCGATTCGGTTACATCATACGCCGACCTCGGGTATGTGTTCTTTACGCGGAAGGAGTTTGAAAACTCGCTTTCCTGCTATATGGAGGCTGCGAGCATCGAGCCTGAGAATTGCATTTGGCGAGAATGGATCGCTCTGGTTAATCTTCGCAGGGGAGATTTAATCGGAGCATCCGCTGCGGCGGACGAAGCGCTTATGCTTAATCCGAGAAGTTGGGCAGGATTTCTAATAAAAGGAATAGCGCTTTTTGAGAAAGGCGAGCATCAGGTATCCATGTCAAGTCTTGGGCAGGGTTTGGGCATTTCTCCGAAAAGCGGTCTTTCGTCATTCGAGCACTGCTTGAAGGGCGCCGCTTTAATTCGGATGGGGCAATATGAGAAAGCTATATGCGAGTTTAACAGGGCAATCCGCATCGATTCCTCGTGGGCGGAGTACTTCCGTCTGAGAGGAGACGCGTATAGCGCGCAAGGTAAATACGACGAGGCTTTATCCTCTTACAGGTCTTGCCTTGATCTTGACCCCGACGATAAAACCGCCAGGGTAAGCATCTGTCGAATACTTATGAATGAGGGAAAACATCAGCAGGCCCGCGAGGAGCTTGAGGAAGGTTTGAGGAGGCAACCAGAGGATGCGGACTACGTGCTTGATCTTGCCCGTTGCTTGATAAAATCAAAAAATTATAGCGCCGCGCTGGAAAGGATAGATAAAGCACTTTCGACCTCTGGCCTCGATAATCCTCAGAGGGTTGAGTTCTTCATCCTTCGGGGTCTCGCGTATTTAGGTCTTAAGGAAAATGAAAGGTCAATCGAGGCTTTCCGCGCCGCGCTTGAGATTGACCTGACGAGGGGAGACGCCTGGTTTTATATGGGATCCGCTTTGGAACAGCTGGGGAGAAATAGCGAAGCCGTCCAGGCGTACAAACAATCGGTTGAATGCTCCACATCCCTTAAGCGATGGGAGGACCTGAGAGCGAAAGCTTTAAAAAGGATTGGCAAGCTCGGTGGATGAAATCTTCAAGCACCTTTCCATTCTGATAAAAGCCCCCTTTTCGGTGGTCACTGCCGAATTCGTCTAAAAAAGAAATTTCAGCGCAATCGCGGCGAGGGCAAGAAAAATGGTAGGTAAAAATTCCTTCGCTCTTAATTTCATCGGTCTAAGATGCGTTCTCATTCCCGGGCTGTAGGCTCTTGCCTCCATGGCGAGGAAAAGCTCTTCGGCGTCTCTAAAGCTTTTTATAAAAAGCGGTATGATGACCGGCATGATATTTCTAACCATTTTCAGAATTTTTCGAGAACCAAACTCGGCACCTCTCGACATCTGAGCCTTGATCAATGCCCTTGTTCTTTCAAGTGTTCCAGGGACGAACATTAAAACGATTGATACGACAGTTGAAAGAGAGCGTAGATTTGAACCGATTGATGAAAGCGGCCTTAAAAGCGATTCGATGGCATCGGCGATGCGGATTGGCGAAGTGGTCATCACAACGCTTGAAAGAAGGATAACAAGAAGGATGATGCGCGACGAGAACACAATTCCGTTATAGAGCCCCGCATCTGTTATCGTTATGAAATTTACAGCCAAGATGACTTTTCCCGGGGTTAGAAAAAATTGCAGGAGCGCGGTTATTAGCACGATAACCCACACGCTCCTGATTGAAAGAAGCATGCTTTTCAAAGGTAGCCCAAATGTGAGCAACAGAAAAGCAATAGCGGCGGCGAAGACTGCTAACTGTTTTCCGTTGTACAAAAAGATTATCACGGAGAGGAAAAGGGCGGAAGCGATCTTCAGACGCGGGTCGACTTCGTGCAGTCTTGTCTTTATGGGTAAATATTGTCCGACAGTAAAATCCCTTACGCTCATTTGCTTTAATTCTCTAGCTCGATAAAAGCCTTGGCCACTGACCTCGCGTCGAGCGGGTTTTTCACTTCCCTGCCAGCTTCCGCAAGCCTCAAAATGACCGACCCCCACTGGGATAGATCCACTTTCTCGGTCCGTGCACTCTTTAGAAATGATGCGAACACGCGCTTATCCCACGTTCCGATGATTTTTCCACCTGAAAGATGGCAATAGGTGTCTGATATTTCGCATACTTCCGATATGTTGTGCGTGACGATTAAAATTCCGGCTCCGTTTTCATCCAAAAAACGTTTCAGGGCGGAAAGAAGCGATTTCTTACTTTCAAAATCAAGACCGGTGAAGGGTTCATCGAGAACAAGTATTTCAGGCTCGATGGCGAGCAGCCCCGCCAGAGCGGCTTTCCTCTTTTCACCGCCGGAAAGGCTGAAAGGGGAACGAGAGCCGATCCTATCTATGTCGAGCCCAACCGTCTCTGAGGCTTTTTTTATGCGATCATGCAGCTCGGATCCCTTTACGCCCCGTTTCTTTGGTCCAAAGCTTATGTCTGAATAAACTGTATCGGCAAATAGTTGGTCTTCAGGGTTCTGAAAAAGCATCGCGACCTGTCTTCTTAAGTCCGCCAGGTCGCTTTTTCCTTTGATTCTCGCTCCGTTAAGAAAAATTTCACCGCTTGAAGGTTGGATAAGTCCTGCCACAATCTGCGCCAGGGTGGACTTTCCCGAGCCGTTTAAGCCCATGATGGATAACACTTTTCCCCTTTCCACGCAAAGCGACACATCTCTTAGAGCCGGCATTGCGCTGTAAGGATATTTGTATGAGACTCGATCGAGCGTTACAGAGAAAACCATGCCAGAATTTCCTCCACCGTAGTTATCTTTTCCGGGACGGGATAGCCCATGGAAAGCAGTTCTGAGCAGATGAGAGATACGAAAGGAGGCTCGATTCCGCAAGAAGCAAGAAGGCTTGTGTTTCTCAAGATTTCACGAGGTTCCCCGTTGGCTATCATCTTGCCTTTATCCAAAAGCATGAGCCTGTCTGCCGTAAGACATTCTTCAATAAAATGGGTTATGTGTATGACACCGATACCCTGATTTGTCAAATCCTTAAAAAGGCGGAGCATTCTCTCTCTCGATGGGTAATCAAGCATCGATGTTGATTCATCGCTTACAATGAACCGGGGTTCCATGGCCAGGGCTCCTGCCACCGCGACCAGCTGTTTTTCTCCCATGGATAAGTTGTGGGGATTCTGTTTCGATAGTGTAGGTATCCCTGCGCGTTCAAGCGCGTTCCTTACTCTTGTTTGAATCTTCTCAGGCTCCAGGCGGATATTTTCGGGTCCGAAAGCCACGTCTTCTTCAACCGTTGTTCCAATGATTTGCGTCTGTGGGTTTTGAAAAACGATTGATACTTTCTTTCTCACTTCTTTTTGATGGAGCGCGCAGCTTGTGTCAAAGCCGCATGAGATTACGCTTCCTTTGGTTGGCGTCAACAGGGCGTTGAGGCATTTTGCAAGGGTTGTCTTGCCGGAACCGTTCCTTCCAATAACCACATAGAACATTCCCTGTTCAAAAGAGACGTTTACGTCCTTAAGGGCGGGCTCATCTGATCCGGGATAGGTAAATTCCAGGCCTTTAATACTTATCCGTCCGCAAGTGGACAATGAATTATCCGGGCAGCGACAAATTGCGTCCCGCGTAGAGGTCCGGGTTCTTCCTCTCATGCGATTCTCCCTCAGGTGAACTTGAAGGGCTGATGAAACTCTAAGTGAGGCGAATCCCACGAAAAGACCCGTGGGTATGGAGACCAACAGAAGGTAAGGAGCGTATAGGAAAATACCTGTATGACCAATAAAGAGAAACGCGGCGCACAGTTGCGTGATATTATGAGTGGCCGCGCCGATCACGCTTAATCCTACCGGGCTTACAAGCCTCATGCAGGTCAGATAAATCGCGCTCATGACGAGGGTGCTGACAACTCCTGCCGAAAAGCCGAGAAAAAGCCCGATCACGCTTCCTTTAAGCAGCCCTCCGATAAGGGTTCTGATAACCGTAACTTCGATGGCGAATTTTGGACCATATAGCAGTAAAGCGATCACTGTGGCGATATTGGCAAGCCCGAGCCTTGCCCCAGGCAGCGGAAGGATTGGCGGGAAGGAGGCTTCTATGATGCTTAATATCAGCCCTATCGAGACCAGTACACCGAGGTCAACTATCCGTCTCTTATCTCTGGACATGCCAATCCCCTATTCCGTAACCGCGTCAACTCTTCGAGCCGCAGCGTTTTTCGCAAGTCTTATGACAACCCTGTTGGGCATGCAGATGATGCTTGACCCGGGCTTTTCGGACCATCCCATACCCACACAAATCTTGTCCCTGCATGGACTTGATAACATTCTTATTCTTTTTCCCTCGATTCTCACGACGCTTGTCCCGATAGGACCTTTGACTTTGAATTCCTTCCTTTGCAAGCCCTTCCCGAGTTCGATTCTGTAAATTACCTTGCCGTTTACTTCGATGAGTGCTGTTGTTTGGTTTTCCCCGCCCGGGACACTGTGAAAATGAGAGAGCAGGAGCACGGCGGAAACTGCGACGAGAGTCACAATGATAATGTCGCCAGGTTTTAATCGCCACCCCTTTAATATTCCGCTTTGTCTCATAAGCTCTCGCATCGTGGTTTTCAGACCTCGTAAAATCAAAATCTATTTATTCGTAAGGGTTCCCACAAGATAACAGGGTTCTTTTGTTAATACCAAAATGTTATTTTATCATCAGCATTATTTAAGATATTCACGCACGCGAGGAGGGTGACTTGAGTATTTCAATAACGCGAGCGGGTCCGATTGATCATGGGATTATCACCGGTTTTCTTTCCGAATTGGCTTCTGAAAAATCCTGGCAGATTCCATCTGACCTCGATAGATGGGACCTTGTCACTGCAAAAATTCTCGATTCGGATTTGTGGCTTTTTCTTATCGCGCGGGAGGGCGAAAAGCCATGCGGTCTGGCCGTTGTTGAATTCAGATTCACACCCTTTGAAATAAATCAGAGAGCCAGCATGGTGGCAGTGATTGTTTCTTCTGAAAATCGGGGAAGGGGAATCGGGACCGCGCTTGTTCGAGACGCAATACATCACGCCGAGAGCCGCGGTTGCTCCGGAGTGGATATCGCTATAGACCCTAATGACAGTTCTGTGGGATTCTTCAGAAAACTTGGATTTTGTGAGAAAAGATTGCTTCTCACTGTCCAGATAGAAGCGGACCCGGGTTAAAAGCAGAGGAGAAAAGAGCTGTACCCGCCTGTAAATGCCTGAAACAAAACGCTTGATGATCTGCGCAAGCTTTCAGGAACGGAAACTACGGCTGGGTGTTACCGTAGACTGTCCAGAAGCGGTTTTGAGGCAAGTTCGATGGATAGTGTTTCTATTACCTCGCTGTGTTTCGGGTACTCATATATCTCCGTTTGCACCCAATCTTCGGCGGCACGTTCCATGTCGAGTTCTTTCAGGTACTCAATGATTCTCGAGCGTACCCTGATGGTCGCGTAAGTCGCGTCGTCGAACTTGGTGTGTGGAAAGAGAATTACGAACTTTTTTCTGTTAACCCTGGCCGCCTCGTCGGCGATGCGGATGTTGCTTTCGATGATGGTTCCGCCGATTTTTTTCAAGACTTCTTGCGCTTCTTGTTTGCTGAGATTCTTGAACACGTCATTCTTGAAGGTGAATACGGTGATGGAGAAATTCATACCGTACCGGTCGAACTGGCTAATCGCCTTTTCAATCGAACGCGCGATGTAGCGCGAATTGTATAGACCGGTAAGTGAGTCTATGAGTCCGTTCGACGTGAAGGTGGCGAATTCCGGGCTGAACCTGTGACAAACTTCTCCAGAGATAAACGCGACGCCACCGTAAAGAATGATTCTGCTCAGGATCATGACCGCGTTCGGCGCGCTGAGTTTTCCTTGGGTGAGAAAAAAGACAAGAATGTATATAAGCGTCGCGGATGCGAAACTAACCAGCGCGCCTTTTCTTCCGAAGTGAAGACCTCCGAAAAGGAGGACAAGAATCAAAAGCTGCCCAGTTATTTCAGACGCGCCGCTTGAGTCCATGATCATAACTATGGTCGTTCCGATGACTGCCGCGGCGCCTATCGCGAGCGTAAGAGCTTCGAATCTGCTGTATCTCAACTCTCCTCCTATTTACTATGTTAATTTTCCTTCGATCTTCAAGCGAATTTTAGGAAATCGTTGTGTCATTAAAGACAAATATGGTCATTCCATATATCGGTTGCTCTTACTTATTTATAAAGCGAATTGTCTTGGCTTAAATCTTCGGTACAAGCCTGCAGTTTCGGGATGTTCGGTATTAAATTCTATCGTTTTTGAGGGGTTTGATTAATGGAACCCGCGATGAGGATTTCGGTTTCATTCAATGCGGGGGCTTTCGGGGAAACAAACTGATCGGCCCTTTTCCTGTTGACCGTAAGGTTTATTTAAGGTTAGGGATTTACAGGTGTGCTTTGCGTTTGGAGATTTTTTTGGCACTGTTACGCGTCGATTTGCTGAACGAAGCGGCATATTTTCCGAATATAATATAGGTTTGAACTCTAAAGGACCAAAGGTTTGTGAGTCTCATTTTCATGGTGAGTGTGTTATCATGTGTATCTTGCATAACGTTTATCCTTCGAATTTATCCGCCAGTGCTTTGGAGAAATCAACGCAGGATTTAGTTATGAAGAAGTTAGCGCATGATTTTTCGGGGAGGTGAAAGGCAAGAACGTCCCGCTTAAACCAATCTTGATGATGGAGGGAAGAATGGAAAAAAGAAATTTCAAGGATTTCATCACTTTCAAGTCTATGGTAACCCCTTACCTGATCCAGATTATTTTCTGGCTTGGAATAGTCATCGTTTTTGCGACAGGCATATTTTTAATGACGAGTGGCGGAATCGAGATACTTGCCGGCTTGTTCATGTGGTTTTTTGGGGTCTTTTACGTGAGGGTCTTCTGCGAGATAATGATAATCTTCTTTCGGATATACGATACCTTAAGAGAAATCAAGGACAGCCTTGCGCCAGGCGGTGAAGGCGCAACCCCGCCTGGGGCGGGAAGTGCGCAGCAGGTTTTACCTCCAGCTGAAGAGGATTTGGAGGTGGAACCTCGAGGCGAGGAACGGTTAAGATCCTGCCCAAAGTGTGGAAATCTGGTGCAGGAGGGAATGAATTTCTGCAACAAGTGCGGTTCAACGCTCGGGTAAAGCGAAGGATGTGGCAGATTAAGAGCCCTTGGGCATATTATCCGATGGAATGAAAATCCGTACGGTTCTTGGCATTAATGGTCGCGTTTCTCGGCTTGCCAGAGCTAGTTCTATCGTGACCCGTTCGCGTTTCTTCCGGGAGGCTCAAGATGAGTCCTTCCGAACAGTGTTGCGGGTTTGGTTAATGGTAACCGATTGAGTCGGAGGTTTTCTTTTGAGCGGGGAAATTTATATTGGCGATATATGCGTGCGGCATTTTGTATCATCGAGGTTCAAACTCGATGGTGGTTCCATGTTTGGGGTGATCCCGAAGACGCTTTGGGAAAAGAAAACTAAACCGGACGAGCAAAACAGGATAACCCTTGCGGTAAACACTCTTTTGGTCCAGACGTCTGGGATAAATGTAATCGTGGAGCCCGGGATGGGGTTGAATTATTCTGAGAAACAATTCAATATTTACGATCTCGAAAGGTTTCAGTTGAAAGACCGGTTAATTGAGCAAGGTATTTCACCCTCGGAAATCGATATTGTAGTCTTTACCCATTTGCATCTTGACCATGCTGGTGGAGCCACTGAAGTATCCCCGGACGGTGGGGTTGTACCCGTTTTTCCCAACGCTGTCCACGTGGTACAGGAATTTGAGCTGCAAGAGGCTAAGCGTCCCCATCCAATTGAATCTGCTTCATACCGGACCTCCGATTTCGCAGCGCTTGAGGCGTGCGGTCTTCTGAGGGTTGTCGATGGGGACGAAGAGGTTGCTCCTGGAGTTTTTGTTGAAAGGACGGGTGGTCATACGAGAGGTCATCAAATCGTAACAATCGTTTCCGGAGGTGAAAAGGCCTTATATCCGGGCGACATCACTCCCACCAGCGCTCACTTGCCTTTGAATTGGCTGATGGGCTGGGACCTTTACCCAGAGGAGATTTACTGGAAAAAGGAGTTGGTTCTCAAAAAAGCGGCAGAGGAGGGTATTTTGGTTTTTTGGACACATGACCCAAATATAGCCGCTTCGAAGGTGAGCTTAGAAAACGATTCATCTTTCAGCATTGTGTCAGGATCAACATTACCCGTAATTTGACGCAGCTATGTGCCGGGTGAAACTTTTCGGGAAATGATTAAGCATTTACGGGGTTAAGGAAATTGGAGTGCGTAAATCACCCAGGGGCAGAACCAATAGGAAGATGCGTTGTCTGCGGGGTTCTCTTATGCGAGGCTTGCGCTGTTGAAAGGGATAAGATCTATTGCGCTGCTTGCGACCCTTATGCCACCGCGCGAAAGGATTTAGCCGAAAAACAAAGACTTGATGTTTTGAGAGGTCTTGAATACGTTTTCGATGATCCCGATTGGTTGAAGAAGATTGTGGTGGGTGGTTTTTTGCTGCTTTTTACGCCGCTTGTTATCCCATATCTTCTAATCCTCGGTTACTTAGTTGAGACAATCAGAGCGGTCGCCGAGGAAAGAGATTTTGAACTCCCCCGATGGCGTCCCCTCTTAAGCAAATTGGAATTTGGCGCTAAGTTAGTCGCGGTGAGATTGGTCTATCTGATACCACTTTTTCTCGTTCTCGGTGGAACCAGCGTCCTTGGGTTATTCGGGGGAGAAACGGTGAGGAATCAGTTCTTTGAAGGTTTGCTGCTTGCCCTGTTCACTTTCGGGTGGCTTCTCGCGTTCGCGCTTTTCATTTTTGTCAAGTTTTTGCGACCGTCTTTCGAGGGATTGCTCGCGGTGAGCGGAAGTTTAGAAAAGAGTCTTGGGTTCAGAGCGGTCGCGCGGCAGGTTTTCCGAAGAAAAACAGAATATCTCACTGCGCTTGCGGTTTCGGTTATTCTTGTTCCGGTTATTGGAATTTCAGGTTTCTTCTTCTTTTTCGTTGGCATTATATTCACAAGTTTCTACGCGCTTCTGCTCAGTGCGCACATCACTGGTCAGCTCGCGCGCATGCACGAGAACAATTGCCGAACTTGACGCACATATAGCGTGCGTTCAGCCCAGACGGTTCACCGGATTCACCACCATTTGCAAATCTTTGCTGATTTACCCGATGGCGGATTCAAAAGATAGCTCAAAATTTTTTGATTCTTTCCTTAAACGCTGGGCTTGGAGAAATTTGATATGGTTTTGTTGAGAGATATTTGGCAGGGTTTAAATGGAAAAAGCATAGCGTTAAAGCATCATGTCATCTTGTGGTGATCAGATAGGAATAACATCAACCATACCCGTTGAGGTAATATTCGCGGCGGGTTATTTGCCGGTTGACCTCAACAACCTATTTATTTCGAGTCCTGACAAAGAAAGGTACGTCGAAATCAGCCATGAAGAGGGTTTTCCACAGGGCTCCTGTGCCTGGATAAAAGGAATTTTCGGCGCCGTAATGGATTGTCAGGCTATAAAAAAAGTTATTGGTATTGTGCGGGGAGATTGCTCTGGTACCGAGATACTTCTTCAGGCGCTCGAGCGTCACGGCGTGGAAGTGATACCCTTTGCTTATCCGTTTCCAAAAAACGCATACGAGCTCATCAAAGAGATAGATAAGCTCTGCCGAGTCTTGGGAACTGACATCAATGAGGCGGTCAAGTGGTTTCGCAAACTTCGACCAGCGCGGGAGAGGATTGCACGAATTGACCTGATGTGCTGGCGAGAGAACGTTGTGAGCGGGCTCGAAAACCATCTGTGGCTTGTTTCGAGCAGTGATTTCAAATCAGACCCGGAGAGTTTTGCGAATGAGGCAGAGGAATTCATAATGGAGGCGGGAAGAAGGGACCCTCTGGACCAGCGGTATGGTCTTCCATTCAAAAGGGAGGTTAGGCTCGCCTACGTTGGCGTGCCGCCGATAGACGTCGGACTTTTTCCGCTCGTTGAGGAGATGGGCGCGCGTTTTGTCTTCCACGAAACGCAAAGGCAGTTTTCCATGATTCATTCTCTTGGAAAACCGGGTAGGAAAGAAATCCGCGACGCCTTATCCGCCGTTTTCGGGCTTGGTAAAAATTTGCAGGAAGAGCCTGAGGACCTCGTGTCGTTCATAGCCCAGTACCTTGCGTACACTTATCCGTATTCTCTATCGGACAGGGTTGCCGATATCAACGAGCAATGTGATTTGAGGAGGATTGACGGGGTTGTTCATTATGTCCAGAGTTTCTGCTACCGGAACATGGAGGATGTGATTTTCTCTCGAGAATTGAAGCTTCCGTTCATAACGGTGGAATGCGACTGTCCTGGCACAATCGGCGCGCAGGCAAGACTTAGAATGGAAAATTTTGTGCAGGTTTTAGGGGAAAACATTTAAAGCCTAAAACAGGGAGTGAGAGTATTTGATGCTTAAAACAGCAAAAAGGGAAGGATAATCCCAGGGTGCTCAGACATTGAAATCTCCCTGCCTGGCGTAATCAACAAGATGTTCCTGGTATAAAATTACCGTGTAATTTTTTGGGTTCTTACAAGCCCAATTTTGGAAAATTCAATCAAAGCGAATTGGTTAACGGCGTTAGGGATTCAGATTTTTAAGCGGGTGTTTTGGATTGAATTACACGGTTAGCGTAAGAAGCTCCATTTCGGCTGCCCATTCGCTTCCCGGATACAGGGGCAGGTGCTCGAGAATTCACGGGCACACTTGGGTGATTGAGGCTGAGTTTTGCGGATCGCGTTTGGGCGAGTCTGGCATGCTTCTCGATTTCGATGAGGCGAAGGGCGCTTTAGAGGAAGCGCTCAAGCCATACGACCATTCTTACCTGAATGAGGTGGAGTCTTTCACAGAACTAGCTCCCACCGCGGAAAATGTCGCAAGGGTAGTATTTGAAGCCTTGAAATCAAAGGTAAAACTCAAAGGAGTCAAACTCAATTCCGTGCGCGTCTGGGAATCCCCCTCGACGATGGCTTCATACAGCGAAATCCAGGGAGAGTGAAATTTGGTTTTCAGGGGAAATATCGAGGAGATATTTGATTCAGTTCAGGGAGAAGGACCCCTGATAGGTTGTAGGCAGGTCTTCATCCGGCTTGGCGGGTGTAACCTTTCATGCTCTTTCTGTGACACGCCCCAGGCGCGTAGACCCGCGGCAACCTGCAGGGTTGAAAGTAAGGGCGTGGGAGGGGAGCATGAGTATTACCCAAATCCCATGCGTGTGGAAGACGTGGTCAATATCGTGGAGTCTTTAAGAAGCAAAACCCACCACTCCATATCCATAACCGGCGGCGAGCCCCTTTTACAGGTTAATTTCCTTAAAGGACTGCTTCCGGCTTTGAGAAGCAAGGGTAACTCTATTTATCTTGAAACGAACAGCACTTTCCCGGAGGAATTTTTATCGATTTACGAATATGTTGATTTTGTCGCAGCGGACATAAAACTCTCATCGTGCACCGGCGAGCCTTCACGGTTTGACGACGATCTTAGATTTCTGAGGAATTGTTCAAGGATAAAGGACGTTTTCGTGAAAATTGTTGTGACGGAACGGGTCGAAAAGGATGAGTTTTTAGCCGCGGTGCAGCTTGTGAAAGTTTCTGGGTTAAGCCCGATTCTCGTGATTCAGCCAGTTTCCACAATCCGGGGCGAAATCGGTGTTTCTCCCTCGATTCTGCTTGAGCTACAGTCGGAAGCGCTCAAGATTCTCCCCGACGTGAGGGTTATCCCCCGGGTCCATCAGATTCTTAAGCTGAGATAGGCTGACGCCGCTTCCCAAGAAATCGAGCAGCAATCAAAGACGCGGCGACAATAGCGGATTCCAGGATTAGCGAGTGGAAAAGGTTTATTCGCCCGTGGCGTATTTCTCCGTTGTGGGTGGGAAAAAAGAAGGCCTCCTCTCGGGGGTCTGCAAAGACCTTTACCACGAGTTCAAAATCAGGCAGTGCCGAGAAGAACGCGCCCGATAGGGCGGATGAAGACACGGGTGATTTCTCATTTTCGTTTCTGACCTTGATATAGCAGAGAATCAATCCCCCGAGAATACTGTCTATAAGGTTGCCAATGTTGTGGTTGGGATCGTGATGTGGTATCGCGTCGAGGATAGCGTGGCTGAAGAATGACACAGACCCAGCAAGCGCAGGGTTGCCCAGTGCCTTACCCAGATTAGCCCCTATAATTATGTGCGTAGTCCAGTGCATTTTCAGTTAGCCCGTGACCGCTTTTGCCGTTCTAATAAAGGCGGACGTATGAAATGATAAACCATGTAGCACTTTGGTTTCAGTTTGTCCCGAGAAAGGATAATATGTGTCAATTTTATTTGAAGACAGAAGAGCCTACCAGATAGCCGAGGAGAAAGCCCGCAAAGTGATTTCAAAGCTCACGCCAGAGATTGTGGCGGCCGAGAGGAAAGTTGAATACGATGCGGAGGAACGTAAATTCTCGCTGAGGCTCTTCGATCAAGAAATTCGCATCACTTATCCTGATGGGGTTGTTCTGGCAGAAAGCGGAAGCCGGGTCTCCGGGGCGGTTGCGGTTGTTGCTCTTCACTATCTTTTTTACAGCGGCGAGCCCGTGGCAGGTCATGGCTGGCTTCCTTATCGGGAGATGCCTGGAGCGCGCCATTTCTGCAGGGCTTACGAGCAAATGGCTGAAACGAGGCTTTCGGCTTATTTTGGCAACAAGCCTGAACGTTTCGCAGTGTGCGCTGGTGCTCTCGGCGGAGAGAGGGAAGATATCGGTGAGTCATCCTTTTTGATTTACGCCCTTCCCAGAATTCCTCTATTGATCGCCATGTGGTTCGCCACGGATGAGTTCGCCTCGGAGGCGAAAATATACTACCAGCCGAACGCTTCGTATTATCTTCACACAGAAGATCTGGCGGTGATAGGGGTGTTGGCAGTTGACCGTCTTATAAGGATGGACGAGACTCTGGGCATAAATAGTTCTTAGTCTGACCGTTAGAGCTTACCCGTAAACTCCATCAGGCCCCGAATGTCGATTGCCAGCTTTCCCCTGGAAGGCTATCGCCTTTCCCCGGAGGGGGTCGGTGATTTATTCGGAAAGTGACCGCTTTTCTTATTTCTTGGGAATCAGGGAAAGAATGTATTCCCAGGCAGCCAGAGTCCTGTCAAGCGCCTCGTCGTCGTGCTGCATGCAGGTGTACATCCTGGTGCCAGCAAGAGAGCATATTCCCTTGTTCCAGGCGACCATCTGGTAATCCTCCGCGATATCCTTTCTCCTCATTATTTGAGCGAAGGAATCAGGTGCCTTGAGATCCACCGCGAAGAAGGAAGAGGTCTCGTAATGGATAATCGGACCAAAATTGTAAACGAAGAACGGAAGGTCTTCCCTCGTTGAGAAAAGGTCGTTGAGCGCGTCAACCAGCCTGTTCGCGTAATTGGTGGCTTTTGTTACCGCGTCGTGTTCCTCGATTAGGCGTATCGCATGGTAGCATGCGGCACATGTGATAGGATTTGCGGCGAGCGTCCCCCCGAGATAAGGTCGTTCTCCCATTCCTTTTCCGCAGATTTCCATGATCTCCCGCTTGCCGCCTACGGCTCCGGCTGAAGGATATCCATGGGCAATTATTTTTCCCAGAACGGTGAGGTCAGGCATTATGTTGAAGTATTTTTGCGCTCCGCCGATGTCAAGCCTGAAACCTGTCACGACCTCGTCGAAAATCAGCAAAGACTCGTACTCGTCGCACAGTTCTCTTATTCTTCGATTCCAATCCGGGTGAACAGGGTGAACGCCCGATTCCCCGCCGACGGGCTCGACTATCACGGCAGCTATACCGCCCTTGTCCTTATTTTCCTCGAAAGCTTTCTCCAGTGCGTCGAATTCGTTTGGCGGAATGTCAACGAGGTGCTGGTAAAACTCAAGCGGTATTCCTCTCGAGTTAAGGGGACCGGTGCCCGGGATGTGAAGGGAATAGACAAACTGGTCGGACCATCCGTGATAACTGCCGCCTATTTTCACGATTTTTGTTTTCCCTGTATATGCCCTCGCAATCCTTATGGCAGCCATCGCGGCTTCGGTTCCCGACTGGAGAAATCTCACCATGTCCACGGCTGGCATGTGCTTTGTTATCATTTCGGCGGCAAGTATCTCGTATTCTGAGGTAAGTCCGTGTGACGGTCCTTTTTCCTTAATGATTCTTATTATCTCGTCGTCAAGTGGATCAAAGTGATGTCCGAGTATGATGGGGGCGCCGCACATCAGGTAGTCAACGTACTCGTTACCGTCAACGTCCCACATCTTGTAACCCTTTACCCTGTCAACCGCGAGGGGAAAGGGATTGTTTGTGCTCAAGTTATGCTCAACACCGCCCGGGATTAGGCTTTTAGCCCTTTCGTAAATGTCGAGCGACTTTTGATGCGTTTTGTAAAACTGCTCTCTTTCCTTTTCAAGAATTTCCTCGGGTATCGGGCGAACTTCCGTTTCGATTACTTGCCTCAACCTTGCCATAATTTCTTCGTAGTCCATTTCGTCAAGACCTCCTCACAGCGTCCGGCCTCCGAACCATCAAACACATTTATCGAAACAGGCGGATTTTATGATTCGGTTTTTTTTAAAAACCTACCTTCTGTCCGAGTTAAAGATTATACATTATGTCCATTTTTATAAACCGCGGTTAACTTATCCATGCACTTTTGTTCTTTTAACGCTCCTTGTGGTGAAATCCCGAAAAATCACTTTCAACGGAGGAAACGGTCCATCTCAGTGCAGTTTATGCGGGAAATTAGGTATTACCGTGTTGATTTCAGGTCAAAGATGTCCCTTACGGTGAAAAAGAATAAAATTGTGGGGGTAAGTTCAGACGGGTCTTGGAGGTGCGTTTTGTCCGAAGAAATCTTCATAATGGCGCATGACGTGGGGACGGGAGGAAGCAAGGCAGCTTTGACCGATATTGCGGGAAATATAATCGCAAGTAAGTTCAAGCCTTACCCTACGATTTACCCGAGGGAACACTGGGCGGAGCAAGAACCTTCCGACTGGTGGGAGGCAGTCACCTCAACCACCCGGGATGTGCTGGAGGAGACCTCTGTTTCCCCGGATAACGTTAAGGGAATCATATTCTCAACCCAGATGCTCGGTGTGCTGCCGGTTGATTTATCCGGTGAGCCGTTAAGGGGGGCGATAATATGGCTTGACGGGAGAGCCCAGGAGCAGGCAGACAAGATTATTCGAATGTTCACAAAGCCTGTTTTGCTCGCTGTTGCGGGGGGAATTCCCACCGGAAAGGATGTCATTGCCAAATTGATGTGGTTGGTTGAACATGAGCCCGGGATCTACGAAGAAACTCATAAAATCCTTGATGTCAACAGTTTTTTGGTTTACCGTTGCTGCGGGGAGTTCGTTTACGATTATGCGGCTGCTTCAGCCACCGGGGCTTTCAATTTCAAAAAGAAAGATTGGGACCCGTTCCTTTTCAAGATATTCAAGATGGATCCATCCAAGATGCCCAGAGTCATTCCATCATATGAAAAGGCTGGCGGGCTTACCGAAAAGGCAGCCGAAGAGATGGGCATGAAGCCGGGAACGCCCGTTTTCGCTGGAACAGGTGACGTACCGGCGGCGACGGTCGGTTCGGGCGCTGTAATTGACGGGAAAGGTCATGTTTACGTCGGCTCATCCGGTTGGATCGCCGTGACAATGCCGAAATCTGTAAACGCGGGGCGAAAAGGGATAGTTAGCATCGCTTCAGCCGATCCGACGAGGTTTCTGCTTGTGGCTGAAACCGAGAGCGCTGGCGCGTGTTTCAAGTGGTTTGCTGACAACCTGGCACCGAAGGATGTGGATTACGGTCCGGGCATGGACGTCTTCGACTATTTAAATAAGGTTGCGGCGGAAGCGGAACCGGGAAGCAGTGGATTAATCTTTTGCCCCTGGATGTTTGGTGAGCGCTCGCCTATCCCCGACACCACCGTAAGGGGCGGGTTCATCAATTTGAGTCTTGACCACAAACGGGGAGACGTGGCTAGGGCTGTGTTTGAGGGAGTCGCTTTGCATGCTCGCTGGATGCTTGAGGAGGTAAGGAAATGCGGCTTCAATGATGTCTCATTAAGGGCTATCGGTGGGGGTGCCAAAAGCGACCTTTGGATGCAGATCTACGCCGACGCCTGCGGGGTTAACGTGGAGAGGGTTGTTCAGCCGCAGGAATCGGGCGCGAGAGGAGTGGCGTTGATTGCCGCCAGAGGACTCGGTCACTATCCCGATATCCCTTCACTGTGGAATGTTGTCAAAGTTGACAGGGTTTTCTTCCCGAGAACGGAGTATGCGAATTTATACAAAGAAGCTTTTTTCAATCTGAAAGAAGTCTATAAAAGGCTCAAGAAACTCTATAGAAGGATCAATTCAGGGGTTTAGGCAGAAATAGGAGATAAAACGGTAACCGTGTTTTCCTTTGAAAATATAGTATACTTTTTTGAGAGGCGTTTTTTGAAAGTGCTCTATTTGCAGTAAAAGGAGGGGATATGTCTGATTATGAGAAGGTCGAAGGTTGCCAGGAGGTTCTCGGTCCTTACGACGCTGAGCCAACCGCTTTGCCCGAGGGGATTGACTGTGAAACTCACGTGATAGCTACTTATTACACGGAATGGCCAAGGCAACTGGACATCCACGCGCTTGCGCCTGTGCTGGCAATTGAGCAATCGACGGGAACATGGACGCCTGTCCCTGGAGAGACGCCGGAGGTAAGAGCAAAACATGTGGCTAAAGTCATCGGGGTTTACGAAGTCCCGAATTACGAGTGGATGATTCCTGACGAGGTCAAGGACAGGAAGTACGTGATTCAAATCGCTTTCCCCGCCAGGAACATCGAGAGTCAGATACCAATGCTTCTAACCGCGTGTGTGGGTAACATAAGCATGGGCGGCAAGATTAAACTTCTGGACTTGAGGATGCCCAAAGAACTGCTCGATGGTTTTCAGGGGCCCAAATTTGGCATCGATGGGCTGTATGAACTACTTGAGATTCCCAAAGACAAAAGACGACCGCTTCTTAACAACATGATAAAACCTTGCGCTGGTTATCCTGTGGAAGTTGGAGCCGAACTCTTCTACCAGGCTGCCCTTGGCGGTTGCGACGTTGTTAAAGACGATGAGCTGATTGCCGATATGGCCTACAACCGCGTTGTTGATCGCGTGAAAGCCTACATGGCTATGGAAAAGAGGGTGTTTGAGGAGACAGGCGAACACACACTCTACACGGTAAACGTCACCGACCGCCTTCCGAAGATGCTCGATCTCGCTAAGGCTGTAATAGAGGCTGGCGGAAATGCCCTGATGGTGAACTATCTGGCCGTGGGTCCCGAGGCGATGAGAGCGCTCGCCGAGGATAAGGATATCAACGTGCCCATCCTTGCGCATATGGACGTTGCCGGAGCCTACTACATGTCGCCAGAATACGGCATTTCAAGCCCGATTATTCTCGGAAAGATACCCAGACTTTGCGGAGCCGATTTTATCGTCTTCCCGTTCGCCCTCGGCGGCAAAGCTCCGTATCTGCCGGAAAGGTTCAGGCAAACCGCCAGGTGCATGACATACCCGTTCGGCAACCTGAAGCCGACTATGCCAATGCCCTCGGGCGGTATAACGCCAACTAACGTTCCGGATGCGGTGAAAGAGCTCGGCAAGGAGATAATGATTGGTTCTGGTGGCGGGATTCACGCTCATCCGAAAGGCCCGGTCGCGGGCGCGAAGGCTTTCAGGCAGGCGATAGATGCGTCCGTTAAGGGAATACCGCTTGAGGAAGCTGCAAAAGAGCACGAGGAACTCGCGATTTCACTCGGACTATGGGGTAAGAAAACCGAATTCAAACTTTAGGATTTTTTCAGGACTCGCCCTTGATCTTGGCGCCTGAATGGAGAGCCTTTAGGCTGAAAGTGGTTAGAAGGCGCTGACTTCTTTGGGTGAAGAGCGCTTTGTTGATGTATCATAGATTGGGAGCTTTTTTAAGCCGGGGCGTCATAGATGAACAGGGTTTTGCTTCTCAACGCGACATTCGAGCCGCTGTGCGCGGTCACAGTCAAAAGGGCGATTGTCCTGATATTCAAAGGAAAGGCCGAACTCCTTGAAAAAGACGGGGGGACCATCCGGTCACAAAAGTTGGCGTTTCCCGTTCCCTCCGTAATAAGATTGCTTTACTACGTGAAGGTTCCTTATTACGGCAGAAGGAACCTTTCACGCAGAGCGGTGTTCGCGAGGGACGGATGGATTTGTCAGTATTGCGGCGCGCCTGCTGAAACGGTCGATCACGTTGTACCGAGGTGCCGGGGTGGCGATCATGCCTGGGAGAATGTGGTCGCCGCCTGCAAGAGATGCAACGAGAGAAAGAGGGATAAGCTTCCTTCCGAAGCGGGGCTTAAGTTGAGGAGAAAACCGGGTGTGCCGAGAGGTCCGGCAACTGTGAGTCTTGAACTGGGCAGGGTGAAGCCCGAATGGGAGCGCTACCTTGAATATTGCAGGCATGCCGGTTTGTGATTGGTCTTGTGGTTGATCTCGATTGGTGCGCTTGTAGCTCAGAGGACAGAGCAGTGGCCTCCGGAGCCACGAGTCGGGGGTTCGAATCCCTCCAAGCGCACCATATCTTCTTTGACACGGAAACTCTTTAGATTCTTGCGTGGTTTTTTGATGTCTAGGGGGTGTGATGGATTTAAAAAATTGCTTTCGTGATTGGGTCGGAAGAGAAATCGTTATCTATTCGGGTTCCATAAAGTACCGGGGGATTCTTGAGGAAGTGCTTGATGACGACTTCTTGATTCTGGCCAGCGTCGCCGTTATAAATCAAGCTTTGAAGGAAACCGTAGAGTATGAGGAGTGCGTCCTCAACGTAAACAATATTTCCGGTATTGCCTTCGAAGAGCGGGTAGGGCGGGGCGAGGAGCTCACTTAGGTTTTAGGGCGGTAATCATGAAAAGACTTAGAAAAGAGATAATTTTTCTCATTGTTTTGGTGGTTTGCCTTTCTTTTGTCCATGCTGGCTGCGGGGGAGGGAAGAAATCTACTGGCGAAAACATCGAGGAAAAGATAGAGAGTGAAATTCCCGAGGGCTTAAAAAAGATAAAGGGTAAGGCTGGAGCTGAGGCGAGGCAAGCCAACTTGATGGCCATCAACGCGGCAATTCACTCCTATTTCCTGGAAAACGGTCAGTATCCCACCAGCATCGAGCAGCTTGTTCCTCGTTATTTACAGACCATTCCGGCAGATCCTGAAGGCGGCGTTTATTACATAAAATTTGAAGGCGGGCGCGCGGAAGCGGCGGTAAGATGAAACCCGGCTGGGCGAAGATCGGGCACCTTCGGTAAGTTTCGCCAAAATTTCCCAAAGAGTGCTTACAACTCTTTGGCGTAGTTCAGTTTGAGGTTATCAAGCGTTCCAACCAGAGGTTGCAATTTTTCCCTGGATATTCTGTCTGAGAGTGTCTTTACAATAGCATCTATGCAGTCAATCGCGAGTCTTGCCTGGTCCATGTCTTTGTATTTGGCGTTGACATCCTTTGGTATTCCCATTTTTTGGTACGCAATGCTTGCAAGGCTTACGAGCATATCGAGAACAATATCCTCGACAGTCAATTTTTCGAGGGCTTCCTCGATACGCTTTTTAAGCTCTTCTTCGGTTTCTGCCCTCCTCTCATTCTCGCTTGAGGACCTTTGCTCTCTCGCCGGGTCTCCGTAAGGGGTCCACAAACGCGAACTCGTTGTTCTTCTTTTGTTCTTTCCGCCGCCACTCTCGCCCCCGCCTTGAGCGGAGTTCACGGATGTACTGTTCTCGTTTTCGTCATAACCGCGTTTTTCTTCGAACAAGACGACCACCTCTCGGTAGATTTTTTGGTGTTTCGAAATTGGAATGCGTAAAAGCGCTTCATTAAAAATATAGCATAAGGTATTCTGGCGCTGGATTAATTATTAATTAGTGTATATAATTAAATTGGAATTTAATAACGCTTGAAAACGGGAGCTCGTGTTTGCGGGCTGAGAGGATGGGCGCGACCTGTCGACCGGTTGAACCTGATCTAGGTAATGCTAGCGTAGGGATAGCATACTTGAAAGGGAAAGCCGGCCCGGCTGGTGGCGCGGCTTTAATTTTTGTTTGGGCAAGGTCAACCGAAACACGCGGTTTTTCGGTTTGGCTGATTTGGGACAGAACCGGTATGAGTCTTGCAAACGGGTTGACCGCTTCTATGAGCGGACTGAACCTGCGTTATCAAAGCAAATTGTAGAGGAGGTTTAAATGGCGCTTTCGGAAACCGAAATCACAAAAGCGATAATTCAGGGTTTCGCAACGGATTTCGTTGAGTCGCTTGAGCTGGACGTCGCGATTGCTGGAGCGGGTCCATCCGGTGTTACGGCGGCCTATTTTCTCGCTAAGCAGGGATTCAAAGTCGCGGTCTTTGAAAGAAACCTTCATGTTGGAGGCGGTATGTGGGGAGGAGGGATGCTCTTTCCGCGTATAGTCGTCGAGCGGTCTGCGCTGGACATTCTTGATATGTTCGGGGTGAAACTCAAGCACTTTACAGGCGATTATTACGTTGGTGATTCAGTGGAAACCGTCTCGAAATGCACCGCTTCCGCGATCGATGGGGGTGCCCGAATATGGGTAGGAGTATCGGTCGAGGACGTCGTGATAAGAGAGGAGGACAGAATCGCGGGCATAGTAATAAACTGGCGCGCGGTTGAACTTGCCGGCATGCATGTCGATCCGCTTGCTGTCCACTCGAAAGTGGTGATAGACGCGAGCGGTCATGACGCCGAGATTGTCAGGAATGTGCAAAGAAAGATTCCTGGCTTGCGGCTTCTTACAGATACGGGCAAGGTGATAGGGGAAAAGCCTATGTGGGCTGAAGTTGGCGAGGCAGAGCTTCTGGACAATACCAGGGAGGTTTATCCGGGAATCATCGTTTGCGGGATGGCAGCAAATGCTGTCCTGGGTTCCCCGAGAATGGGCGCGGTTTTCGGTGGGATGTTTCTCTCGGGCAAGAAGGCTGCTGAAATTGCCGCCGACCTGGTTAGGCATAAAACCTAATTAGATGAAAAAAAGAGTCCAATCCGAGGAAAGGTGGTCTTGTTTGAGCGACTGGATTGATAGAGCGAGGCTGATAGTCATTACACGTGGGTCTCTCGAACGTGGAATCGGTCACGAGGAGATAGCCCGCGCCGCTCTTTCAGGAGGATGTCGCGCCGTTCAGATAAGAGATAAGGTGATATCCGACAGGGAAATGATAACGATTGCGAGAAATCTGAAGCCCGAGTTCAAAGAAAAGGGCGCGCTGTTGTTCATAAACGATAGGGTTGATGTCGCTTATGCTGTGGGAGCGGATGGAATACATCTCGGGGTTAACGATATAGAGGTCAAAGACGCGCGGGGGATGCTGGGACCTGTCGCGATAATAGGTTACTCGCCTGAGGACCTTCAGGACGCCGAGCAGGCGGTTATGGATGGAGTCGACTACCTCGGGGTCGGTCCCGTTTACGGGACTTACACCAAACACGACGCTGGGGACGCTATCGGTGTGGAAGGGGTTATTAAGTACGTGAAGCATTTTGAGGTTCCTATAATCGCTGTCGGGTCCATCGGATTTCATAATGCCAAAGAGGTGATCGAGGCAGGCGCCGCGGGTGTTGCCGTATGCTCAGCTGTCTGCGACGCGCCTGATCTGGTTGAGGCTACAAAAAATATAGTTGAGTCCGTAAGATCGCACTTCTTTCGCAAGGCTAAAGAGGGTGCCCCTCGAGAAGCACATAATATTTTTTGGAGGGATGAATCTTGACTCTCATTGAAGCTTTAAAAAAGGGTGATATGCCCGAGACGGTTGTTCTGGCGTCCGAGGGCGAGCCCCTCACCTTAGAGCAGATCGCGGAGGACATAATCGCAGGAGTAACGGTTGTTCCCTGCAATAACAAAAGAACGCTCGAGCGTCCGTCCGGGATCGGCAGGGGCCTGAGAGTAAAGGTCAATGCGAATATCGGCACTTCGGCTGATTGTGCTTCGATTGACTACGAGATAGAAAAACTCAAATCTGCCGTTGATGCCGGAGCGGATGCGGTAATGGACCTTTCCACGGGTGGGGACATAGACGGGGTAAGGAAGGAAGTGGTTAAGAGGTCCCCTGTTCCCGTCGGAACAGTTCCCATATACCAGGCAGCCATACTGGCGCAAGAAAAACACGGGAGCATCGTTAAGATGACCCCTGATGAGATGTTTGACTCGATAGAAAGACATGCCGCAGACGGCGTTGATTTCGTGACTGTTCACTGTGGGGTGACGACCGAGGCGCTTAGGTGCCTTGAGGAAACTGGCAGAGTTGCTGATATCGTGAGCAGGGGTGGTGCTTTTCTTGCCGGATGGATTATCTATAACGAAAGGGAAAATCCCCTGTACGAGGATTTTGACCGGCTCCTTGAAATTGCCCGCAAATACGACCTCACGTTAAGCCTCGGGGACGGTTTTCGCCCCGGCGCCGTCGCAGACGCGACGGACAGCGCCCAGATACAGGAGCTCGTTACGCTCGGGAGACTGGTGAAAAGATGCCGGGAAGCTAATGTCCAGGTAATGGTCGAGGGTCCCGGGCATGTTCCGGTAAACCAGGTCGCCGAAAACGTCAGGCTGGCAAAAGAGATAACGGATGGGGCTCCTTTCTACGTTCTCGGACCTTTGGTTACGGATGTCGCCCCGGGGTACGACCATATCGTGGCTGGAATGGGCGGCCTTTTGGCGGCTTATGCCGGGGCTGATTTTCTCTGCTACGTGACCCCGAGGGAGCATTTGGGTCTTCCCGGTCCGGAAGACGTAAAAGAGGGAGTAATAGTGACCAGGATCGCCGCTCATGCTGCTGATTTAGGGAGAAATCCCTCATTCTTCATGAAATGGGATAACGAAATGTCCAGACAGAGAAAAGCGCTTCATTGGGAAGCTCAAATGAGGCTTTCTATTGACCCGAAAAGAGCAAGGGAGATTCTCTCAAGCAGTGGGGTGGAAGACGAGAAAGGTTGCAGTATGTGCGGTGAGTTTTGCGCCATGAAATTCATAGCGGAGTTTCTCGGCACAGAGAAAAGTGTGTGCTGACCGGATTTCAGGATAAGAAAGCGTCCTGCGCGATCGGGCGTCAGTTCGCCATTCGTATCAGTCGAGCCGCGCATGCAGTTCAAAAATTTCAAAAGCGAGTTATAAATTCGTCGCGGGCGTTATAAGAGACAGACGGACTCGTGAGGTATGCCTGAAAAACATTTGACCGAAAGCCAGGTAATTGAGGTCATCCGGGAGCTTGCCGGGGAAATGGCGAAGAACTATCCTGGAATAGGAATTTCAATCGGAGACGACGCCGCGCTGTTTCATTTCTCAACGGGAAGCGTTCTCTTGACGACCGACTGCATTTTCGAGGACGTTCACTTCAGTCTCGATACCCACAGTCTTTCTGATGTTGGCTGGAAGGCGGCGGCCTGCGGCATAAGCGACATCGCGGCAATGGGCGGCCAACCCTTATGCGTTTTGATGAGTCTTGCGTATTCAAATCCTTTAAATGAGAGGGAAATAAGAAATCTTCTCGGAGGCTTCATAGAGATGTTGGAGACCTGTAACTGTGCCCTGATCGGAGGGGATGTAAGCAGGTCCCGTTCCGGCCTTTCCATCACGGTTACCGTCGCCGGCGTGCCCGGTATAAGAGGAAGCATTATGAGGTCTGGCGCTAAACCCGGTGACTTGGTAGGAATAACCGGTCATGTTGGAGACTCCGCTGCGGGACTTTATATCCTCAAAAAACAAGATGATAGCTTGAGGTCGAGATTCCCGGAGCTCGTAGAGGCTCATCTCAGACCAAAACCGAGGATAGAGGCCGGGAGCATAATTGCCGAGGCTGGCGCGAGCGCGATGGAAGACACAAGCGACGGTCTTGCCCGCGACCTCCTTCACATCTGCCAGGAGAGTAATCTCGGGTGCGCGGTTGAGGAGAGTCTTCTTCCGCTCTCTGAAAA
>CAKZLU010000024.1 GCA_937127245.1 uncultured Actinomycetes bacterium
TCTGGGTACTCTTCTCAAAGAGGGAGAGCTAACCGTCACGGTTGATTTGCGAGTCAACTTCATATCGAACATCAGGGGTGGAAAGCTCATCGGGCAGGGAAGGGTGATTCATAAGGGAAAGCTAACTGGCGTGACGGAGGCTCAGGTGAGAACTGAGAATGGGGAAATAGTTGCGGTGGGAATGTCAACACACCTTATTGTGAGCAGGGGAGACTTACGAACGTCTGATACGTGATTGAAGAATTCTCTAAGCGTAGAGCTCGCTAAAGGTAAAAAAGCTTCATGGAAGAATCTATTTTGATAGAAATATCTTCTTCGCTTGCTGCTAAATTTGGTTTTTAGTGATGTAATCAGATCGAAAAGAGTAGACGGATTGCCGTTTTTTGAGTTTCTGGTGAGGGAATTTCGGAAATTGAAACGTTCAAGGTTTAGGGTGTTGCGTGGTGAAAACGCTTTTTTCTAAAGCAAGTGCTTTTAAAGGCAGGTTTATTGATGATGAATAGTCTAAAGCCATGCAAAATTTGCGGTGTTCCGAAAAAAATAGGAAGGGACCATGTGTGGAATAGCGATGGGACGATGACCCAGAGGAGGGACCGCAATCACCGTATGCTTTTTATGGACTCTGACGCCATTGAGGGTCTGTTTGCCAACATAGAAAAGCTTATTGGGATGCCCATTGACAAAATGATCATAGAAAGTAAGAAAAGGGCAACAAAGGATTACATATCGAAGCTTCTTAGAGGTTCGAAAGGCTTTTTAGCGCGTCTTGTTGGCATTGAACGGGTGGTTCGCAAGGTCATGGAGCAGGGAAGAGTGATGGGCTACGGGGACATAAATGTCAGGATCTTTAACTGGAAAGACAGTTACGTGGAATGCGAAATAACGAATCCATATTCAATAAGACTTTTCTCTGGGGATTTGAAGGGCGCAACCGAGGCAATAAGGAAAGTAACAGGTACCGTGACTTACGAGGAAGTAGAACCCGGGCGTTTTGTTATCTATAACTATGTGGCTCCCTTCGCACCTGAACTCGAGGAAAGACTTCTGCCGCATCCTATGAAAAGAAAACCGGGGGATATAAAGCATGAGTTATGCAAGGCTTGTGACGTTCCAAAAGACCTGGCGGAGTTTGGGTGGGACATTGAAAAGGGAATCATTAGGCATCAGGAGACGGGAACGCGAATGGCGATCTTCGGACCGGTCGGTATCCAGGTGATATTTGACGAGCTCGAAAATGAACTGGGGGAGAATATACCGGACACGATAGTCAAAGCCCAGCAGATGTACACAGTCTCTGGCGTAAACATGTGCTGGAGGGGTTCGAGCCGGGAGGAACTGCGCAGATGGCTTGCCGTTCAGGGACTGGGAAATCTTGTTTCGCTTGAAAGGACTTCAAAAGGCTTTTCCGCCAGAATTGAGAACCCCGCGGTTCCGGCGGTCATCGTCGGTTCAGCGGCCGGTTTCTATGAGGCATTCACGGGAAAGAGCGTTAGTGCCGATTGGAAATTAAGCGAAGACGGAGACCTCGATTTTGAGGTGGTGACGGTCGACTGACGCTTCTTTGGTTTTCCCGAAGGGGAACGGGAATCACAATTTCTCGTACTTCTCTTGCCCGTAATGTCCGTGATAATGAGCAGGCTCAACGTTATCTGTGTTTCTCCAACGCGTTGTTATCCTTCAGGAAAATCTCATGGCCTTTTCTGAAGTGCTCTTCCGGGAACCCCGACTCCCTTTTTGCCATATAGTCCTGATCAAACACATTCCTCATAAATTGGATTTTAAGAGCTTTTTTCAGACCGAGCGTTCCGCTCCACAGTATCGGTAGCGGAGGGTTCGGAAAGTCCGTGCCGTGTATCACTCTCTCCTTCGCAAGGTCCGAACTCAGAATCCATTTTCTGTATGTGAAGCGCTCGGGAGCGGTAAACGCCGCGGTATCCCCATAAAGATTGTCGTATTTTTCGCATAGCCGTAAAAAATTCGGGAAATATTCTATAGGGTGATACCACCCGCTTGTTCCTGAGTGCGCAGCTATAACAGTTAGTCCTACTTCGAGGGGAAGGCTAAGCCGCTTTGGGTCGCCCAAAGACTGATCGGTGACCATAAGTGAATGCTCATAACCTGTGTGGCTGAGCAGCACGAGCCCACGCTCGAGCATTCTTTCGTAAAAAGGTAAATAGCGCTCGTTTGATGGCTCTATGTTTTGCGAGGAGGGTATCCACTTCACGCATACGGCGCCTTTCTCGGCGCATCTTTCTATCTCCTCAAGCGCATCCTTTCTGTTTGGATGTATGCTAGCCCCAAAAAGAAATACGTCAGGATATCGTCTCACCACCTCGGCGGTCCAATCGTTGGAGACCACGGATTCAGTGCGGGCATCGAATATGCCGTTCTTGTCGTATATGCCATCGTTTGCGAGCAGCACCGCGCGGTCGCAGTACTTGGACTTCCGCACCATGTTGGCAAGCATCTCGGCATAAGCATCATCAAACTGCGCGAAGCTCATTTTGCCGTGGAGACCATAAAATAACCTGCCGGCAGTATAGAGGAAATTGTTGCGGTCCGCCCCTCTGTAAAAACTCCCGTGGTTTTTCCTGTCAACAGCCACGAGGTGCACATGGCAGTCAATTCTCAGCCGGTTATCTTGAGCGGTCTTTCTGTCAATCTCTCCGTCCATCGAAAGCCCTGTCAAAGGGAAAGAGCATCGCGTAAGCCCGTTTTTATCATACATCAGAACAAAAATCAAGTTAGATTGGTTATAAAGACTTACACATTGGTGCTGACCCGGTTAGCGCCAATGCATATTCCTATCGGAAAGCATAGCACACAGGACAAGTTATGGCTCCTTCAAAACCAGGCATGCGCCCAATAAGACAAGTGGGGAAACTCCGCTTCTAAAAAATCGCTAACTCGCTTCCCTTTTGCAAAGGGCGCAGATCCTGTTGGAGGTAGAGGCGGGGAGCCGGAGGATACGGCAAATTCCGTGGAGCGAACTCGATCGGAAGTCCAGGATTCGATGGAGTGGAAATGGGGAAACCCGAGGCACAGCAAATTTTAGGCTGGGTAATCGGTTAATATTCCGTTTATATAAGAAGTAGGGTGGAAATGGGAATCTCGATGCTACGGCAAATTTCCGGTGCTGTTGATTGACAGCAAAACCGTTTGGTTCTAACGTAAGATTTGAAATCCGTTTCGGGTCTGGGTAATCTGACTGATTTAAGATAAGGGATTGATTTGGATAGAAGAAATGACGAGTCGCACTTAAGACGGCTCATTGAACAGTATGTGAGTGGAGCCCTGTCGCTTGAGGATGTCCTTAAAGCAATTAGCTGCTCAAGTTTTGAGCCTGCGGGTCCCTCTATGCTCCTTTCCGTCTTGACGATGGAGGAGTGCTTTGCCGGACGAATCTCTTATGATAAGGCACTGCGAATTGTTGAAGCGCAGGCGGAACGTAATCCAGCGCTTCCTTCGGCGTTCCTGGTTTGCGGGTTCATTCACGACAACCTCGGCTCTTTTATGAATGCGTGTGGTTGCATTGCTCTTGCGCTCGAAAAAGAGCGTCTTTTCTTCCGCGAGGATGCAATCCTTTCGATGCTCACGGACCACGAGCACTTTGAAAGATACCTGACCCGGATTGAGGCTGATCCGCTCATGCGAACTGCCTATCCCTACGTTGGGGAAGCGGACCCGTTTCTGGTGAAACACTTTCTCCTAAACGATATTTGCTCTTACGAGAAAGGTTTTACCGAACCACAAGAACTGCATCTGCTGCTCAACTCCTGCGGGGATGTGGAAAGTATCATCTCCAATTTCTTTTCCGACGTTTTGAGACTGCCCCAGGTTCCACCACTTACGGTAATTTCGTTAATGAGGCTCTTGGGTCACGTGAAGCCCGCGTCGGCCATAGAGCCGCTCATTGAGTCACTGTCGAGCACTTGGCCTGAATGCGTGAACGAAGCGGTACTCACCCTCGCCAAGATAGGCTCCCGTTATCCGGCGGCTGTATCCAATAGGATGAGGTCGATAATCAGAAACAAACAGATGTTTGATGAGCACCTCCCGGCCATAGAGGTGCTCGGCTATCTTTGGAAGTATGAGAAAAACCTCGAGTTTCTTATCGCGCAATTGGAAAGATTAAATCCCGCCGAGCCCCATTTTGAGTATAAATTCTGCTCAATAGCTGTTCCTCTCCTCGAGACAGGGGACAGAAGGGCTATTGATTCCATTCGCAGCAATCTGTGGAAACACGGTAAGCACTTCGACGATAAGATCAGAGGCGAGCTTGAGCATACGATAAGAATCAGCGTCGATCTTCCCCAAGAAGACAGGCTCGAAAAGATATTGAGCGAGAACATTTACGAAATTTGCTGCGAGGAGATGGATCCAGACGCAGAGGAATTCCGGATAACAAATACCTTCATACGTGAGATAATGCTTGCCGATGAAGAGGAGATTGAGCTTGATAACATAGGGTTCTTAAAGCTTTTCATATCGACAGACCCGGATAAGCCTTGCTTCTGCAGGAGCGGGAGCGCCGCTAAAGATTGCTGCCTCGACGAGTTTTTGCTTCTGTTCCGGGATATCATGTCCGAATACAGGCTGAATGCCTACGATGCTTATCAGGAGAGAGTTCAAAAATTTTTCGAAAGCATTGAGGAATTTCTTTTCAATAGCTGGATGAGGGAAGAAGTGATTGTGGCCATTCATGAGTTCTGGGAGCCTGTCATCCGGTCCGGCATGCTTGATTCGGCGCTACATTCGCTCGAGTATCCTTACGCAGACATGCTCTTTGACTGGCTCATTTTTGGGAAGCGCTTTGCGCCGGATGGCAGAAGGGCTGTGGAGATTTTTGAAAATTCCTGTGATGTTGACATAAAACCGGGAGTTCAAAGGATTATGCGCTCGTTTTCGAGCACCCACAAATTCTCTTGTTTCGAGGTTCAAAAGATAAAGCCACCTCTTCGAGTTGAACTGAAAGATTTATTCGGGGGTGAAATCTTTGAGGTGAAAGACCCGTGGATGGCGGAGTCTCTCGTATTGTGGGACGTTGTCTTCACGAGCGTCGCATTCACCGGAAAAGAGTGGCTAAGCCTTCCTCGATATGTTTATGTCCCAAGGTCTCAACTTTACCGTGTCGAAAAGTATGTGCGCCGAAAGATGAGGGAATCGCACTCCTGTTCAGGAACCGTGGATCAAGGCGTTTTCCTCGAAGGGAACGCTCACAGAATTATCCATTACATCTTCCAGCTTTGCGCTAAGTGCCCGGAGACCACTCTTGTTACTGCCGAGGGAGAGGAAATCGCGGGATGCTCGGCTGTTTATGAGATTGTGGACCGCGAGGGTCTCGTTTCGGTTTTAGAATCCCACCCGATGATGGAAAAGGTAAATTCCGCCCGTCGGCCAGGCAGTCAGGATGTTTACGCTTGGTTTAGTGGAGAAGAAACAGAAAATATCAAAGGTGATTTAACCGGCTTGGGTGGGCAACTCAACGGCGTGAAGCACTCCGTGGTTGATGAATGGTCGGTCAGGAGTGTGGAGCTCGAGGCTGTGGACTCAAATGGCACGGCAAGAAAGCTGTTCGGAATTGTAAAGTTGAAAAACGACAGGCTGAGCTTCGAAACCGCCTCAATAGGGGATTTAGAAAAAGGAAAAATTATTTTAAGCAAGCTCTGTAAAGACCTCATTTCGCACAGGGTTGACGCAATTGAGGACCAAAGCTCTTTCCTGAGCAAAACGAGGGGCGGCAAGCGTGTTACGGGCGGGAGAACCTCCTCTGAAATACATGCCGGAGATTTACTGAATCAGAACGTGAGAATAAGACCGGTTTCCGTTTACGATGAGGAGTTCTTCTCGAGGTGGCTGGAAGAGCCATACGCAAGGCTCGGTGGGAAGACCCCGAGGCAGGCATCTCAAACAAAGTCGGGCAGAGCTAAAGTGGCTCGAATACTGAAAGATTTCGAAAACGCGATTGAAAAAGATGGAAGAAGAGGCAGGAAATCTTTTCGACTCGACTTTTTAAGAAAAAAGCTCGGCATCTCGCTGAGCAAAGATATTCTGGACAGCTGACTTGCTGTTCATTAGATAGAAGACCCAGGACGCTACCCTATCGCTTACTTGATTCTGCGCGAGCGCTTTCGTTTTTAGCGCTTTGGTATTCCTTTCAAAGAAGAATCAATTCCGAAAGTCCATTCTTTGGTCTTGATTTCCCCGCTCGTTTTCGACCGCATGGTCATGGTGGTCGGAAAACAATCGGAGGCGATCCGGTTTTTTGCTGATTTCTTTCAAGACCCCTCTTTGAGTATAAAAGAAAGAATGTTTTACCCTCAGACTCCCGGGGGTGATACAATTTCCTTGCGTCTCGGGGAGATTAGAAAGAGGAGTAAATGGGATGGCGGTCTTGGCGCTCGGAGGTGTGGAATTGAAAATATCTTTTTGAGGTGTGCGATTTCCTTCTCCGGGCGTGATATCTTTTAGTGCGAGCCGTTGGTTTTTAAGAAAGGAAGGGAAGTAAAGCATGAAGACGAGAATCACGGAACTCTTCGGCATCGAACATCCAATCATCATGTCAGGAATGAGCTGGATCAGCGTGCCTAAAATGGTTGCTGCTGTTTCCAATGCTGGCGGTCTGGGAATTCTGGCGACGGGCGTCCTGGATGAGAACCAGACGAGGGCGGCCGTTAAGGAAATCAGGGAACTTACAGATAAGCCTTTCGGTGCCAATGTTTCCCTCCTTTTCCCGGGCGCTGCAGAGAACGCAAGAGTCCTGTTGGAAGAGAAGGTGCCCGTAATTAATTTCGCCCTCGGCAAGGGAGACTGGATAGTGCAGGCGGCAAACGAATACGGAGGGAAAGTTGTTGCCACCGTTACCAACATAAGGCACGCGAAGAGAGCTCAGGAATACGGCTGCCATGCGGTAATCGCAACTGGTAATGAAGCGGCTGCTCACGGTGAGCCACCAACCACTTTTGTGCTCGTTCCTCATCTTGCCTCGCAGCTTAACATACCTGTTATAGCCGCTGGTGGTGTCGGCGACGGAAGAGGTCTTGCCGCGGCGCTCGCGCTCGGCGCGGAAGGCGTTGCCATGGGGACAAGGATGATGACCACAAAGGAAAGCCCTCTGCATGAAAACTACAAGAAGCTTTCTCTGGAAAAAGATATCTACGACACCCTTTATTCCAAAAGGTTCGATGGGTTGTGGTGTCGTGTTCTCGATACCGAGGGCGCAAGGAAGGCGATTAGAAGAGGGATGAACCCGATACAGTTGCTGAAGGCTATACCCAACTCCCGCTTCATAGCCAAGCAGTTGAAACTCCCGTTCATCAAACTTTTCTTCGGGGTACTCGCTTCTGGTTGGGAAAACGCCAAGCAGCTTGCGTATATGGCCAACGCCTTCAAGTTAATAAGAATTGCCACGGAGGACGGGGATGTAAAGGAAGGCGTTTTGCCAGTCGGGCAGGTTACCGGTCTTCTTCACGATATACCGACGGTTCAAGAGGTGATTGCGCGCACCGTCAGGGAAGCGGAGGAGATAATCCGGAATCTTAATGCCAAGATCTGAAAAACTCAAAGGATTTAACGAGAGCGCCTGGCGATTCCTTCAAACGAGAATCAAGGGACTGAGCTGGCAAGTCTCAAAAAGGCTTGCCGCGTTGGGAAAATAGGATGTAATTAAATTTCTATTCACGTGGGTGTGTTTCAAGTGCTCGGTGCGATTGCCGGAGACATTATCGGATCAGTGTATGAGTGGAATAATGTCAAGACCACTGAGTTCCCTCTGTTTTCTCCGAGCTCTACTTTTACTGATGATACCGTTCTGACCGTCGCTGTCGCGGAAGTACTATTAAAAAACGGAGACTACCGCGAGGCTTTCAAGCGCTATTTCAGAAGATATCCCGATGCAGGCTACGGTTCAATGTTTTACCTGTGGGCGAGTTCCGGTGACGACAAACCCTACAACAGTTTCGGGAACGGCTCCGCCATGCGTGTTTCTCCGGTCGGCTGGGCTTTCGATAATCTTGAGGATGTTCTAAACGAGGCGATGAGGAGCGCGGTCGTCACCCACAATCATCCGGAAGGCGTAAAGGGCGCCCAGGCGACTGCAGGGGCGATATTTTTAGCAAGGAATGGAAGCGGCAAGAATGAAATAAAACGCTTCGTTGAGGATACTTTTGGCTATCATCTCGATGAGCCCATAAGCCGGATAAGAGAACATTATTCTTTTGACGTCACCTGCCAGGGAAGTGTGCCTCAGGCGATAAGAGCGTTTTACGAGTCCGTTGATTTTGAGGACGCCATAAGGAAGGCAATATCAATCGGCGGTGACAGCGACACCATCGCGTGTGTTACAGGGGGCATCGCTCATGCTTACTTCGGACCTCTCCCGGAAGAAATCAAAGATGAATGTCTTTTGAGGCTCGACCCGGTTTTAAGGGAGGTGACTTACCAGTTTATGGAAAGGTTTTCCGTCCCTTAAGCGGGGATTTTGAAAATCCTATCCCCTCACGCGGTTCTTTGCCCGATCAATTCAGGGGGGTCGGATGAGATGAAAAGATTTCTGAATCTTTTGGTCATTTTAAGTCTTGTTTTGGCTCTTTCCTTTCAGGCACCAGCATTATGCTTCCCCGAGAAATCTCTCGGGTCTGTGCCCGGCGCGGAATATCAGGTCAGGACTGATGATGGTGCCGTTCTTACGTTGAGGCGTTATCTCCCCGAATGGGGTATGCGTTTTCATGAGGACGCGCTACCCGTTATTCTCATGCCAGGTGCCGGCGCCAACATTAACGAGTTTGATTTAAGAAGTCCGGAAGGGAAAAAATATGACGTGAGACTCCCTGATTCTTTGCCAGATTGGGCGCGGGGCGACCAAGTGATTCAAAGGGATCCGATCAAGTTTTACAGCCTCGCTTATTATCTTTATTCTCGCGGTTATGACGTATGGCTTACTCGCTACCGTGCGAGCGTGGATCCATCGGGCGTCGGTTTTCCCGCTTGGAACTCATCCATTGACCATTACGGGATTTATGACGTTAAGGCGGTTGTGAAAAGAGTACGAGAGATTAGCGGAAAAAAACCGGTCTATATAGGGCACAGCATGGGCGCGACAATGGCTTACGTGTATCTGCAGGGGGCGGTTTTCAGGGGATTGGTGAACCCCAGCGTGGTTTCGGATCCCCTGAAAGCGCTCGAAAGGAACAACGGCCGCGGTCCCGAGGCCGTAAGAGGCTTTATCGACTTAGACGGACCTATAGTCCCGAGTATCAAAGTTTGCATCCCTTCGATTGCCCTCCTTTTTCTGCTTCCGCCGCTTTATTTAGATATGAGCGGAATTGACCCTTCTGTTGCCGAGTCCACTGGAGATGTCCTGCTATTGGTTCAAAGGATACTGTGGGCGCTCAAAGGCTGTCTTCCGGATTTACTGGAAAACCTGATTGCTGCGATTCGCTTTGTGAATCCAGAAAATATTGACATTAACGTGATGAGGTTCTACGCCTCTTTTGTCGGCGGAGGGTTTCACACGCATGCGATGGCTCAGTATGCCGACAGCATAATGTGGAAGAATTTTCGCGAGTATTACCGCAACGGTTTTCTGAGAAGGTTCCTGCTGTTTTCACCGAAACCGCGCTCAGGCGATGGATACTATTACTATTCAGATAACCTGTGGAGGATAACACTTCCTTCGCTTGTTCTCGCGGACGAAACGGTTGACCTGACCGACCCCGAGGACATAAAGCAGTTCTTCTTAAGGAAAGGAAGGAATCGCCTCGATGAGTTTCATGTGATGCGTAAAACCGCTCATCTTGATCTTGTGAACGGACTTCTGGCTCCTTACGAGACCTTTCCGAAGATAGGAGGCTGGCTTTCGCGAATAGCAGGTTAGAGGACAAAGGATGGCAGCCTATTTGTGGACACTGATCAGATTTCCGTGGCACGAGGAACACATTGGGAACCAATCTTTTAACCAGGAATCGAAATGGGTGGCGTTTGCCCTGTTTGGAAGCCTCTTGGTCCCAAGCTGAAGGCATGCTTACCTTGCGGGTAAGAGTTCATAGCGTGTTGTCAAGACTGGCGCGGCAAGCGCTTTTGTCTTTCGAGGGGTGAGTCCGAATGGAAGTTGAGGTTGAGAAAAAGGGCGCTGTTTGGACGGTTATCATAAACAGGCCGGAGGTCAGGAACGCGGTAGACGGGAAGACCGCAAGGCTTTTGTTCGATACTTTCAAGAATTTCGACTCTGACGAATCGGCCCGCGTGGCTGTACTCTGGGGCGCGGGAGGTAATTTCTGCGCTGGAGCGGATTTGAAGGCGATTGCGAGCGGTGATGCAGAGAGGATAAATCCCTTACACCTGAACCTTGACGAATGCGCCCCGATGGGTCCTACTCGCCTTTCCCTTTCCAAACCGGTGATAGCTGCTGTCTCGGGATATGCGGTGGCGGGCGGTCTCGAACTTGCGTGCTGGTGCGATATTCGCATCGCTGAGGAAAGCGCCGTCTTCGGGGTTTTCTGCAGACGGTACGGTGTTCCACTCATAGACGGCGGCACCATCCGACTGCCGGCGATTGTGGGTCTTGGCAGAGCGCTCGATTTGATTCTGACAGGGCGCCCGGTTGAAGCGAGAGAGGCTCTTCATATGGGGCTTGTAAACAGAGTTGTCCCCGACGGGAGAGCGAAAGAAGAGGCTGAAGAAATAGCCCTGAATATTTCGAATTTCCCACAGGTTTGTCTCCGGGGCGATTTGCGGTCCGCGCGGGAAAGCCTGTTTGAGGATTTCCGCTCTGCTCTCAAAAAGGAGTTTGAACAGGGTTTGAAAACTTTGGAGGCCGGCGAAGCGTTGAGGGGCGCCGCCGAATTTGATAGCGGGAAGGGAAAACACGGAACGTTTTAATCATTCCCGCGCGCTCGCGCCGTACTGGATGATAATTCCTACAAGACGTGCTTTACCCGCCTACCCACCTTTTCTCGTTTAGTGGGGAGATTGATTCGCTTTCTCTCGGCGCAAAGACTACTTCTAACCCCCACTTAGCCTCCCTTCCGGACAGCGGTATTTTTTGTTTTGTTGACTTGACGCCAGGAAGCATATCCCAGGGCACAGCCGATCGAAATCTTGGTGGCAAAAGCCCTTGAAAAGGGGTTGTCGTCCGTTTTAATATTCACCTGCTTCAGGAAATGCGTTTGAATCTTTGACCTTACGGGTAGTTTTAATATTTCTTTTCTTACGGTGTCTGGGGGTTGTTCAATGAAGACCGTGGCTATCACCGGATGCTCAGGATACATTGGTTCGCGTTTGCTCGAGCAGGTGGCAGGCGAAGGTTTCGCTGAACGCGTAATCGGAATAGACATCAGAAACCAGGGACACCGTTTTGAAAATCTGCATTTTTATAAAATGGACGTGAGGGACAAGCGGATTTTCGATGTCTTCTCGGTTTACAAACCTCACAGCGTTGTCCACCTTGCTTTCGTTGTTGATCCCATGAGAGATGAGAAACTTATGCACGATATCAACGTTTCCGGAACAAGGAATGTTTTGAAAGCTGCTCTTTACTGCGGCGCGCGTCACATAACCATCGCCTCCTCTACGTCCGCGTTCGGTGCTTTTCCCGATAACCCCTCTTACTTGAAGGAGACCGACCAGCCTCGGAGGCAGCCCAACTTTGCCTACGCGTCTGACAAATACGAGGTCGAGATGATGCTGAAAATTTTCAAAAGGGAAAATCCAAAGGTGGGACTCGCGGTTATCAGGCCGTGTATCGTTTACGGTCCTAACGTGAACAATTATTTGTCGAGTTTTCTCCTCGACTTTCCCATACTACCGGGCGTTGGGGGTGCGAGACCCCCCATGCAGTTCATACACGAAGATGATGTGGCGCGGTTTTTCCTTACAGTCTTGAAGCAGGAACCGAGCGGATATTTTCATGCCGTGGGAGAGGGTCTGGTGGAAATCGAGGAGATCGCCGAAATGGCGCAAAAAAGGATCGTTGATGTTCCTCCATTCCTACTCTACCCTCTGGTTGATGCTTTGTGGAAACTGCGCGCACCGAGAATAAACGGTCCATCGGGGATGCTCGAGTTCATTCGTTACAGGTGGACATGCTCTGATGAGTTAACAAGGAAAGCTCTGGACATTCCGCCGCACATGTCGAGCAAGGAAGTTGTCCGGGTAACGCTTGAGAGTAAAGGCGCTCTGAAAAAGAAGTAGCTTCATAAAATGGATTAATTTGACAAAGCCTCTCTATACTACTCCAGTTTTACGCGTTTCCACGCGCATCGATCATACATCTTGTCTGCAAAGTAAACATCGGCGCCCATAAGCAGGTAGATGGCTTCCCGCAAGATATCCTCAGGGATGACAGCCTCTATCGAGTTGCTCTTGAACAGCGTTTTCATTGATGAGTTCGCGCTTATGCTGTTTGAGGCAATTTTCTCGATCGAACAATTTCCTTCTGAAACTCTAATGTCGAATCTCAGTGTCTTTTTCTTCTTGAAAATACGCAGATGGATTCGATAGGTGAACTCACCGGAGGGTTTACCCGAAAGTTCAAGCCTTAAGTTTAACGCTCTTTTTCCCCTCTTGATGAGTAGTTTCTTGATATCCCCGGCAGGTCTTTTCACGCTTAGGGTATCTCCATCCGGATCGATGACCGCTACCTCAGGTGTTTCTGCCGCATCAGAATTTCTTCCCTTTTTTGCTTTTTTCAGGACTTCAATTGAGGGCAGGGCGAAAATCTCGTTTCTCCTAACGAAGGATAAAAGCATGTTTGGAGCAACAGCCATTGGGAGCGCGTACATTTTGGTTATAAGCGCCTTTAATCTTACCGTTTCAGGAGCGAGATGTAGAACCAGCCATTTTTCTTTGCGAGGAATCAGTTTAGCGGGCGGGAAGAGTCCGTGGTAGGGCGCGTAACCGCGTGGATGAGGAAAATCTCTTCTATGCACAAGGTATAAGAATTCCTTTGCGTGAAAATTGAGCTCCGCAAGCGCGTACTGGACAAAGGCGTTCACTGCCCAATGGTCATGATGCAGATCCTCGGGGTCTGGGTAAAAAATGGATGAAGGTTTGAAGCGCGCGATTATTCTCTTAAGGTTATCTTTAAGCACTTTTCCGCAGAAAGGAACACGCTTGACAAATGAGAAGGCGTAGGGAGAACGTTTACAACCGTTAAGCCCCATATGCAGATTGCTCATGTCCCAGTTTGTGTCCCAGAGGAAGTTGACCGAGCCGTCGGGAAATCCCAAAAATATTACGTTTTCTCGGGGAACGCCGAGCCTCCTCATCGCTCGCTTGCTTTCATTGCACCTTAAAATCCCGACCTTGCGGTGCATTTCCGGAGTTATTCTGCTTCCTTGAGACAGTTCCTTACAGGCTTTGATCGAAGCGTCTCCGCTCGTGATTACCACTATAAGAACCTCCGCTCCTCTGTTGAGTGATTCTCGGATTATACCGGCAGTAGCTAAATTCTCGTCGTCAGGGTGAGGAGCTATGACCAGTATTCTCCTGCCCACCTCCCTGGTGTCTATTTGTGACACAGGACTTCTGCCATCCTGCGTTCGACCGCAGCAAGCGTTGAGGAGCGCTGGCAGAATGAGGAAAAATCCTCCGAGTCTGAAGAATTTCGGAATAAATTCCCTCTTGTAATTACCGCACCAAAGATTACTCCTCAATTTTTTAAAAACCGTTTAAGCTTCCACGACGATTCTTTTTGTTCATTCACCCAAACTCGAAAATAGTTTCGTTTCAGCTTGCGGATAAACCTTTACCTCTTGGAGCGGGTGTTCTTTCCTTTCGCGGCTTTCGAGTCCTTTTTGCTTTTGAAAACGCGATTTCATGTTTCCGGTAGGCGCGTTCAAGAAAGGATAGATTCTTCAATCTGTAAGATTTCCGCAACTGTCAGGTTCTTTGTAAACCCATACTCAAAGAAATAATCTCGGCGCCATATTTTTACAATTAGTTTGCCGTTACTGCTTTTCCGTTATCTATTTACAGTGGAAAAGGGGTTATCATTAGTTACCAGACCCAAGATATTAAGATATATAATTGCGCAAATTTAAAAGGCGGCAGCGAGGTTCATCTTGAAAAAGACTCGTATCGGGTTTGATGGCAGAGCTCTCTGCGACATCAGTCAGTACAGAGGTGATGGTCGCTACACCGCTTGTCTTGTGGACAATCTTGTTAGACTCGGGGAAGAATACCGCTTTGTTCTTTTTGGATACAGAAAAAGTTTCGACCCCCGTTTGCTCGAAGAGGAAACGCTAAAAAAGATTGAATGGCAAGAAATACCCCTCGCTGGGCGCTTGCCTTGCGCCGATATCACTGCAAACCACATTCTTTTCGCCAGAGCAGTAAACGGTTCAGGCCTGTCTCTGTTTCACAGCATAGACCATAACATGACTCCTTTCTTGAAGTGCCCAAGCATAGTCACAGTGCACGATTTGATTCTTTTGATTTTGAGGGGTCCTTATCTCGGTCCAAAGTCTTACTTCTGGATAAAAGCGCAACACAGGGCAACCTTGAAAGCCTCTCTTATCGTAACTATTTCCGAGACTACGCGCCGTGACGTTGAGCGCTTATGGTCGGTACCAAAGGATCGAATAGAAGTGGTGTATGAAGGGGTTAATGAGCGCTACAAACCTATTTCGGACGAGAAGAAGATAGATGAAATACTTAGAAAGTACGGCATTAAAAAGCCATATTTCCTGTATGTTGGAGGATTCGATCCAAGGAAAAATATTCTGAACACCCTTCTCGGTTTCAAGCGGTTTTTGAAAAACCATGGTGGATATTACCTTGCGATGTGCGGAGACCCTGTCGGTTTCGAAGACTACATTCACGATGAAATCGAAGACCTCGGGCTTTCCGATAGAATAATTCTTACCGGAAACGTGCCCCACAATGACCTTCCTTTCATTTATTCCGCCGCCACCGCGCTCGTGCTGATCTCCCAGTATGAGGGCTTCGGGCTTCCTGTACTTGAGTCCCTTGCCTGCGGAACTCCTGTTCTCCTCTCCAGGGAAGGCTCTCTTCTCGAGATAGCGGGTGATGCTGGGCTATATGTTGACTTATTGGAGCCGGACCGGATAGCAGAGGTCATGGCTCTGCTCGCTTTCGATGAAAGGATAAGAGGAAAATTGCGGGAGAAGGGATTGCGACGAGCCTCGAAGTTCACTTGGGACGAAGCGGCGCGGAAAATTCTCGGACTTTATTCAAGGGTGATAAGGGCTACTTCCCACTAATATTATGGCATACGTTTTTTTGTCGCGGTCTTTTTGCTTATTCTCGAATTAAAAAATATAGATATAGTTGGTCGATGGCAAGAAAAGATCGCTAAGAATATCCATTTACGGTAAATGCCCTAAACGGGGAATTCTAACTTGCGGGTTTCAGGCAACCCCGAACCCTTTGGTTCAGGCATCTTGTTTTTGATTTGCCTGTTTTGCCATTGACAGCATAGGTATGCTTGTGCCCTGGATTATCCTTTCGAAGAGAAGCTGAGCGATTGAGTGATATCCTTCAGAGTTCGGGTGAACCCCATCGGCGAGTTTGTCAGGGTTCTCTTTGAAAAAATTGTACAAGTTAACCACCGGAGTGATCTTGTATTTTCGCGCGAGCCTTTCAACCTCTTGGTTGTATTTTGCTATTAATTCGGGTGATTCCACACCGTATGTCGGCTGTCCCGCAGGTATTAGGTAGGGAAGGTTGCAGAGAATCGTTGCCGTCTCCGTTGCCGTTGCCATGAGCAGTATCTGCTCGATATTTTCCGCGTAGATCTCAGGTGGAGTTCTTACTGTCGGCTTGGAATCGTTTGTGCCCGCAATCAGTATAAGCAACCTGATATCAGGGTTAGAGAGATACTGCCATGCGCGGCGCGTTATTTGAGCAGAGGTCTCCTGGCTCACCCCGGCATTTATGCAGATATGGGGCCACCCAAGATATTCGGTGAGCATCTTTGAAAAAATAGGCGGATAGCCCCGATCATACTTGCATCTCGAGCCAAACGTTATGCTGTCACCGAGGCAGAGAACTTGTGTATAGTTCATTGCTGCGTATCTTCCTTATATGCTCTACGATTTTCTTCCCGGCCCGACCATCCCCGAACGGATTTGGCCAGTTCCTTTTGGCGCCCAACATCTTTCTTGCACCGGCAAGAATTTGCGCAGGTGATACACCCGCGAGCGTGTTGCTGCCCACTTCGAGCGTTTCAGGTCGTTCAGTGTTATCCCTCATGGTTACGCACGGCACTTTCAGGATGCACGACTCTTCTTGCACTCCTCCCGAATCTGTGAATATAAGGCGCGCGTTAGCCTCAAGTATGAGGAAATCAAGAAAACCCACGGGCTGGATGAGGATAAGTTTGCGAAATGAGCTCAGAATATTTTCCAATCGGAACTCGAGAATCCTTTTCATGGTCCTTGGATGAATGGGGAAAAGCATCGGGAGGTTGGTATGCTCGTTGATGAGTTTCAGTCCTTTGAGTATATTTTCAAGCCTTTCACGTTCGTCTGTGTTCTCTTCTCTGTGAAACGTCACTAGAAAATAACCTTTTGCCTTAAGGGACAGTCGCTTTATGATTTGTGATTTCCTGCGAGCTATATCGAGATTCTGATAAACCGCATCCACAATCGTGTTCCCGGTGACGAAAATTATTTCCCTTTTTATACCTTCATTTAATAGGTTTCTCTGAGCTACATCCGTGGGCGCGAAAAGGTAGTTCGAGATATGGTCAACAATAACCCTGTTTGTTTCTTCAGGCATCGCCCTTTCAAAACTTCTCAAGCCCGCTTCTATATGAGCGATTTTGATGTGCATCTTGGCTCCCGCAAGAGCTCCCGCGAGAGTGGTGTTCGTGTCGCCAAGAACAATGAGCAGTTCAGGCTTTTCAGAAAGCAGCACTTTTTCGATTTCGATGAGCATTCTTGCGGTGGATTCTGCATGCGATCATGAGTATCCTTCGAGGTCGTATGTGGGTCTGGGCAATTCGAGCTCATCTAAGAAGATCGCGTCGAGATTATAGGAGTAGTGCTGGTTTGTATGGATTACGAAGTAACCGATGCGCTCATTGTCTAGCTCTCTTATTACGGGTGACATTTTGATGATGTCGGGTCTCGTCCCGATAATTAAGCAAATTGACAATTAATCCCCCTAAGAAAACAAGTCATTTGATCTTTCGTGATTTTTCATGTCTTTTTTGAGTGCCGCCTCATGTCGCCCCCAGTTGAACATTATTTGTTCCCATGTTGGAAGAATCAGTTTTTTAATTATAGTATAAAAATTAACAGAATATCAAATTGCTAAAATGCAACGTTTTTCAAGGGAGACCGGTTAGCGATAACCTGACCTCCGCTGCGTTAAGGTAAAGCAAATTTTTTCTGGGCTTTTTTTCATTAAACCAGCGGAAAACAAAGAAAATGTGGAGATTTCCCGATTACTCTTTGGACTGTGTGTAGTATCCGTATTTCACGACGGATTGCATCATCACTTTGACGTTTTCCGGCTTAGCGTTAGGCGCGAGCTCGCACCCTGACCCGAGGATGAAGCCACCTCCTTTGCCAACCTGTTCGATGAGACGATGACAGTACTCGTCAACTTGAGCGGGTGAGCCCAAAGCCAGAAGGTTCGCCGGGACATCCCCGTATATGCACACGCGGTCGCCGATGATTTCTTTCGCCTTGAATATGTCGCTCGTTCCATCGCATTGCATAACGACCCTGCCGGCGGGGAATTCGCGCATCAGCTCAAGATTGAGGTCCCAGTTGCCGTCGCAGTGAAGAATGGACGATATGCCATCCTGGGCAAGCTTTTCCACGAGCGTCTTAAGGGATGGTAGCGAGAATTTCATGAACTGGCGAGGGGAGATGAAGTCGTTCGAGGAACGGTGGACGAATATCTCCGCCCTCTTGACTTTGAGTATGCGGCATGTGGCTTTTATGAGGAAAGCGTAGGATTCGGTCAGAGCGTCCGAGGCCTTTATGACCTTGTCGGGGTATCGGCTCAAATCCTTTGAAAACTCAATGAGACCTCTGGCGAGGCTGAAGGTGTCAAATGCAGCCTCGAAAGCGAACTGGTGCAGGGGCGTGACGCCTCTTTTTCTCCATCTTTCGATTTCCCTTTTCAAAAGAAGAGTGTTTCTGGTTATGAGGGGAATCATCGCTTTATAGGCTTTCCACCCCCGCGGGACGGCATCGGGCCAAATCCTGGGAATCAACCGTTCTATTACCAAACGCGCGTAAGCGAGACTTCTTATCTTTGAAGCCTCTTCAATAATCCATTCATAGTCATCCGGCGTCATTATTTCGGCTTCGAGAAACTGTCTCATCGTGTTTTCGGGGAGCTCCTCCCCGGGCTCAAGCAGCTTCATCGGAATCACAAAGGCGATGAGTTCTTTGTCGTAAGCGTTAACGAAGTAGTGGGCGTCCCACGGACCCAGTTCGTCGAAAACACAGGATAGCCCATTGAAATACTTCACGGGGTCATAGAGTTCGGCGAAACTCATGTTGTTATAGTTAGCCACGAAGTAATAAAACAGAGGAGCGACAGGTACCCTATCGGGGGTTTGGAGGTTTACCGCCGCCTGAATCCTTTCCTCAGAACTCATCGTGTCTTTTGGATGAATCTTCTTCTCGATTTTCAAGGCTGTTCCTTTCCTGAAAATTGATCTCGGCTTCAAAGCCCTGAAACGCCACCACTTATAGTTCCTGACCTGGTTGAATCTTTCTTGCCGTTGATTTCTTTTCTGGCTCAGAGAAGATCGCGGGCAATCCTTACCGCGTCCATCGCGTTTCTGCCGTATGCGTCCGCTTTCGAATACTCGAGCACTTTCTCGTTCACAGCTCCGCCGCCTATCATTATTTTGACTTTCTCGCGTAGCCCCGCCTCTTCGATGGCGCTGACAGTCTCCTTCATGGAGTCGAAAGCCACAGTCAAAAGCCCGGAGAGGGCAACGATGCATTCGCCCGCTTTGCGGGCCTCTTCGGCGAAAGCGCGGGGATCGACATCGACTCCGAGATCGGAAACGTTAAATCCGACGCATCTTAGCATGGTGGCGACAATGTTCTTTCCGATGTCATGAATATCACCTTTGACGGTACCTATAACAACCGTTTTGGATGGTTTTTCCTCCGTTGTTTTGAGATGAGGCTCTATCAAGGCGACCCCTTGTTTAAATATTTCCGCAGACATTATAAGTTCGGATAGGAAATACTCTTTTTTCTCAAACCTCTCCCCAACCGTTTCCATGCCCTTCCTCAAAGATTCAATTAAAACAACAGGGTCCTCCCCTTCTCGAAGCGATTTTCTTATTGCCTCCAATGTCTTACTTTCTTCAAGTTCCGCTATGAGGGTTGCGATTTCATCAGACATTCCCTCTCCTTTCAGAAACGCAAGGCCGTAAGTGCTTCCTGACTGCGCCGGACAAATCAGTGCTCTTTACGGGAAACCCATTCTTCAAGAAAGCGGTTTTAATCATTTTTGTCCATTAAACGCGTGTTGCCGCGTAAACTTACCAAAAATAGCGCAATAGTGAGTTAAATATTACACAGACCTCCGATAAACTACAATCGAAACTCTGATACCCAAAAAATTGTGCATTCTTATGCGACTTCACGCACCTTGTTGTTTTTATAACGTTTTATGAGCGTTTCTTGTCGAACCAAAATATCATGTCTGGATAGACTACTTAAAACCCTTTCTTTCAGGAGATTTTCTTATCGCGTTGTCTTGCATAGTCTTTTCGCCCGCGTAAGCTCTCGATTCGCTTCTGATTGGAGTTCAATCGCCTCGCGAATCATGGGACGGACGCGCATGAGCGTTTTTGCGGACTCCTCCTCACTGCCTTCGCTCATAAGATAGTAAGCGTTAGCAAGAAGGGATATTACTTCGAGCAGTTTTGCTAAGAAGCGTCCATATGCGGTATGGAACGATTCGAGTATTTGAGGTGTTTTGATTTGTGAAAACCGCTCTTTTGAGGATGCAACGCGGCTTTTCAATTCAAGAAAAGAGGGTAGGTGTTTCTGTCCCACTTCTCTGCTGGATCGGCTCCCCTTCTCATGCGCTTCCATCAGATCGGAAGCAACCTGTTGATTGAGGTTTGTAAGAAGGAACGCGACCTCTTCTGTTGATTGTAACTCTTTTTCAACCTCTCTCACGAAAAGAGCGATGCTCGTTTCTGCCGAGTATTGGTTTGTTTTTTCTTCAGCCAGCGGAACACGTTGCCGACCTCACCCTTGAGAAGACATAGTATTTTGCCGCCTGTCTACCCAATTAAATTGAACAATAGATACTATTTATCAGCGTATAGCAGCGTATCATTTTTAATCGAAGGATTTATCAAAAATTTAATCGTGCCGATTCTTCGCGCATATTATACCGCGAACAGTTTTGCAATCGGCGCATTAGAAAATGAGAAAAATCATACGCCTTATAAAGCGCGGTATTTCACCAATCACAGCGCCGCATTACTCGCCCAAGAGCTTCTGGTCACGGATCACTAGGGGAGCGAACAGCCAGTCAATTCGAGCGTTAGGTACGGGAAAGACCTTCCTTAAGCCGATTCTGGGGAGCGACTCTCACTTAGGCTGGCTTGTTGTGCTTTTGCCACCAAATTTTGCGCTGTTATCTTGCGCGAGCGGAAGATGGTTTTCGCTTTGTATTGCAAACATCCACCGTGGAAGACGCTTTAAAATTCTCTGATAATTGTAGGATGGTAAGAGTACTCGAGATGCCGTAATCTTCTAAGGTCAGATACGCTTCCATTTCAGAGAAGAGTGGTTCTTATCCGCGCGGCATAATTTGACCTGAAGCTGTAGCGATTGGGCGCTCCCGCTTCGCCTTATCCGTGGCGGGGGGAACGCGCGGAAATCGAACCCATATATTGCTCTACTTATGTCTTTCATAGCTTGCCCGACGGGATTTGACCTGCTGGTATCGCTCATTTTTCTAAAGACGGAGGCAATCCAAACGATTCGCTTGGCGCAGGTTCGTATAAAGCTGCGTGTGCTTAAAACCGTTTGCTGACGATTAACGGTATGAGCGTCCGGGAATGGAAGCCATTTACGGATTTTTCTGTTTGGAGATGGGTAAATATTTTTGGTGCCCCCGGCAGGATTCGAACCTGCGCACAGGGATTAGGAATCCCTTGCTCTTCTCCCCTGAGCTACGGGGGCTCTTGGCGATAAAGCAATCATTATTTTACTTATTTTCATCTTCACTATGAAGTATTTCAAGAAATTGAAAAATAAAATACGGTTATCCGGGTGATTCGGGTTTCAGCATAGAACGCATTCATATCCAACTTGTTGTGCTGATGTCTGAGAACTTAAGTCGTCATATCGAAAAACAGTCTTAACATGCAACGCATTCGCACTCATACACAACTTGCCGTGAGTTTTTTACAGTGAAGGAGCCTTATTTCTGCGCGAAAATGACTTTGAATAAAGTTTTCTCAGGGTATCTCGTGTTCAGAAGGCGCGGTCTTCTTTGTTGGTCTAATTCTTCTTCTGATTCCCTGGGGAAATCTGACGAATTACATTTGTATTGAGATTCACCAGAAATTAGAACTCCGTAGGTATTTTCTTCACGCATTCCATGATGATGTTAACCGCTTTGATGTATTTCATTACCACCTGCAGATTACCCCTGAAAACAAGCTTCTTCACCATGATGGCTTGAATGGGATCTTCTTTCCCTTCAATAATCGACTTCCAGACATCGTAATCACCGGTTAGTCGATATTCAGCGCTTTCCTTTTCTCCGGTTGAGGATTCCGTTACTCGTCCGTCTTTCATGTGCGCCCAAAAGCTCAGCCTCTTTCCGCCAGGCGCATTTTCAACAATGAACTGGATGGAGGCGTTGAACCCTTTTCCAGCACCGGGCAATTCCAGGTTGGAGTTCACTTCGGCGCTCAAATCCTTTACCCATTCATCTGATCCGAAGACCGCCATTTCTTTCCTCCCTTTCGTAAGAAGTCGAGGTGCCGTGAGAAGAATCATATCCAAACGAGAGATAAGTTGTAAACGCGCGTTTTTGGCAAAATGCGTTCAGGTGGCGCCTGAAGTGTGTGGGTGATGCTTAAGAATTCGAACGAAAAGAAATTCAAAAAATTTCTCGCACATATCTCTGCGGCCGTTTTTCACGGGTGATAAATCAATCCAACTTTTTGGTTATTTCTGCGCCGTTTGGGTGAGTTTTTTATAGCGCGAGAGTAAATGGTTTATTTCCTCCAACCTTCACAGCACTTCAGACCTATTGGCGATTACGTGGGGTATGGCGCCTTGACGATTTTGAGGATTGGAGGTTGGTGATTGTAGTGACAAGGCGCCATTATCCCCCCAGGGGCAAATCTCGAAAGCGCACAAACAAAATACCCATAGCTCTCATCGCAACAGCGATCCTAATTCTGTTGTCTTTCGCGTTTGTGTCCGCCGCTCAAGCGAAGGCGGCGCCAGTCTCTCATTTCGTCACTCCTTGTGAATATACAAACGATAAGCCGCCTGAAGAGAGCGATGGCTATCTTTCCCCTGAAGGGGGTAAAACGCGCTTTCTCGGGGCAAAGAGGAGTGTCGGAGAGCGCGTTCCTGTCGCTGCAATGGGCGTATCCGGGATGGGAGCATTGCCATCGGCCGCGACTATCGACTTAAGATACCTTCCCCCTGTGGGATATCAGGGAAGACAGGGTTCTTGCGTGGGGTGGGCGGTGGGCTACTATTACAAGACCTACATGGAGGCGCGGGAGCACGGCTGGAACTCGAAGAGAACTGACAGACAGTTCAGTCCTTCATGGATATATAACCAGGTGAACGATGGAGAGGACGCCGGGGCGTCTTTTGCTTCTGCCTTCAAGCTGCTCGTAAACTGCGGCATTGTCGATTTGGCCGAGTTCCCTTATAACGAAAAAGACTATAAAACTAAGCCCACTTCTTTTCAGAAGGAAGCGACAAAGCCTTACAGAATAAGCGAATATTACGCGCTTTGGCTCAGAGCCGGTGGCAATGACATATCACTTGTAAAATCAAGGATCGCTGCCGGTAAACCGGTTGCTCTATGCGTGCCTGTGTATGAAAGCTTCTACTACTGCACAAATGGACTGATCTATTCGCCTTCAGCCTCGGAGGAGTACCTCGGAGACCATGCCGTTTTAGCTATAGGCTACGATGACCGCGCGTTCGGGGGTGAGGGAGGGGTTCGAATAATAAACTCCTGGGGAACGGACTGGGGCTCGGATGGATTCGCTTATTTAAGTTATGGATTCATCCGCGAATACTGCTGGGAAGCTTGGGTCATGAATGACTGCCCCTCAGACCGTCCGATTATAAGAACGGTGAACCCAACGTATGGGGGACCGGGAACCGAGGTTGTCCTGCGTGGCGAAAACTTCGGGGCCAAAAGAGGCAAGAGTAAAGTGTCGTTTGGGAGCGCGAGCGCGAAGGTCATCGCATGGAAGGACAATTATGTGAAGGCTGTCGTACCCGCAGATGCTAAAGGCAACTCGCTTGTGCTTTACAACTGGGCAGGCGAAGCGGGAAACAAAAACGAGTTCGCTTTCCAGATGACCCTGCGTGCGGTGAACCCTAACGTGGCTAGGGCGGGCGAACGGGTTCTGCTCTACGGTGTTGGGCTAGGCAGTATGCCGGGTGAGGTCCGCGTAAACGGAAAGAAGCTAAGCGTGTTGAGCTGGAACGACAAGGAAGTGGTATTCAGGGCGCCAATGGAATCCTGCTCCGGAAAGGTCGCTGTTTATGTGGGAAACAAGGCGAGCAATTCGCTGCCATTCGCGGTTGCCGAAAATACATGGTACCTGACAGAAGGCTCGACAGCCCCGGGATTTGAGACATGGATACTTGTTCAAAATCCTAACGCAAAAGAGGCTAAAGTAGAGTTGAAATACATGACGCCCGAAGGTCCGGTGCAGGGACCCACGGCAGTTCTGCCCCCTTACTCGAGGAAGACATTCAACGTCGCTGATACTGTCCCGTCCGAGTTCGAGGTCTCAACAGAGGTGAGATCAAGCCTGCCGGTTGTTGCCGAGCGCTCCACCTACGGGGATGAGAGGACATGGGCGCATTCCTCTGTGGGGGTGAGCGCTCCATCCAATACATGGTACCTGACAGAAGGCTCGACAGCCCCGGGATTTGAGACATGGATACTTGTTCAAAATCCTAACGCAAAAGAGGCTAAAGTAGAGTTGAAATACATGACGCCCGAAGGTCCGGTGCAGGGACCCACGGCAGTTCTGCCCCCTTACTCGAGGAAGACATTCAACGTCGCTGATACTGTCCCGTCCGAGTTCGAGGTCTCAACAGAGGTGAGATCAAGCCTGCCGGTTGTTGCCGAGCGCTCCACCTACGGGGATGAGAGGACATGGGCGCATTCCTCTGTGGGGGTGAGCGCAAATTAAATTTCTCTGGTTTACCCGCATTCGATGCGTTTCTTGGCTTTTTGAGATGACAGAGGCGTAAAGCGCTATTGTTGAGAGTTTGCCGGGATTGCTCGCCAACATCTCCGGCGGATGGCACCAACCTCCTTAAATTAGGCGGGAGGAAATCCTCCCGCCTTATCTTTTTTGGTTTTAACCGATGTTTTCAAATATTATCCACTTTCCCGCACCGTGTTTCCTTGGCAATCTCAGGCGAATGTTTAAAGAATGGTTTTTGAGGACTGCGCCGCCACTCTTGCTAAAGATAGATTGAAATAAAGCAGAGAATCCAGGAAATCTTTTCAGGCGGTGGTCCTTGCGATTAACGGGTAACAAGCCAGGCGCCTTGTTTGGGAATATGCAGGGGGTATCCTAAAGGATTCTAATACGTTATAGAGAGTGCAATTTGAAGTGAAATTCGGGTGAATTAAAAATCACCTGAACGGGGGATATCAATAAGACTTATATGAGGTGGAGGTGAGTAAAGGGGAAGCAAGTGTGGCGGTTTGGAGTTGGGGAAACTTTTGGACTAATGGTGTCTTTGTCCTGATTATGGGAAAAGCAACGTAGAATGCGAAAACTTAAACATTCCGCTTGTAAAAGGTTTCGGCAGTTCTTCCAGGCGGAAAGGTTTTTGATGATTTAAGTTACAGCACCGGACAGAATCACTTTATTTAATATCCCCCAAAAGTATTATTTTCATTTGACATTATGTGTGATAAAATCAATCAGCCGTAAGTATTATAAGATTTTTCGTGATTGCAGCAATAGGGAAAACTTACTATTAGATTTGATGTGGGGAAAATGAGCCTGTCCAACGGTGGATTATCCGGAGACTTGCAGCCCACGCAAGAGTTAAAAATTCCCTGGCGGGCTTTGAGAAAGGATTTTTGAGATGAGGGAAATTAAAAACAAATCTTTTGTGATTCCGCTTGTTATATGTTTTTTGATTGTTCTTGGGCTATCGCTTTCTGGTGCATCTGCAAAAGCGCAGGAAAAGCCAGCCTGGGGGGGGCCGGATGTTCGCATCTGGAAAAGCGTTTATGAGTGGGTTGACAATGACTCGTCGGGCAACCTAACCCCGGGGGACTTCATAAGATACGAGATCGTGATTTGGAATTTAAACTGGTTCGTTCCCGCCCCCAACGTCCATTTCATAGATCCAATACCGGCCGGAACCACCGCTTTGGGTGACGCCGTCCTTCTCGGTCTTCCAAACGATGGTGAAATCGTCTCCCAGGACCCGCTCGAAATACAGGGAATGACTGTTCTGGGTGGCTGCCTGTGGGGGCGCCTTGTTAGGTTCAGCGTTGAGGTAAACTGCCCGATTGACTGTGGCACCATGATCTCAAACCAGGGCGTTGCTGATTTCGTTTGGGATAATGAGACAATCGTGGTTCCCTCCGATGACCTTAGCACTCCTGAGGAGCCTGGTGATCCCACCCTTTACGGTCCGGTTGTCTCAAGGTCCCTTCTCTCGATTGAAAAAGCAGTTTCGCCCGAGGGAGATGTAAGCCCCGGCGCGAGACTCAACTATACCATCACGATTAACAATACCGGCTGCATGAACGCCTCAGGTGTTATTGTAGAGGATGCGATCCCCGCGAATGCGACCCCGGTTGGCAACGCTGCCGCTTCGAGCGGCACGGTGGTATCCCAAAATCCTGTAAGGGTTGAGGGGATGAGCGTCCCGAAGGACTCGCCGCAGGTGGTTAGGTATTCGGTCATAGTTAACGGTCCGTTGGATTACGGGACGAAGATTAAGAACTCGTCAAGCGTTACTTACGACCCGGATGGAGCGGCATGCCCGCTCGAGCCGACAACAGTCGAAAGCAACGAGGTGGTCAACAAGGTTGTTTCCGCCTCGGCATTGAGCGCGGCAAAATCAGTATCCCCCGAGGGTAGAGTGACAAGGACGGAAAAGATTAATTACACCGTGACGCTCACGAACAGCGGGAACATGAACGCAACCGGAGTCACCTTCGAGGACGAGATTCCCGCAAACACCGAGCCTGTCGGCAACGCTGCCTCAACGAGCGGCACTGTCATTTCGCAGAACCCGGTGAAGGTCACCGGGGTCTCAGTTCCGGTCGGGGGCACGGTGGTCATAACCTTCTCGGTAACTGTCAGCGATGACGCTCCTAATGGCGCCGTGATAGCAAACAGGGGGAAGGTTACCTACGACCCGGACGGGGAGGGCGGACCTTCAGGTGATACAGAGTTTCTCACTAATCAGGTCGAAAACACCGTTTACGTGCGCAAACCGCCCATACCGCCACCGCCACCCCCTCCCCCAAGACCAAAGGTGAGCACCACCTGGTATCTTGCGGAGGGATACACTGGCAAGGATTTGTATTCTCCCGGTGAGAGCTTCGATACCTATATCCTGATTCAAAACGCGACAGCGAACACCGCGGTTGTTGAGGCTACTTTCATGAGGGAAAGACATTCGCCGGTTGTGCAGGTTTACGATGTTGCGCCGAGGTCGAGGTTCACTATTCACCTGAACAGCGTCCCCGATTGCGCGAATCACCACATATCGACAAGGCTGATATCCAAAAATGGCGTCGACATAGCCGTGGAGAGGGCCATGTATTTCGCCTATAACGGATTGAAGGGTGGTCATGACTCTATAGGGACTTCACAGCTGAGCAAGACCTGGTACATTCCGGAAGGTTATACCCGCAACGATCCAGTCACGGGCGGAATTTTCGACACGTACATTCTTCTCGCTAACCCGCATGACAAGAAGGCTAACGTGAAAGTGAGTTTCTTCCGCGAGGGCAACACTCCGGTTGAGCAAGATATCGCGGTCGAGCCGTATGCAAGGCACACCATCATCGTGGATGAGGTACCTGGCTGCGAGGACGCTCACGTCTCAACGCGTGTCGTATCCGATTTGCCGATAGTGGCGGAAAGAGCTGAATACTTCAGATACGACAATATCGAGGGAGGGCACTGCTCACTGGGTGCAGCGGCTCCGGCAAAGCAGTGGTACATGCCGGAGGGCTATACCGTGGACGATCCTGCTACCGGCGGAAGGTTCGATACGTATGTCCTGATTGTGAATCCGCAGAAGACGGAAGCGAATGTGAAAGCAACATTTATGCGTCAGGACAACACGCCCGTTGAGGTTGACTATAAGTTAAGCCCAGAGACCCGCTTTACGATCCGACTGGATGATGTGCCAGGCTGCGAAGCGGGGTCGATCGCCACCAGGCTTGTCTCGGATGTAAATATTGTGGCCGAGCGCGTTTCATACTTCATATACGACGGCATTGATGGTGGTCACGGATCGATCGCCGCTACTGCCGGGGAGAGATGGTTCATGCCCGAGGGGTACACCAGCGACAATCCAAGCACGGGCGAGAGATTTGATGCCTACGTGCTCCTCATGAACCCGAACAACAAGAGCGTTAAGGTCCGGGTGACCTTCATGGGTCCGCCGTTTGGAGATCAAACGGTCGAAAAGACGCTGGAGTACACGCTCGGTCCAAACTCGAGGTATACCATCCACGTCGATGAGGTTGAGGGATTTGAGAACATGAGTTTCTCCACCGAGGTGAAATCGCTTGTGAAAGGCGCGCCGATCATCTGCGAGAGAGCGATGTACTTCCGCTACTCGGAGGCTTTGATCGAGGGTGGGCATGACTCAATCGGTTATGACCCGTGATATACTTTTACCGCGTTTGAAGAAGGCGGCGCCGGTTTGGCCGGCGCCGTTTTCTTTGGATAACTGGTTTGCGAAAACTTGGACTCTGGGATGTCATTGAGTTTAAATGAAATAAGAATGCATAATCGGTAAGGTTGATGCGTTTCTGCTTTACGGACAATGATTTACTTCCCGGAAGATTGGGTCTGTGTTTGTTCCTGAGGAGCGCTTCAGATGGTTGCTTTAAGCCGGTTCTTGCATGAAGGTCGCGGTAAAAAGATCGTTAGAGCAAGAATATTTGCGTTTTTCTTTAGCCTCGTGTTCTGGATGTTGTTAATGTTCCTGCCGGAAATGTTTTTTCCCTCTTATTTTGTTCTTGGCCTGACCACTAATCTCGGACCATCTTTAGGTTTTCACACCTCGGGCGGGGTTACCCGCTTCAACGGTTCTCTCTGCGTGGAAGGCGAACTGCTCGTGTCCTTCAGAAACGAGGCTTCATTGGCCCTGATAAGAAAGTTGAAAGAATCTATGAATGTTGTCTCATCCGTCCAACCCTCTTTTGCCGATTTTGAGAAAATCAGGGTCCCAAGCGAGCGTATGTGGGATATACTCTGCGCGCTTAGAAAATCCCCGCTGGTTCGGTACGCAGAACCCAACTACGTAAGACGCATATCCTCCTGGATTCCGAATGACCCTCTTTTTGACAAACAGTGGAACTTCAAGGATTTTTCGGGAAACGGCGGAATCGGGATGCCGGAAGCCTGGACCAAGGTAACAACCGGAGGAAAGGGCGTTTCTGTCGGGGTGATAGACACAGGGGTCGCATACCGAACCGCCGGCATCTACAGAAAAGCACCTGATTTATCAGGAACGAAATTCGCAGAAGGCTACGATTTCGCTAACGAGGACCCCTACCCTGATGACGACAACGGTCACGGTACGCATGTTTGTGGCACCATCGCGCAGACGACCAATAACGCCTACGGTGTCGCAGGCGCCGCTTTTGGAGTGACGATAATACCCGTAAAATCTTTTGACGATACGGGGTTTGGAATTGATGAGGACATCGCAAGAGGCATAAGATTTGCGGTCGATAAGGGCGCGAAAGTAATAAACCTGAGCTTCGGAGGTGAGGGTTCAAGCGCTGTGCTCGAGAGCGCAATTGATTATGCCATCTCCAAAGGAGCCGTCGTTTGCGCCTCTTCAGGTAATGACAACGAGGGAAGAGTGGATTATCCCGCCGCTTATAAAAATTGTATTGCTGTTGGGGCGACGAACCGCGCCAAAAGACGCGCCTCCTACTCCAACTACGGCCCAGAGCTCGACGTTGTGGCACCAGGCGGTGAAGCCGTACCAGATGGTGGGATAATTCAGAATACTTACGTCACGCAGGGCGACCCCACCAGTGGGTTCGGTTTTTTGGGTATGGCGGGGACATCTATGGCTTGCGCCCATGTGAACGCGGTGGTTGCTCTCATTAAGTCCATCAACCCGTCCTGGACGCCTGATAAGATCAGATCAGCTTTGACGTCGACGTGCCACGATTTGGGTTCTCCGGGGTGGGACCAGCAGTACGGCTACGGGCTTATTGATGCCGCAAGTGCTCTCAGTGTGGTGGAACCGCCCAATACATCCGCCCTTAGTGTTAACTCCGTCTCGCCCGACACTGTGAAAAGTGGTGAACGGGAAAGAAGGGTAACGATAAGAGGGAGCGGCTTTTTCTCACCGATGAGCGTGCGGCTCGAAAGGTTCGGGGAAGAGACGATTCAAGGACGTAAAATAAAGGTCACGGGCCCGAACGAGATGGAGTGCACCTTTGATTTTTCGAAGGCGCAACCCGGACTTTATAACCTAATTGTCTCGCGCTCCTCCGGAACAAGCACCTCACTGAAAGGCGGGATCCTTGTAATATTGCCCGAAAGCAGGCAATGGTTTTTTGCCGAGGGTTGCACCGCCCATGGCTTCGAGGAGTACATACTCTTTGCGAACCCCTCTGAAGAGCAGGCTTTCGCCTCTGTCACTTTTATGACAAAAGAAGGAGCGAAAGACCCCTATCCGATTATCATTCCTCCACAGAGCAGAAAAACTCTCCGAGTAAATGATTTGGTTTTTGAATCGGATGTTTCCGTTAAAATCGAGGCTGATAGGGAGATTTTCTGCGAAAGGTCCATGTACTGGGGAGGGATGCTCGAAGGAACCAGCTCGCCCGGTATCCAGGCGCCGTCCTTCTCGTGGCTATTCGCTGAAGGTTGCACCGCCTGGGGATTTGAGACATTCATATTAATCCAAAACCCAGACGACGCGGCAGCGAAAATTGAGGTTACTTATATGACTCCCTCGGGCTCTGTCCAAAAACCTGCGTTTAGCCTCTCTCCGAACTCCAGACATACAATAAACGTTTCAAGCGAACTGCCCTCATCGGAATTCTCTGTGAGCATTCGGGCAGACAGGCGCGTGGTGGCGGAGCGTTCAATGTACTGGGATTCGAGACGTGGAGGTCATTCATCCTACGGGACGACCGGCTTAAGCTCAAGGTGGTTTTTGGCGGAAGGCACGACTGGTTGGGGTTTTAGTGAATACGTACTTGTGGCAAACCCTTCCGATTCGACCGCGGTTGTTGAGTTCAGGCAGTTTGGCTCTGCCGAAAGCTATGCGTTTAAACGCCTGAGCGTTCCTCCCGGATCAAGGTTCACTGTTTTCTTGAATGAAAATTTGCCTGAAAGAGACGTTGCCCTCCAGGTCAGTTGCGAAAGTGGCACGGTTGTCGAGAGGGCGATGTACTGGAACAACGGCTCGGGAAAAGCCGGGCATTGCACGCTGGCTTCTCCGAGGGCGTCCAAAAAGTGGTATCTGGCTGAAGGCTCGACATCATGGGGATTTGAGACGTGGGTGCTCGTTTTGAATCCGGGTCAAAAATCGATGACCCTTCGTTTGAGATATCTTCCCGAAAAGGGTCTTCCGTTCGAGAAGGATATCGTCGTTTCGCCGTCGAGAAGACTTACGGTTGATGTCGCCCTTGATATGCCCAACAGAGACCTTTCCTTCGAGTTGTCCTCGGATATGCCTTTCGTTGTCGAGCGGGCGATGTACTGGAACGGGCGCTCGGGCGGGCATGTGTCTTTTGGAACATTGCGCTGAACCGCAAAGAGGAAAGCTCATGTTGGAATGTTGGTCCGATACGCCAAGTTGATAATTCTCATTGTATGATTCCTTCTAAAGATTGATACTAAGAAAAAAACCTTTGTCATTTGTTTACAAGGGGTTTTCACGTTGAAAGCTTGGCTGGATAAAGTACCAACTCAAAGGTGGGAAGGTTTAAGTTTGAGACATAAATTACCGTGGATTGATCTGACAAAATGCAAACCCGACTGTGAGTGCAAGCCTTCTGAGCTTTGTAAGAGCAAAGCGTTCATTCCTCCCGAGATCTCGGGCGAATCGCCCCGCGTGTGGATTAAGCCCGCTAGAGTGGACCTCGAGAAGTGCAAGCAGTGCGGAGACTGCGAGCACGCCTGCATAAAGGGCGCGGTGAGGATGGTCTGATGGTTATTCGTTAGCGTTTGGGGAGTGTTTTTCGGTTTTCTCGTTACGCTTGCGGTTTTGGTATACCCAGAGGTTTGAGTAAATTTTTGAGTAGAAGGAGGAAGTATGGCTGAAGTTGTTGACATCACGGAAGACAATTTCGATGAGAAAATCGCGAAAGCGCAGGGCACGGCACTCGTTGACTTCTGGGCTCCGTGGTGCGGTCCCTGCAGAATGATGCATCCAATCATGGAGAAATTAGCAGAGGAGTTCGAGGGAAGAGCACTTATCGCAAGGTGCAATGTAGATGAAAATCCTTCTCTCGCTGCTCGGTTCGGAATCAGCGCGATCCCCACGCTTGTTGTCTTCAAGGACGGCGAAAGCAAGGACATGCTTGTGGGGGTCACCTCTCTGGATTCTCTAAAAGAAAAAATTGAGGCGAATATGTAGCCTCATGTATGTTGAGCCATCCATTGATCCACGATATTGACAGTGCTGACATAAAGCCTGCGTTTTTTAAAGTACTTGACTATTCGTCGATAGAATAACTTTATAAAAGGCGCTTGACCGTGAGTTTCCATGAGATTTTGGTGTAATTTGACCGAATATTTCGCGTGCGGTAAGTTGAGTCGGGTTGAAAGTGGCGATGATGGAATGTGATATAAGGATAAAGGGTTTCGTCCCGACTACGATGGTTGACTGGGAGGGGATGATCGCATCAACGATATTCCTTCCCGGGTGCAACTTCAGGTGTCCTTTCTGCCATAACCGCGATCTCGTCTTGTGCCCTGACGTTCTGGAGACCGTCCCACTCGGATACCTCGAAGAGTTTTTCTTTGAAAGAAAGGGGTGGATTGACGGTGTCTGCGTTACGGGAGGGGAACCCTGTCTCCATTCAGGTATCGTAAGTTTGCTTGAGTGGATAAGAGGGCTCGGGCTTAAAGCGAAAATGGACACGAACGGTAGTTTCCCGGATGTCCTCAAGTCAGTTATCGAGTGCGAGCTTGTGGACTTCATTGCGATGGACATAAAGGCTCCGCTCGATGCCGCCCGTTACCGAGTGGCATCCGGCAACAGGGATGATGATCTCATTTTGAGGGTTAAAAGCAGCATAGGGATCATAAGGTCGTCGGGTATTCCTCACGAGTTTCGAACCACGGTGGTTCCGCTTATCCACAGCCCAGAAGACGTAGAGGCGATTGCGGAGACAATCGCCGGGGATGAGGATTACGTGCTTCAGAGGTTCAGCCCCAACCACACCATAGACCAGAGGTTTTCTCAGATAGACCCCTACAGCGAAGAGGACTTAAAGCGCGCATCTGAACTTGCCCGGAAACACGTAAGTCGCGTAAGGGTAAGAGGCGCCCCAATTCAAGTCAACCCCCCATGATTTAACGTTTTCCTCTCATTGCCTTGCCTGAACGCTTTCAATCTGTGCGTGATATTGCGTTTTAACTGCAAACGCTCTGCCCCGCCTTGCCGAGTTAAAATATGGAATCCCAAAGGGGACTGCGCCATTTTTGATATCTTATTAAATTGACTCGTTTCCGTTTGGCCTCTTTAAATGGCCACGTTCACTGTCAAACTTGTCAAGAAGGGTAAATTGAAATGAAAGTGCTTCCGGAATGTTATGTCTGCGCGCTCAGGCAGGTGCTCGCGGCCGCAAGGCTTGCTGGCGGGGATGATTTCGCTATCGCGTGCCTTAAGAAAGCATCCGAGATACTGGCGCAACTGCCGGATGGATTGACTCCTCCCGAGATGGGGGAGCCCATATACAGGATCGTACGCGAGATCTCCGGCATCCGTGACCCATTCTCCCTGCAGAAGAAAAGACAGAACGAGGTCGTGTTGGCGCTGTATCCCTGGCTTGAGGAAAGGGTTAAAGACTCTGATGACCCTCTCTTGACCGCGATGAAGCTCGCGATAGCTGGAAATGCGGTGGACACCGGGGCGCAGGAGAGTTTCAATCTAATGAAGAGTATAAGCGACGCCCTCGAAAAGGAGGGAAGGTATGAAGCCTATGAACTCTTTAGATCGAAACTCGAGGACTCAAAGGCAATCCTCTATGTCGCTGATAACTGCGGAGAGATAGTTTTTGACAAGCTCTTCATCGAGACGATTATCAGAAGACTGGGCGCGGTAGAAATCATACTCGCCGTCAGGGGCGGACCGATAATTAACGACGTTACTGAAGCGGAAGCAAAGGATGTAGGTCTGGGAGAATTATGTGAGATTATTCCCACCGGTATGTGGATGCCCGGAACACTTCTTGAGAAAACGACCGAAGCGTTCAAACGTCATTTCGAAAGGGCAGACCTTGTTATTTCAAAAGGTCAGGGGAACTGGGAGACCCTCGAGGAGACCGACAGGGAGATATTCTTTCTTCTTCAGGCAAAGTGTCCGGTAGTCGCCCGTATCAACAAATGCGACGAGGGGAATTTTCTACTGCTTCACAAGCCTTGATCGGGGAATTAAAAATGCTTTTCAGTCTCAACTTTTCAAGCCTTTTTCAAGCAGTGAGAGGATATTGATCACCTTCGGTGAGCCTTCGAGCGTGGTCGAGGCTTCCTCAAGATTTATCTCGCACCATGGGCAGCATGTTACCAGCAACTCGGCACCCGTATCCACCGCCATCTTTATCTTCCGGGCGCCGATATCAACGGCCAGATCGGGATGGGCGGTCTTGACCCCTCCTCCGGAACCGCAACACATCGTGGATTCGCCGGAGCGCTCCATTTCCACAAGTTCAATCCCCTCAATGCTTTGAAGTATCATTCTTGGCTCGTTGAGGATTGAGTTCTCCCGTGCGAGATGACAGGGGTCGTGGAAGGTAACCTTTAACCCCGGTTCAATCTTTAAGCTTATCTTACCTTCTTCGAGCGCCCTGGAAACAATTTCGGTAATGTGCTCAACGGGGATATCAAACTCCGTAAAATACTCTCTGTAACGTCTCAGCGCTGTGAGGCATCCCGGGCAGACAGTCACGATGCTTCTGGTTTTCGCCAAGTGGAAATTCTCGATGTTTTGCTTCGCGAGCGTTAGAAAAACATCCTCTTTCCCGATTTTTAAAATGGTGCTGCCGCAGCAGGACTCATTTTTTCCCAGGTATGTGAGCTCCAGACCGCACGCTTGAAGGATTTTGACCGCGGATACGGCGACGTCTTTCCGCACATAAGACAGTGAACAGCCCGCGTAAAAGAGTATGGGCTTGCCCGTTTTCTCTTTGGCGAAAGTGATGCCCCTTGCCCATCTATCCCTTATGCTCTTCGGCTGCAGATAGGGGTTGGAGTAATTCCTGATGCTCTTTACAAGAACGTCGTGGGCATCCGCAAGCTTGTGACCACCGCCAAGCGCCCGGGACCTCGTTTTCTCCACTATCCGTGGCGTGTCGATGGAGACGGGACACCGCAAGACGCATGAACGGCATGTGAGGCATTTGGATAATCCGCATTGCTTGCCCGTTTCTGCTCCGAAAGCGTTTGAGACGAAACAAACCCCAGCTCCTCCGAGATGCCCCGGCGAGCCGAAGGTAGGTCCCTCCATTTCATAGACTGGGCACTCCAAAAGACAGGAGCCGCATCCTATGCACTCAAGAAGCGGTCTTAAGTCCTTATCGCCAGCGAGGGATTCCCTCCCGTTATCGACAAAAATTACCAGAATATCACTGGGTCCGTGCACACCTAAGTGAACCTCTTTTTCAATATCCGCTGTTCGGCTGGGTCCTGTGAGAATGCTGATATACGAGGTTATCGACTGTCCGGTGGCGTAATATGTTTCCACCCTGACCATGTTGATTGCCTCTTCGAGGTTGGGGTAAATCTTCTCGGGGGTGGCCAGTACGATGAGTTTTTTGCGCCTGCTTGAGACAAGGCCAATATTCCCCTCATTGTGGACGAAGAGGAGAGCGCCTTCAGATGAGGTGATGGCGTTCACGCCCGTAAGACCAACCGATGAGGCTTCAAGCTTTGGCATGAGGTTTTCGAGTATCGCCCTGATTATCGCGGACGGCTTGGGTTCAACGCTTGTTCCGAGTGAATTCTCAAGTGCGCTCGCTATCTCGTAGCGGTCCATGTGCGCGGATGGACCGGTGGGGTGAACGGGGGGCTCGCCTGCGAGTTGAATTATTCTATCGCCTATGTCCGTCTCTACGACCTCTACCCCCGCTTCGGAGAGGGCCTGACTGAGCCCGATCTCTCTGGAGATGTTGGACTTGGATTTTACTAAAATCCTTTCGCCGGACAGTTCCTCAAATATAATCCTTACGGATTCATCGCTGTCGCGAGCCTTCCTCACCCTTATTCCATTACGCTCAAGGGAAATGACGGCATTATTTAGAAGCGCTCGATCGGCGGCGCATTCTTCTCTTGTTCGCTTGAGCCTTTCGACACGCTCTTCAAGATCGGTTAGGATTTCGCGGGTTTTACGCTGCCTTTCGAGCACAGCCCGAAAGGCAGCGCGCATACGCTCTAAATGTTTCTCGTCCACGTAAAAAGGATATCAGAAACAGAAAAGGTGATTAGGGTCGACCTCGTTTCGGAGTATTCACAGCTCCTCTTCGGTTGGCTCCGGAGTAACCCCCACGTCATCCGGGATTATCATTTCAAAGCCGGTGAACTGTTGGATGATCTCCGGTGTGACGTTCGGGTGACACGAGATGAGTTTCATCCTGCACGTTTCCTCGTCAAATCCCATAACGCCGAGGTGTGAGATAACGTGCCACGGACCGCGTCCGGGAAGGCCCGCTTTCTCCCTTTCTCCAGGACCACCCAAAAATCCGGGAGTGGTTATGTAATCGCACTTTTCCGGGAAACGCTCCGGCAGATGAAGCCCCATAAAAATTACCCTGTCGCACAAAGTAGCAATGTCGTTGGCGCCTCCGGAACCGGTGAGCCGCACCCTGGGCTTTTCGTAAGGCCCGATGCATGTGGCGTTAATGTTTCCGTACATGTCTATCTGGGCTCCGCCCCAAGAAACCCACGTCAGCATATCCCGCGCGGGAATGCCCAAAGACAGAAGACATTGAGAGTATTACCGGGGCTTTGAAGAAGGTAAGCGAGTCCGCGACTGACCATGGAAGTACAGGCGGCTCGGCGCCTATCGCCCCTCCCTCATATATTGCCATCATTTGAGGCGCGTGCATCTTGTGCGCAAGCAGCGCTCCAACAAGTGGAAGACCGGTACCGACAAATACGCTATCCCCGTCATTTATCAATCTTGCGGCTACGCAAGCGAGTAGTTATCTGGGTGTGTAACTTACTTCGCTCATGATTCCCTCCTCAGATAACCCTTTTTGCCACTTCTTCATAGGTCCAATCGATATCCGCGCCGGTTCCCCATGTTCCGAGGTCTTGATAAGCGGCGGCGCAGGACAGCCTCTCAAGGTTTTTGATGTAATCGATAACATTCATGCCCTGTTCTTCAGCGGCGATGCAAATCATCTCGTAGTGATTCTCTGTGCCGTATATGTATTTTTCCACCCATTCTTTTGTGCTTTCTGGGGTTTTCCAGTCTATTCTGACCACTCTTTCCTGCAGCGGGCGGTCGAAGTAATACATTCCCGGCATGTCTCCAGGCCAGGCGCCGAAGGGTACTTCGCAGACGGCATCAACCACATACCAGGGAATGATGACCTGATAAGGATTCACCCTTATGTCCTCATTGGATACTATCCGCTCGCAGGTTACGATTACTTTTCGCGCAGCCACCGCAATCGCGGTGTCGTTCACCGAAAGACCCCAGATTCTCCCGTTTCCGTACTTATCTGCGTGGTGGACATGAAATATTGCCACATCGGGATACATTGCCGGGACGAGGCAAACTGGCTCTCCTGTCCAAGGGTCCTCAGAGACTTTCACATAGGGATTGTTCTTGATGATGTCCGTGCCGAGCATGTTCTTGCAAGCGACGTAATTCAAACCCTGCTCGGCTGCTTTAAGCGAAAGCGCAAGGCCCCCGTGGCTCCATTCTGAGTACACCTTTAAGGTACCCGCTTCGACTCCCCGGCGAAACGGGGAGATTAATCCCCGCATTTCTACACCCACGTATGCGACGTGGCATCCTTCCAAACCTCCAAATTCGTGCCAGACGTTGTTAAGACCGCCTGGGGTGTAGATTCTGACAAGGTTTTTCTTCTTCTGCATGCCGATCTCCCAGTAAGCGGCCAGCGGACCGCGGGCATATGCGAAACCGGTCTCTATAAGAGAATCACCGTCCTCAACAAACTTAGCGATGGCATCCTTAAGATCCATCCTCTTGTCAACAAGCGACCGCGTTTTCTTCAGTTTCCGTTCCCTTGCCAGTTCGTGGTCGAACGGGCGTTCATTAGCATGTGTCACTGTGGAACACCTCCTGTGATTAAACAATACTGCGTCTGCAGATGCTAAGCGGGTCATTTGAAAGGCCTAAAGAGGGCTATATAACCGACCAGCAACGGATTTTATACCCGACGTGGAAAATAAACAAGTTAAAAAGAGCGTGAAATGGCGGTAAAGTTGATTTAGCATCAGCGCGACCGTGAATTGATAGATACAAGCTCGGCTTTCGTATCGCCGATGTTGGTGCGTTTGTAAATTTCAGGCGTTAGTCCAAGATTGGCGGGATATACGGGCATTGTTGAGATGCGAACTTCTCTTTGCTGGTATATGCGGGCAGTCAATTTTCAAGGGTTTGCGCTCTCGTTTAGAAGTAAGCCGCGATCGCTGGGAAACTTGGTCTTGCGCAAAATGCTTCATTGTATCTAAAATACCCCAAAGAATCTTCAAATTGGTACCATATCACTAATGCCCCATCTCGGAGTGTGGTCTGAAGACAGATAACGGGTAGTCAGTTAAGCGAGAAAGGAGCGGTAATGGACACAATAGGCATGATGGTGAAGAAAAGGGTGGAGAGGTACGGCAACAGGGTCATGATGAAGGTCAAGCGAGGCGGCATCTGGAGGGAAATCTCCTGGAGTCAGTTCTACGATAACGCGAGAAATCTTGGTATTGCGATGATTTCACTGGGAATACAGCCCGGCGACCGTATCGCAATGTTCTCCCCCAATAGCCCTGAATGGCAGATGGTCGATATAGCCGCTGTGTCCATAGGGGTCATTGACGTTCCTCTCTATGCGACAATAACGGCCAAACAGGCGGAGTTCATAATTGCTGACTCCGGCTCAAAGATCCTTTTTGTGGGTACAGATGAACACCTGAAGAAGGCTTTGGAGGTCAGGGAAAATCTCCCGGATTTGATGAAGATAGTTACTATGTACGAGACGAAAACCGACAACCCTGATGTCATGTCGTGGAACGAATTCTTGCAGATCGGAAAAGATTACCCCGATAAGGAGGAGTTCGACAGGCGGCTTGAAAACGTGAAGCTCGATGACGTCGCGACCCTTATATACACGTCAGGTACCACGGGCAACCCGAAGGGAGTCATGCTCACCCATGGAAATCTCATGTCGAATGTTGAGACAGCCTCGAAATTAATAAAGGTTTACGACACTGATGTGTGCCTTTCTTTCCTACCTTTGAGTCATTCTCTCGAACGCATGAGCGGTTATTATACTTCCGTTTATAACGGTGTGACGATCGCTCACGCTTCCTCAATCGACGCTCTTGTCGAAGAGCTTCCCGAAGTGAGGCCACACTACATGGTAAGCGTGCCCAGGCTTTACGAGAAGGTTTATGCAGGGGTGAAGGCTAACGTCGAGTCTGAGCCTCCGCTGAAGCAAAAAATATTTAACTGGGCTGTGGGTGTGGGAAGGCAAGTTAGCGATCTGAAGGTAAAACACAAACCCATACCGCCGCTACTGGACATGAAATACAAAATCGCCAACAAACTTGTCTTTTCCAAAGTGTATGAAAAAATGGGCGGCAGGCTCAGGTTCTGTTTCTCGGGCGGCGCTCCGCTTTCCAAGGAAATAGCCGAGTTCTTCCATGCGATGGGAATTTTGATACTCGAGGGATACGGGCTAACCGAGACAAGCCCTGTAATTTCAGTTAACACGCCCGAGGCGGTAAGGTTCGGCTCGGTCGGGAAACCGATTCCGGAAGTGGAAGTTGAAATAGCTGATGACGGTGAGATTCTTGCGCGCGGTCCGAACGTGATGAAGGGATACTGGAACAGACCCGAGGAAACCGCGGAGGCAATGGAAGGCGGATGGTTCCATACCGGTGACATAGGCTTTCTCGACAAGGACAATTTCCTTTACATAACCGACCGAAAGAAAGATATCATCGTTACGAGCGGCGGTAAAAATGTGGCTCCCCAGAACATCGAGAACACGCTCAAACTTGATAAGTTCATCGAGCAGGTTTGCGTTATAGGTGACAAGCGCAAGTACTTGTCCGCTTTGATAGTGCCGAACTTTGTCGAGCTCGAGGCGTGGGCTAAATCCCAGGGGATATCATACTCAGACAGATCGGAACTGCTCTCAAACGAGAGGGTTTACAAACTTTTCCGCGAGAGGATAGACGAGGCGCTAAAAGATTTCGCCAAGTTCGAGCAGATAGTGCAATTCACTCTTCTTCCTGAGGAATTGTCCATCGAGGCAGGGCTGCTCACGCCGACTCTCAAAGTTAGGCGCAAGCAGGTGATGGAGGCATTTAAGAACGAAATAGACAAGATGTATCCTCAAGAGTGAACTTGCCTGTAATTTTCTCGTCGGTGTTAGTTCGCTCTCACTTGAGCAATATAGAGCAAGGCGCAAAGGAGAAAATGCAGGGCGCTGCGCCTATCGAAAGCCTTTTTCTTCTTGCGTTTTCTCTTTTTAAAATACCGTTCGTTGAGCGGTCGCGTTCCAGATTCCAGAGAATTATCTTTGAAAATAGTGACTTATGCAGCAATCTCACTTTTTTAAAAATCCTCTTCTTCGATTGATTTTTGACCTGATGCCGATTATGCTTTCAATTGTCTCTTTTTAGAGTTAGGCGGTCGCCGCTGTCGGGCACGAGGAGGCCGTGATGTTACGGAAATTTATTGTGGGGCGATTTTCCAGACCAATTTCCTGGCTGTTCATCCTCATAAGTGTGTTACTTTCTTTGCTGGTCGGTAGTCTTGCTGTTCAGGCACAGGAGCCCCCACAGCCCTCGCCGCATATAAACAACTTATATCCTTCGAGTGGTCCCATCGGAACGCCCGTGATGATCGTCGGAACTAATTTCGGGGTGTCAAACCCTTTGAGCACGGTTACCTTTAACGGCGTTAAAGCGGATCCGATGGTCTGGTACGATACATTCATTCTTACCCGGGTTCCTGAGGGGGCAAAGACCGGACCCGTGGTAGTTACCGTCTTGGGAATCCTCAAAAGCAATGAGGTAACATTCGAGGTCACGGGACCTGCTCCTACTCCTACACCCCCACCCACTCCGCAACCGGATCGCACATGGTATCTTGCGGAGGGTTCAACATCCCACGGCTTTGAAACATATATCCTGATTCAGAATCCCGGAGACGTGAACGCCACGGTTGCTGTTATCTACAACACCCAGCAGTACGGACAGATGACCCGCCCCAGCACGTTGACTATTCCCGCGGGTTCGAGGGTTACCCTCTACTTAAATGATGAAGTTCCCAATGTTGATGTCTCAACCTTTATTACAAGCACGCAGCCGATCGTTTGCGAGAGGGCAATGTATTGGAATGACCGCCTGGAGGGACACGAATCCCTGGGCGTGGTTTCTCCCTCAACGAAGTGGTATCTTGCAGAAGGGAGCACCAACCATGGTTTTGAAACGTGGATACTGCTTCAAAACCCTTCGAATGTGGCCGCGAACGTAAAGGTCACTTATATGACAGAAACGGGTGCGGTTGAAAGGGAGCCTTTCAGGCTCGGTGCCGGGCAGCGGGCGAGTATTTCCGCCGTGAAAGATATCGGCGCCAGAGATTTCTCAACGATGATCGAAAGCGACCAGCCGATTGTTTGCGAGCGGGCGATGTACTGGGACGGAAGGCGCGGCGGGCATTCGTCAAACGGTGTCACGTCCGGTAGCAAACAGTGGTATCTTGCGGAGGGTTCAACCGCTTGGGGATTTGAAACATGGCTTCTTCTGCAGAATCCCGGGGATGCCGAAGCCGGAGTCAATGTCGTGTACCAAACGGCGTCTGGACCATCCGCCGAGGAGCCCGTGATACTGCCGCCAAAGAGCCGAAAAACTATATTCGTCAACGAATCCGTTAGGGGCATGGACACTTCAATCAAAGTGACGAGCAACAAGGAGATTATCGCCGAGCGCTCAATGTACTGGGACAACGGTACGGGGAAAGCAGGTCACGGGACTGTCGGGTCGCCACGGTCGTCAAAAAGCGTTTTCTTTGCCGAGGGTTCAACCGCCTGGGGATTCGAGACCTACATCTGCATCCAGAACCCCGCTGATAAGTCCACGAAAGCTTCGCTGATTTACATGCTTCCTGGCGGACCTAAAGCTGGACCGGAGTTCATCATACCTGCGCTTTCAAGAATAACGGTTAAAGTGAACAAGATTCTCCCGAACGAGGATGTTTCCATGAAAGTGCTTGCTGACTCGCCTGTAATGGCTGAGCGCGCTATGTACTGGAACAATCGAGGCGGTGGGCACTGTTCAATTGGTTTCATCGAATAAACCTGAATGTCAGGTCTTGCGGATTAAAGGCAAAATGCTACTTCACAGTAATTTGCGCTAGTTTTCATAAGGCGATTGCGGTTTTCCATGCGCGAAAGGAATTACTGCGGTTTTCTGGTTTTAGCTTGATCGTACGCGCGTTAGATGTTTATAGCCTCTAGGAGGTATTTTTGCCAAACAAAGGCTGTTTGCGCATAATTGCGAGGCATTATTCTGGTGGTGATCCTTCATGATTCTTGAGGCGGTCGGCAGGCTTTTCGGCATGGTGCTCGGATTCAGCAGATTGCTCATAGGTGCACTTGGCGGAATTCCCCCGAAAGTTTTGGCCGAGGCGGTCAATGAAAACCCCCATCTTGTGTCTGAGTTGATGGGTGAAATCGATGTATCTGTCCTCGCGGACGCGGTTAATGAAAACCCGAATATCCTTTCGGATTTCTTCAAGCATGCCGACCCCAAGCCAATCGCTGATGCTGTTAACGAGAACCCCGGTTTCCTCGCCGATTTGATCAAGTTTCTTTCCCCTGAGGCGATGGCGGCGGTCGTAGATGAAGCACCTGAGTTCCTGTCCGAACTCATCAAACAGATTGACGCAGCCATAATTGCCGGCGCTGTGAACAATAACCCTGATTTCTTGTCGTCATTAATTCGACAGTTGTCCCCCGAGCCGATCGCGCGCGTTCTTGCGGATAATGTCAGTTGGGTGAGCGGCTTTGTCAGAGCCTTGGACCCGGAGATCGCCGGTGCGGTTCTGAACTCAAATGGTGAGTGGCTCTCAAAAGTTGTTAAAAGCATCGATCCCTCGGTTCTCGCCGTAACTATAAGCCAGGCTGGAGACTGGGTAGCTCTCTTGCTCAAAGAGATTGATCCCAAAGCGATCGTTGACTTGATGGATGACCTCATTGCGCTTGTGGAAAGGGCGCTTGAGGTAATGGGACCCGAGAATCTGATTTCGATATTCGAGCGGCTTGCGCAGAACAGGGTGCTAGAACAAGTGGCTATTGATATGGCGTATGAAATCCCTGTAAGAAGGCAGTTCCTCACCGGGAGCGTTCAATTTATGGGCGCGCGCAGAATGGATCCTTCAAGAAGACCGCGAACGATCGGGTCTCGGTCATTTTGAGCCCGCCTCAATCCTTTAGAATTCGAGGTTGCGCTGCGGAATTATTCCTGTGTTTAAAGACCTTTTATTAAGAATGAGTGAAAAACCTCTGATATCAGATCAGAAGCCGAAGCCTGGAATACCTGGAATTCCTATTTGTCCTTCGAGCTCCTTGGTTTCCTGCGCCGTCTTTGCCTCGTCGGGGAGTTTTATGGAAAGAGGTTTGTTGAAATCAGAGAACTCTATGTTCATCGTCATGTTAACATCCCCGATAACCGGCATGTCCTTCATGACCATTTGAATGTTCGCTTTTTCAACCAAAAGGTTCTTTTTTGATATCGTGAATATGCAGGACATCTTGAGTCCCTTGAAAATTTGTTCCATATACTGCTTGAACTCCTTGGAGTCCTGTGTTTCCTCACCCATCTGAGATTTCATTTGCTCCTCGAGAAATTTGCGACTTATCGTGAAAGAAATAGTGTAGGAAATACCGTCTTCCTTTATTATCTTCATGTCTTCGGCTCCCTTGGTGTATCGTGCTATGTTTTCAGGAGAAGCCTGCTTTTCAATTTGTTCTTGCTTCACGGGGGATTTATACCAACCTTTTCCGGGGACAGCCATATACGCGTAGCCGCCGGTTATGTACATATCGAAATTCTGATTGCCGGTGCCTTTCACGGACATTTTCGTGGTGATGTTTGCCGGGTCGGTTTTGTCCGATTCGATGTCAAAAGAATAGTTCATGTTCTGGGCGCCCTGCGTCGCAGAGGTAATGCTGTAGAAGGCTTTCGCCTTGAAAGTCTTAATTTTCTGCATATTCAGGGTCGCTTTGTTGACTATTTCTGAAGCCTTTGCCCCGGTTGTTACTTCCTTTTTTGCGCCGCATCCCCCAAGCAGAAGAACACACGTGACAACAAAAACTGTGATCAGATAGATAGTTTTTCTCATCATTTCCTCCTTAAATGTCTCGTAGATTTTAACAGAATCGGCTCGCGTTTGGTAATGATATAAATCCATGGATAGTTAATAAAAAGGAGAGAGTTTTGGCTGTCTCTATTGACTCTATTTCTGAGTGAATATACATTTAGTCGAAAGAAAACGGACTCTTTTGCGGTAAGGCTCGGATGTTTTTGGGCGCTAATATTATCAGGAGTGGTAACAATGGATGCCAAAGACCTCAAATACCTTTTTGGAGGATTGACCTCCACCCTCTATGAGTATTATTCGCAAGTTTACGATAGCCTGATCGCAAAGGGAAAGAAGAAGCTCGGAAAAGGCGAAGAGGAAACTCCCGCCATATCCGAGTTGATAAAGAGAGTAAGAGAAGAGCACTCAATCTCCGAGATGCTCTCGAGGGGGAGAGAAGGGCAGGCGGAGTTTACGCAGGCTATTGCGGCGGAAGTCAGAAGGATTCTTTCTAAGGTGGGGGTAGTTACCCGAGCTGACCTGGTAAGGGTAGAAAAAAGGCTTGAGGAGATAGAGAAGTTTCTTGACAAAAAGGGGTAAGGAGATTTGCCATGGAAAAAGTGAGCTTAAGCGATATCCAGTATCTTATGGCGGGTGTGGTTGCCGCCGTCCAGGAGGAGATAGAAAGACTTGCAGAGAGGCTTATAGATAAGGGAAAGAGCATGACGCCGGAAGGTCGAAAAAAGGTGATGGAGGAGAAACGCGGTCTTGTCTCAAGGGATGAGGATTTCTCAAAAATAGTCGCAAAGACCGTGCAGAGGGCTTTCGAGAATGCGGGGCTCGCCACGCAAACTGACCTTGATGAGATAGAACTCAGAGTTGACGCGCTCGAGAGAGAGGTTGGCTTGAGAAAGGAAGCCCGGAAAAAACCGAGTAGAGCGAGAGCGCGGGGCGGGAGCAAGAAGGACACTACTTCGAAAGAGCCTTCGGCGCCTAAAGAAAGTGATATGAAGGCGGAAAGCTAATCTCACAGAGAAGAGCGCGTAAAGCTTTAGGAAATCTTCATATTTCACATTTCAACGGGGATTTTCTCCCGAGTATCGATTTCTTGATGAACGCCCTTAGTAACCCATATCGGCAAGGTTCTCATCAAGCAATTTCTCGACTTCCGGCTGGTATGAAAGGTATTTCTCGAAAAGACCTTTCTCTCGGAATAAATCCAGATGCGGAAGAGCCCATTTGAGCAGCGTTAGCTTATGGGTTGCCCTGATTTTTCTGGAAATTATCATTCTGATTGGATCTTTCTTCTTAAGAATGGCATCGGCGTAATCCCTTCTGGTTATCACCGAGATGACCGGTATGTCGCCTCTTATTCCTCTTTCGATCTTGAACTGTTTTCCCTCAAGCGTAACGGTTGAGTCATAAACGCCTTTGACTGAGAGCCCTATGCTTTTTCCGCTCAATTCCTCCATGACCCTTCTTACCCTATCGTCTTCAAGAAGATAGGGCACGCTTTCCGTGAACAGCACTTTCTGCATTCTGTAATACTCCTCAGGGGTGGCGTTCAAAATAAACCTTTCGACGCGCGCCTCGAGGTGAGAGTCTGATATTTTGGGGAAAAGACTCACGATTTCCCAGAAGCGCTGAATCAAGCCATGATCAACTCCCGAGATCTTGAGCGCCTTTTTCTCAGCTTTTTCTATTTTTTTTCGAATCTCTTCTTCCTCTTTATCACGTCGAAATTTCATTTGAGGCCCCACGTTTTTGCCTGAATGATTTCTGCCTCACCCCAAGGGCATTGGCATCGGACAATCCCATTTTATTTTATCGATCAGAAAGGGAGACCGGTAAAGTCCCTCATCTGTTTTTCACAGTCAGGCATGAGGGGTCAGAAGCCCTTCTCCGCTTGAGGGCGGGCATTTGGAGCCTCGTTCTGGACATTGTTTTAGGTGGACCCCTCGGTTTCGGATCTACGGTTTTTTGGAAACTACATTATGTGACTGGATGGGCGCGGGGTCGCCTGGCTGGGGTCAGCGGCATGGAAAGCAGGAAAAATGTGGAAGCAAGGAAAAGAAGGATCGCGCTTGCCGGCTCGATACCGGTGTCGTTGAAGATTAAGGCGATCGGAAAAGCTGTGAGCATGCCGAAGAGGGCCGCCTGCGCTGCTGGGAAGACTTCAAGAGTGCGCCTGAAAATCCCGAATGCGCGCTCCCAAACTACGAGAGCGAAAATGCTGGCGAGTGCGAAGAATCTCCAGAGTGAATTTAAACTGATCAAGTAATTCATCATTAACTTTCTTCCTAAAACTCGAAGCGCTTCTCCCGGCTTTCCACCGAACAGTCTCGTCATGAAGCCGCCGGCGTGAGAGGACCTGCCGCCGAGCAACAGGTCAAACGCGAACAGGAGCGAGAGAATAAGGAGAACAAACAGCGCGGCTGCAATCAGTATTTTCCAGCTGATTTTGCGCCCGCTCATTGAGAACAAGGTTACCACTCCCGCGAAACAGACTGTTATGACTCCGCCCACGTTCGCTCCGAGTGACGGATGGCCCAGAGCGGCAAGCGTGATCGAAAACAGGATCGCTGCGAAAACCAAAGGTGAAGTAAGGAAGCGACTGGCAGGCTTCGCCCTGATTCTTTCGTCTTTTATCACTGAGGGAAGAAAGGCGGAAATCGTAATCGTGCTTGCCACCGCGAGCCCCATGAAGAAATTGCCAATCCCGTAGAATCTCCCGCCGAGCACTATGAGTGCCCCGAACGGTGAGGAAGAGCCAAAGGGGGTTCCGACAAATGGGTCTATCAATACCATGAAAAGCGTGAGAAAAGAGATTGAAAGGACCGCTCTGGGAAGGATGTAGCGGTATTTCTCCACCATTGTTTCGCGCGTCTCATCGATGCTCGCGTCTTTCAGGGCGCTAATGGTTCCACGGTTATCTTTAACGTTATTATTCTCACTACTCGTATCGGGATTTTTTGATTGGGTGAAGCGGCGCGATAAAGTGCGCGACTCACTTGTTGAACCCTTCTTCTTTCTGTAACCCGGAATATAAATGCAATATGCGAGCGATCCTATAGTGAGTTGCGCCGCGATCGCCGCGGGGATTGCAAACCAGAGGGAGTTAACCGGTACTGCCACGGTGAGGCTGAAAGCCGTTGGTCCGGCAAGGACTGCGAGAATCAAGATCGACCAGAAGGTGTCGTGCCCGATTACAAGGTCTTTCCTAATTATCGCAAGAGATGCGCATATCAGAAGAATAAAAATGGCGGGAAGGACGTAAATTTTGAAAAGCGTGGTTCTTGAGTTTGCTACAAATACCGCTCTGTTTTTCATGGTAAGAAGCGATTTGAGGGCTCTTTCCGATTCAGGCGTCGGGATGCTGCTTGCGGGTTTGCCCTCTATCTCTGCGGGAATTTCAATCCCGAAGAAACTCAGGATGGTCGGTGCGACGTCGATATTCGTGATCAAGCCCTTTTTCCTGGTGGTGGGCGAACTTAAGCATCCTTCCTCAAAGCCGGGACCCCAGATGAAAATGGGGGTCAGCAGCTCCGTTTCGCTTATCATCTTGCGTGAGGGGGTGGGGACGCAAAGGATCAAAAGGTCCTTCGAGAAATCGCAGGTCATCATTATCTCTCCGAGCGCCTTGTCGCACTTTCCCAGCGCCGCTCGTTTTCTTCGCTCAATCTGGGCGTCAGAGTATATTTGAGAAAATTCATCGACACGCGACGTTTCCCCGAGATCAACGGTTATGAAGTCCGAGGTGGCATACTCTGATTTGAAAACGGATATGAGTTTTTCAAAATCCGTGGAAACGAGTCCGGTCAGGTGTCCAAATTTAACAAGCGCTGTTGAGGTTTCTCCTGATGGAACCACGCCTTTGCGGTCAATAGCGGCGCAGGCCGCCTCGCGGTGACAGACGTACGAAAAGAGCGAGGCGGATTTATTGTCCACTGCTTCTTGGAGGGATATCGGGAAAGACTTTGACGGGTTTGCCCCGGCGGTTTCCGCAAGCACGAGAGAATCGGCGTTTCCGACAATGGACACTTTCTTACCTGCGTTTTTGAGCATTTCGCCTAAAAGACCGGGAACGCCGCCTCCTTTCAAGCTATCTGATCTTTTCTTCATATCCTCTATCGAAAGGTGGATTATGGACCCGGGGCTTACCTTGACGCCTGTCAGGGAGCGGAAAACATCGGCGGCTGATATAGTTTGTCTGGAGCGGGAAAAGAGTTTCTCTTCCGAGCCAAACGCGAGACCCGCCCCGTCGCCGGCGATCGCTCTTCCTCCGGCTCCAATCATTAAATAGCTTCCCGCCCCGTAAACGTCATTCCGTACCCGCGCGTTCATCAAGCCAACAGAACCTTTTCGCGCGAGGGAGTATATGTTGAGGGTCTTCGCCTCAAGGACATCCTCAAGGCTTATCCTGTCAATGAAGACAAGAATGGCTTTGCCTGATCTTCGACTGGAATTCGCCGCCCGAGCTGTGGTGAGCTCCGAGCGGGATGATACGGTATTTCGCGGTGTTGCTTTTGAGGGTGTAGCTTTCAGAGAAGTCGCAAGACACGCGGTCGTAATCGCGGCGAAGAGAATAAAGGAAAAAAGAAAGACGATGTTTTTTGTTTTCGATATTTTTGACCTCGCAGCGTTCTTGGTTCTTTTTTTTACTGACAATCCGCTCTCCAAATCAATGATGGGTTTTAGGCGCGAACGCTAAGAATATCTTAAGTGATTTCCTTATATTAAGATATTTTCGTCTCGAGTCCCTTTCCTTTCTTTTATTTCAGTTACGATCGTTCATACCCTTTAAGCCTGGATGCGCTCATTATCTTTCGTTTTCCGCCGAGGATAACGGCGTTTTGCTTACGTCTGCCCTCTCTTAAAGCCGGCGCAGGGAATATTATATGATTTATGCTGACGCCTATGAGGCGCAAGAGAAAACGTCTAACGTTTTCCGCGGTCTTAAAAAGGAGCTCAATTGAAAAAGGATGAGAAGTATCTTGTCGTTGTCAATCCTGTTGGGCGCGGCGGGCATGCTTTAAGACAGGGAATATGGCTTTTGGGAAAACTGAGAAAAATGGGTATTGACCACGAAGCCTTGTTCACCGAAAAGGCGGGGCACGCGCGCGAACTGGTGGCTCGCTGGGGCGATGAAGTCGATGTGGTAGTTGCGGTCGGCGGAGATGGCACTATCAATGAAGTGATAAACGGGATAAAGCAGTCGGGTCAGAAGACCAGAAAACTTGCGGTGTTCCCCAGCGGCACTGCTGACGATTTTGCGAGGAATATGAGGATTCCCAGGGACAAGGATAAAGCGTTAAGGGTTTTGACTGGTGAACACGAAAAGACCATAGACCTTATGAACGTCAACGGTCGCTACGCGGCCGTTACCGTCGGGATAGGTCTGGACGCGGAAATAGCCTACAGGAGTTACGAAAGCAAGCATTTAAGGCTTCTCGCATACTGGTATCATGGGCTTTCCATGCTCTTCAAGCCACTTCCCACACCCAAACTCACTCTCACTCTCGAGCAGGGCAGGACATTAAAGGGAGAGTACCTGCTCGTGGTCGTTGGTAATGCGGGCAGCTACGGTCGTTACATGAAAATGCTTCCGGACGCGAAGATGGATGACGGCCTTTTGAACATGGCTGCCTTCATACCGTTGAACAGGTTCAAAGGTCTCATGCTTTTCGGTCTTTCAACTATCGGAAAGCATACATGGGCAAAAGAAATGAGTCGCTACACCGCCGAGCGCTTTGCGATAGAATGCCACGAGGATGTTTACGCCCAGTTCGACGGCGAGGTAGTGATATTTCCCCGCGGCGAGTATCTTGACATGAAAGTAGAGCCAATGGCTTTGAGAGTTAGGGTTCCGAAAGAGGCAGTGGAGGACTGAAAGTGACTGAAAGGTACACTCAGAGGTCGGTAAGGGGTGAGTCCACAAAGCGGGAAAGAGAAAGGAAGGATGAGCGATTCCTCATAGTAATAAACCCCGTATCGCGCGGCGGCAACGCTCTGAAAGAGGGAATGTGGCTCTTGAAAGAACTTAGAAAATTGAATATTGACCACGAGGCTTTCGTAACTCAAAATCCCGGGCATGCCACGACAATCGTTGAACGCTGGGTCAACAGCGTAGATTGCGTGGTGGCTGTGGGCGGCGACGGTACGGCAAATGAAGTGGTCAATGGAATCAAATCCGGCGGGGGTGATCGGAAAACTTTCTGCGTCTTTCCGGCCGGTACCGCGGATGACTACTGCCATAACGTGGGAATTCCGAGAAACAGGAGCGGCGCACTCGACGTGATGCTTAACGGGCGCGACAGGAAAATTGACCTGTTGAAGTACAACGGCAGATTTGCCGTGGTTCAGCTCGGAGTCGGGGTTGACGCGGAGATTGCCTACAGGACATTGAGTCATAAGAAAATCAGGATTCCCGCCTACTTCGCTGTCGGCTTGAGGATTGTTTTTATTGAGAGGCTTCAGCACTCGGCCAGAAGAATGCGAATCGAAGGTGAGAACGGCGTTCACGAAGGGCGTTTTTTGGTGGCAGTGTTTGGGAACGCGCCGCTTTACGCTCGCTACGTTTACTGGATGCCGGAGGCGAGAATGGATGACGGGATAATTAACATGTCGGCTGTCGGTCCCATGTCCCCGATACCGGCCTGGTTTCTGTTTCTTAGGTGTTTCAACAGAGATTACAGGTCAGATCGCATCATATATGACTCGGGAAGGAGATTTAAGGTATTTCTCGAAGAGGAGTCTTTTATACAGGTTGATGGTGAAGTTTACAAATACGCGTCAGGTGAGACGCTCGACATATCTATTGAACCGCTTGCGCTGAAGGTTAGGGTTCCGTCTGAAACCCCGATCGAAGCCCCTTTCGTTAACCCTTAGATGGTCTTTCGGCTATTTTTATTTTTTAGAATTTTGACCAGTTCTTCGTGGTTGAGCGTGTTTATCACGTCCTCGTTTTCCAGCCATCCTCTCCGAGCTTGATGGATTCCGTATCTCATGTAATCAAGCCCGCCCGAGTGATGCGCGTCAGTCGCGATCGAGATTTTCACGCCATGCTTTTTTGCCTCCATGCAGCTTACGTCGTCTATGTCGAGCCGGTCCGGCGCGGCGTTCAGCTCGAGCAATTTGTCGTATTTTGCTGCCGCGGCGATTATTTCTTCCATGTCAACCGCGTACGAGTTCCTCTTGTTGATTATCCTGCCCGTTGCGTGTGCGAGAGCGTGCACAAAAGGGTTGGAGATTGCTTTTATAATGCGCCTGGTCATCTGGGCGCGAGACATGTTCGTGTTGTAGTGGACGGCTGCGACCACGTAATCGGCGCGCGCGAGAACTTGCTCAGAAATATCCAGAGTCCCGTCCTCGAGTATGTCGACCTCGACTCCTTTAAGAACGTGTATGTGCGGGATTGCCTTTTCTACCTTCTCCAACTCTTCCCAGTGAGAAAGAAGCCCCTTTTCATCGAGACCTCCGGCCATGCTCACTCTCTTTGAATGGTTTGTAATCGCCACGTACGAGTAGCCCTTCTGTCTGGCGGCTTTAATTATTGTCAGAGCGTCGTCCCGTCCGTCGGTGGCGTCAGTGTGTATGTGCAGATCGCCCTTGATGTCCTCGAGTTTAACGAGAACGGGTAGCTTTCCCTCGAGAGCGCTAGCTATTTCACCGCGGTTCTCCCTTAGTTCGGGAGGTATCCAGGGGAGACCAAGCGCTTCATATACTTCCTCTTCGGTTTTCCCCGCTACTCTCTCGTTAGCCCGGAACACGCCGTACTCATTGAGTTTTAAGCCCTTCTTCATCGCTATCCTGCGGAGAGCCACGCTGTGGGCTTGCGAGCCAGTAAAATATTGAAGCGCCGCCCCAAAGGATTCCTCGTGAACCGCTCTCATATCAACCTGAAGACCGATGTTAAGCATCACCGAAGCTCTCGTTTCGCCCTGCGAGATGATTTTTTCCACCATGTGAAAATTGATGAACCTGTCCAGCGCTTTTGCGGTATTCTCGCACGAGACGAGGATGTCGAGATCGCCAACCGTCTCTTTGAGGCGGCGGTAGCTACCCGCTATTTCTATACGCCTGAGCCCTTTCAGGGAACTCATGTATTCAATTATTTGCGCCGCGTAAGGTTCCGCTTCAGCGCGAAGAATCCGTTTTCCGAAACCCTTGATGGTGGATATGCCCTGAAGTATATTTTCCTCTGTCTTTTTTCCAAACCCGGCGAGATTGCGCACGAGTCCCCTGGACGTGACTTCCTCGAGGGTTTCGATGTCTTTTACGCCGAGTTCAAGATAAAGCTTGTGCGCTTTTCTCGGTCCTATCCCCGGGACTTTCATCACCTCGAGCAAGCCCACGGGAATCCTTGACTCCAGTTCTCGCCTTAAAGGAAGGTCTCCAGTTTCGATAATCTCGGTTATTTTCATGGCAAGGTCTTTGCCTATTCCCGGGAGGTCCTCAAGCTTTCCCGTTTTGTCTCTGGCGATTGATTGCACCGGGGTGGCAAGGTCCCTTATCACCCTTGCCGCGTTCCTGTACGCGCGAACACGAAAGAAACTTTCTCCTGATATCTCGAGCAAATCAGCGACCTCATCAAAGATTCTGGCGATGTTCTCGTTGGTAACGGTCATCTCTCATCCTCCAGAGGGGGAAACTTATTTCTGTTTTTCTGCGCCCTCCGCTTTTTATGCTATCTTATTTCTTCACTTAAAACCGCTTGACGTTCGAAATAGCCTTATTGAATTAGATTATGTCCGGTAGCGGCGAGGGAGATTTTATTTCCAAGAATATTTTATAAATCTTTTACGTCAGGGTTTTGAGGAAGTGACCGAAGAGAACCGATGCTTTGCGCTCAGGTTTTAAGATTTCGAGTCCGAACGTTTCGCGCAATGAGGGGAACATAAAATCGAGTTTGTTTTTTCTTTTGAATTGGCTTTGCGCCATGCTTGCCGTTAAAGGTGGCTAAAATTCGAGAGAACGGGAAGCGTTGAGAGAGGCTATAGCGCAAACGTTGGTTGGGCTGACTTATAAGTGATTAGCTTACCAGGCCCATCCTGATCGCCTTTGCGACGGTCTCCGTCCTGTCCGAAGTTCCGAGCTTCCCGTATATATGCGCGAGATGAGTCTTGACTGTCTGTTCGCTGATCCAAAGAGCGCGGGCAAGTTCCTTATTGGTTTTGCCTTCACAAAGAAGCCTCAAAACTTCCATCTCCCGCGCGGAAAGCCCGTAGTCCTTTGCCTTGTTGTCGGAAAGGCTGACGAACTCCTTAAGGAGTTTAACGGTGGCATCCGGATGGAGGAGAGCTTTGCCTTCGTAAACGGTACGTATTGCCTCAATCAGGTCCTCGGCGCTCGTGTTTTTCAGCATGTAACCTGTGGCTCCAGCTTTGACTGCTTCATAAACTGAACTTTCTTGATCCATCATCGTGAGCATTACCACTTTCACGTCGGGGTGTTCGGCTTTAATCATTTTGGTAGCTTCTATCCCGCTCATTCCGGGCATGCTTATGTCCATAAGAACCACGTCGGGGTTTTCTTCTCCGATTAGCCTGAGCGCCTCCTCGGCGGATTCTGCCTCGGCAATCACTTCAATGCTGTCGCACTGGTCAAAAACAGCTCTCAAACCTTCCCTGACTAGTTTGTGGTCATCTACGATGAGCACCTTTATCTTTGCCATTTCATCCCTCCGTGAAAACCTCTTTTGGTAATAGAAGCTGAACCTTTGTTCCCTTACCGGGTTCGGATTCTATCTGGAGCGTTCCACCGAGCAGTTCAGCCCGTTCTCGCATAGTTGCTATGCCGAGAGAACGCAGTTTTTCTTCCCGGCTCATAGGCTTGAATCCCGCGCCGTCATCGCTAATGGTAATTTTCAAATCCCCACCGTTTGGGTTTTCGATTGATAGGGAAACCTTTGCCGCTTTTGAATGCTTCTCAACGTTATTGAGGGCTTCCTGAATGATTCTGTAAACGTTGATCTTTGCCGTTTTTGAGATGTTAGGTACGTTTTCCGGCAGGTTCAGGTCAACCTTGATCCCGGTCTTTGCGTTAAAGACAGATACATATTCTCTTAACGCCGCGATAAGCCCGAGCTCCTCAAGCGCCGGAGGGGTTAAACCCAAAAGCAGCGCCCTGAGTTCTTCAACGTTGCGTGACAGTTCCTCTTCCAGGTGGCGAATCTCTTTGATGAGCCCGTTTGTGGAGTTCTGCTGGGCGCCTCTTTCAAGCGCTTTGAGTTTGTAAATCGTTCCAACGAGAGATTGCATGATGCTGTCGTGTATTTCTGACGCTATGCGTTTTCTCTCCGCTTCTTGAGCGTCGATGGTCCTGTGAAGAAGGTAGCGCCGCAACTTTTGGTCGTCCATCAAGTTTTCGTGAAGCATCACGCGGGTTAATGTCATTGAAAGCTGGTTTGCTATCGTTGAAAGGAGCGAGATCTCGTTGTTTGATAGGCTTAAATTTTCTCCGGCTATCGCTACAGCACCGATTACTACGGAAGTCTCAAATAACGGGAAAATATACCCTTCAAATGTTTGCGGCGCATCGGTAAATATGTCCGTAAGCTTGATTTTGTTTGATTCTCCCACCTTCATACAACACCTGTCGCTCTTGAAGAGTCGAACAAGTTTGCTCATTAGCTCCGGGCTCGCTGTTTTTTTCACGACTGGGCTGTGGACCGGCGCGGTTTCCTTTAGACTCGCGTCGAATATGTAAATCTGAGGATTCGGTTCGGTCAGTATTAGAGCAAAAAGAGGCGTCTCGAATATTGTAGAAATTTTCTTGGAAATGCTCTCTGCGAGTTCATCTAATGTCTTTGTCGTGATAAGGATCTCTGATACCCGCTGCAGGGTTGACAGTTGAAGTCTTTCTATCGCCTCACGGCGCTCTTTCACTATAAGGTCTCTAATCTGGGGCTTGAGCACGGACTTAATCGCCTCGATAAGAGATGATGGGCTGAAAGGCTTCGTAATATATTTGACCGCGCCGGCGCCCAATCCACGAAGCTGGTCCCTTTCCGCGACCTTGGCGGTTACCATCACGACGGGTATATCTGTTGTGGAAGGATGGGACTTTATGTATTTCAAAACATCCCAGCCGCTGATTTTGGGAAGCATGATATCAAGAAGCACGCAGTCCGGACGCTCCTCGCCGAGTATTCGAATCGCCTCGGCGCCATCGTATGCCTCGATCACGTCCATGCCCTCGAGCTTGAGGTTAATCGCAATCACTTTCGCTACGTCTTTTTCATCTTCTACAACAAGAATCTTTGGTTTCTCCATAGGTCCTCCCGAACTATCCATTATGGTTATCGGCAAGTAGGTCGATATGTTTTATAGTCAATCCAACCTGAAGTGTTACGGTGTGGGTTAAAGTGGTGACTGCCGAAGCCCCTCCCATTTGATTGTGAAGATGGCGGAATAAATCAGTACCCCGAAAGACTGTCAAGGGGCGTGGTGAATTACTGGTTCGATGAAGAGTCGCTTAGGGTTTTCACCTCAAAAGGTTGAAAAAATCAACGAACTTCATGCGTTTTCGGAATACGAGTTGGACGGTTTCCCGCCAGACAATCCTTCAACAATTTTCGATTGCCAAACCCTGTTCGGATGAATATAATTACATCACGAAAATCTTTGCAATACTGAATGGTTGAGCGGGTGTAGCTCAGTTGGCAGAGCGCGAGCTTCCCAAGCTCGAGGTCGCGGGTTCGAGACCCGTCTCCCGCTCCAATTTTTTTGGCAAAATAAGATTCTCACCACACTTTGATACATCGCGTCAGCAATTAATTAAACACTTAATTGGACTCATGAACTTTACTGATTGAACTATTCGCGTAAAGCGTGCTTTGTTTTCCTCATGCTTTATGTCTTGTCCAGGTAAGCGGGTCGCGACCGGACAGTTGTGAATATTGTCGGACGCGCCGGGATGCCTCCCCTATTGAACCTTTTATCCATACATGTCATAAGCCGATTGCTTTAGAAACATTCCCTCAGACTTTTTTGAGCATAGTGTTGAAGCAGGCGGGATTTTATCAAGATCAGGGTGAAAGATTCGAGAAGCCTGATTTGAGTCAACCTTAGTCCGTCAGAGACATGCGCGCGACCGACTCTGAGGTATGCGTGTGCTCTTAAAGCGGTATAAAACAACAAAATTCCACCGCCGATATTTTCTCCGATCCAATAGTTCGCGGCTCAACTCTTATCCCAGTGCCGGAAAGAAGCATTCTCGCGCGTTAGAAAATGACATGATGCGGAACATTGATGTGTTCGAGTGAAGAGTAAAGAATAAGCCGCATGATTTACAGCAAAGAAATAAAAAGCTTCAATCATCGTAAGTTTACTTCGGGCTCAAGGTTTGGGAAGGAGGTTCAGCAAATCCTTTACCGCGGCGAAAATCGCGGGCCTGGCCTTGGCATGTCTCTTGTCAAACTTTTTCGCTCTGTACTTGCGCTTGAACTAAATTTTCGATGATTTCTCTCCTCTATCCGGGGAGAGTCCGTTATACCGCGCTACGTCCGAGAAGTGTTGAGAACCAAGCTCAAGGATGTAGAGATTCAAAGCGTCCTTACTTATTTCTTATGTGATTTCGCGTTTCAGAATCGCGCGCGGTAATAACGCGCACGAGCATTGGTTTTCGGTCCGAGATTACCCGAGGAACTCTTTAAGGTCCCGTGTGAACTCCTCAACGCACTGGGTGGAGAAAACGTGCCCAGCGCCCGGGTACTCAATGAGACGGGCGTTCGGGATTCTTTCGGCAAGTATCTTCGAGTTGACAGGGGGAACCATGATATCTGCGGTCCCGCATGCTATCAACGTGGGGCATTTTATCTGCGGAAGCTGCGCGTAGGTGGAAAAGGTTAGCAGCGCCTGGGTTTGCTTCTCCACGTTCTCCTCCGACATCGGATGAAGCATGGAGCGTCTGACATTGTCCTCGATTATTTCAGGGTTTGCGCTCGCCCATTCATCCGGGAAAACGAGAGGTATGTTTCTTCTTACGATGTCCTCGATCGTGCCCGAACGGTCAGCCATGACCGCGATCACTTCTGGCGAAGGAAACTCCGCCTCCTCTCCCCCGCAGAAAGTGCAGCATAAAACAAGTTTTTCGACTTTCTCCGGATAGTTTATGACAAGTTCCTGGGCGATCATTCCTCCCATCGATTCGCCCAGAATGTAGGCTCTGTCTATTCCGAGGGCGTCCATGAAGTTTGCGGTGTCCGATGCAAAGAGCTCCATTGTCCACACCTCGGGTTCATCGGGTGTCTTTGTTAAACCGGCGCCGCGATTATCGAAGGTGATAACTCTGTAGGATTCGGCGAGTTCCTCGATGAGTTTCGGATACCAGCAATCGAGGCTCGCGGTAAATCCAGCAATCATGACAAGAGGTTTGCCGCTTCCCTGCTCAACGTAATGGATTTCAAGGTCGCCCGCGGTAATCATTGCTTCCATAACAACCCCCTTGCTCCCGTTTCTTTCAGCTGAATTTTCTTGTAATCTGGCGTACCTCCTCGAGCGAGACTGGCTGTGTCGAGCTTGCTCCCGGCCTTTCAGCTGAATGTTCTTGTAGTGAGTCTTAAATGCTGCCCATATATTAGCCTTTAGGGTTCCTGTTTAAAAGAAGAGAACAAATCTTGGCCGTTGATTCTTGATTTTTCCATGCGTGGTAATTGCGGATTATTGATCCGCCGTGCCGGGATGAACGATTATTGTAAGTGAATCCCTTTTAGTGGATATCCCCAGAACGGGTTATTGAATCGTCGCAAATATTGTTGATTGTCTCTATCCTCAAGCGGGTAATCCTTTGAATGAAAGGAACGGGAAATGGGGACAGGGTTTAAAGGTCGTAGCTTACGGGCGAGACAAATATTTGTTTTTATTTCTTCATTTATATTTTTGATTTCGTTGCTCTTTTTCACTTCGCCAGGAAAACCGCTAAAACCTGAAGCGCGATTTCCAATTTGACTGGCAGCTCTTCTGGGGGTGACGAGAACCACAATCCCGGGAAATACATTACTGGTCATAGGTGCGTCCTTGTTCGAACGCCCAGTGGAGTTTGACGAGAGCTGTAATCCCGGGAAATTTATTACCGGATAAACGGATAAACGAAAGCGGGAGTCAGGGCCAAATAAATGAGACTGGGGTGATTATCGAGGGGAAAGCGCGGCGTGGATCATTACGGAAGGCATATGCGCTCATGCGCCGGGTGGAGCCTTTCATGAGACTGTGAGTAAACCTGGGTGACTGACAGCAAGGTAAGGCTTGTCGGGGTTGACAGAATCAAGATCATGGGGCGGCAGAGATGTGACAATCCGGACATCTGGCAGCTTGTTGTCTCAAACGTTAAGGGTTCCTCCCGTGATTTGGATGTGATCAAAAGTACTCATCACGATTCAGAGGTTAAGCCGTGCGCTGTTGAAAGTCCCGGGGTGTTGAATTGGATCGGGATATCCCTTACCCCCGCGTGGTCCCCGAAACTCTGGTTGAATGTATCAACGTACCGGACTTGAGTGGGGAATACTACATAAGCTTAACGCGAGGAGAAGCTTCGTGGTTGGTGACAAAGCATCAAACACCAGAGTTTATAAACTATGGTTCGAGCCGTGGGTCCTTTATATTATCAGTACTTCCTTTACTCCAGCTGTGGGCGGCAAAATGAGTGGCTGCGATTTCTATACCGCTGACTCTACGGCAACCGTTAGAGCCAGGCTAGCGGCTGGTTATGAGTTTGTAAGCTGTACAGATGGCGGTCCTGGCGTCAGCCTCACTCCAACCTACACCTATACGGTATCTGGCTAGAGGGATATTGTGGCGAATTTCAGGCTTGTCAACAAGAGGGTTTACTGGGATGGCACCGAGTATTTCAGTATAAACAGCGGTTTTGAGGAGATAGTGGGCGTCACAAGAGATAAAAGAAGCGACAATCTGTATTTGAAGGCGGAATTTGCGGATTAGGGAGTGCGGGTCGCTTGGTCAACAGATGAGCCGATCGATCTTACAATAATAAACCAGATTGCATTTCAGCGGAAGAAAACCGGCTGGATCACGATGATTACGAATCCTACATAATCGCGGCAACCAATTACTCTGACAAACAGGAGGCGCAGACTGAAAAACCCAAACGGACCAATAGTTTCAGGCTGAGAGTTTACAGGTTCGATGTATCTGACATCAATGAACCCCGGTACATAAGAATATATGCCCACGACGGGTCTTAAAAAGGGGCGGGGAATTCTCGGATCCACATTTACAAGATTTTGCTTGAACCGCTATAAGATGCGAAATAAGCACGGCGCAAGAATACTCAGAGTGGCGGAACTGCAGGCTGGGGGCTTCTACGATTAGGGGAGCGCCAAGACCCTCAGCGCGATCCCCTCTTTTACTTACGAGTATATCAACCGGCTGAAAAGTGAGCGGTCATCAGTACCGACGCTTCTTACGGTTTCAGGCTCATAATGGACAACAATCTCGTCGCCAATTTCCTGACCAGGACCCGCGTTAACTCGATAACGCCTGATTTTGGTATTAAGAACAAACGGTCCAGGTAACGAACCTTTCAGTGCTGGATTTTTAGCTGGGTACGCGTGAAGATTGAGAACGCATCTAAAACGGTGATCGCCAAAGATGTGGTTTTTGTGTCTCCCCGAAAAAGATAAACTGCACGCTTAACCTTTCCGGCGCTCCGTTTAGAAAGTGCCATGTCGTGCTTCGTAACGCTCTCCATAGTGAGGTGCGTCTTGCTCAGGCGGTTCAGGGTGACTGACATGCGGCCCAGGAGCCACGATATCGCTTTCTTTCTTAGGCTTTTTGACGAGGCTTCTTGCGGCGGGAGGCTTTCTTGGATCGAAAGTGAGGCGAAAAAGAAAGCTCGTGTTCTTGAGGTAACCGAAAGGATTATCGAAAAGAGGGTCGAGGAAAGCGCAGATTTTCGAGTAAGCCTCTCGAATAAAGGGAGGCTTGTTCATGTTTTGTTCTTCTGGATTTGCCGGGAGAATACAGGTTTCTTGCTTCTGCCTGCGTTCTAACAGGTCAGATTCTCCACGCGTCCAGCTCATCTTTGCTGAGGAACTCTTTTGATATCAGCTCGAGCGCGGTAGATGCACGAAGAGATATCCAGATTTGCGAAAGAGGGGTAAGTCGGGTTCTGTTGGGGTTGATTTCTATCAGCGCTGCTCCGTTTTGCACGGCGTATTCCGGAATTGATGCAGCAGGATAGACAAGCGCGGATGTGCCTGCCGCGATAATGCAGTCGCACCTTGATGCAAGTTCCAAGGCTCCTGTGAGTGTTTCCCTGGGGAGCATCTCGCCAAAAAGCACGATATCGGGCCTTCTTCTTCCCCCGCATGAGCAACGCCCGCTAAATCTATCCATCATTCTCAAAAGGTCCCGTCTCTTGGAGGAGCCTTTTTCCCCGCTTGAAATTTTTTCAAGTATTTGTTCTTTGGGAATGTCGCTCCTAACCCCACACTTCAAACACCTTGCCCTAAATATATTTCCATGCACTTCAAAGACGTTCGAACTTCCGGCTTTTCTGTGAAGATTGTCAACATTCTGGGTTATCACACCTTTTACAATTCCCGCCTGCTCAAGGCGGGCTATTGCTTCATGGGCTGGATTTGGTTTTGCGCTGAGAAAGGTCGATATCGCTTCCATGGCAAAATATGATATTTTTCCGGGGCTGAAAGCAAAGACGATGGCAAGCCCTAAGAGATTACCGAAGAGGGCGGGGTTATACCTTTCCCATAGCCCTCCCGAACCTCTGAAGACGGGAATGCCGCTTTCGCTTGATACTCCTGCGCCCGTGAATACCACAGTGCTTGCCGAGGTTGATATGAGTCTGCATGAATCTCTGATTCTCCGCAGAGACTCCTCATCTATTGATGAACCTCGTTTTCGCATTGGCCGATTCATTCTCAAATATGTAATTCTTATGTGCCTGCCGTGGGTTGTTCTAATTAAAATATAAGCCAGATTCTCAAGGATGATATCTGCCGTTCATTTGAGAAGACCCTCAAGGAGTTCAAGGATTGACTCTCTTTTTGCTAGTTCGACTCTAATCACCGTAACGTCATTCCTTGCCCTTATCTCGTCGAGAAATGGATTTCTTTTATCTTGTATGGTTCCTATTACGCGCTTTTCGCTGTTAAGGGCCTGGATTACCGCTTGAGAGAATCGGGGACTCGACATCTCCATAGACGCAATCTCGTCAATCACCACAAATCTGACAGAGGGGTCTTTTATCGCTTTCTCCACCGATGGAATCGCTATCTCACCGATGTCTTTAAGATTTACGAAATACCGCCCAACCCTGATCGGCGAATCGATATCCACTGAAGCGAGAATGCCTTCTTTTCCGTCTATGGTATGAATCGCAAAGCCTGTCCTTCTTGAGCCTTCTTTAATCTCCGCGGTATAGAAACCGGCGACATCTCTCCTGTCCTGGATGACCCTTTTTATGATAGTTGTTTTCCCGCAACCTGGTTTTCCGGTTAGAAGAATATGCCGCCTTTTCCTTTCCGTTTTCATCTGATGAAGTGAAGAGAAAAGTGGATCCTCCTTCTTAATCGATTTCTATCTCCTGAGCGATGTCCCGAAGTTCCCTTCGCAAAACCTTGCCCGCGGCGCTTGCCGGTAGCTGCTCAATTATTTTCAGCACGCGTATTTTTTTGTATTTGGCAAGCCTCGAGTTTGTGTACTCGAGCAGTTCGCTCTCGGTTACAGATGCTCCCTGAACAAGTTCGACAAAAGCGATTGGAACATCCCCGTAGCGGTCGTCTCTCTTCCCAACTACCGCTGACTGCGCGACTGCCGGATGCTCGTTTATCACCTCCTCAAGGTCGCGCGGGTAAACATTGTAACCTTTGTAAATCAGCATGTCCTTTTTCCTGTCAACGATATATAGATAGCCGTCCTCATCAAATTTTCCCAGGTCGCCAGATTTCAACCATCCGTCTTTCAGCACAAGAGCGGTTTCCTCAGGTTTATTCCAATACCCTTTCATCACCTGCGGACCCTTGATGAGTATCTCACCGACCTCTCCAACGGGTAGTTCTTTCTCGTCGTTTTCTGGGTCCACGATTTTTATTTCCGTGTCCGGCAGAGGTATTCCGACTGATCCAAGTCGGTAGCCTTCTCTGCTTGGAGGATTGCACGAGCAACCCATGGTGCATTCGGAAAGGCCGTACGCCTCGCAGACAACTCCTGGTATTCTCTCAAGCAGGTTCTCAAGTAAATACTGCGGGATGGGCGCCGCGCCCGAGACGACGAGCCTGATATCCGACATGTCAATCTCTTTGTAAAGCGGATGTTCGACAAGCGGCACGAAAAGCTGAGGCGCGCCGCCGAACGCGGTTGCACGGTATTTGTTGATTCCGACAAGGTATTCATACGGGTCGAAGCGGGGATACGCTATGGCCGTAACGCCTCCAAGCACAAGGTGGTTTAGGTAGCCTACCACACCCATGGCGTGAAACCAGGGAACAACGACGAGTATGACCTCAACCCCAGGTCGGGTTGGATGGTTTTCAGGTTTGTCCCCCTCAAGAAGCCGCCGACCTATCCTGCCGTTCTCATAGGTTACCTGCCCGCCGCCGAACCAGTAGAAGAACTGACAACAGTTGACCACTACGTTGTAATGCGTGACCATGACTCCCTTTGGGGTCCCCGTGGTACCACCGGTATACGCAATGTGGGCGATGTCATTCACCGGGTCAATCTCCACCTGAGGGGGATCTGGCTCATGCTGGGCGACAAGTGAGGTGAAATCGATTGTGCCCTCCGGCGCGGGCATTTTTTGTAGCGCCTTTGCAGGAGCAGATATTGGAGGATAGCAGTCTGCCAGGCTGACAATTATCGCTCTTTTAACAGGTGTTTCCGGCAAGACGTTTTGCGGGGCTGAAAAGAGCATGTCGAGCCCTATGAATGTCTCGACTCCCGCGTCGTTCAGCTGGAAGTGCAGTTCTCTTTCGGCAAGGAGCGGGCTCAAAGGAACGAAGACCGCTCCCGCTTTCAGCAATCCATAGTAAGCGATGGCAAACTGAGTGCTGTTTGGCAGATGAACTCCTACCCGGTCACCCTTTCTGACTCCGAGCTCATACAAAGCTTTAGCGAATCTGTCAGATAGGTTATCAAGTTCACGGAAGGTTATCTCCATGCCGCCGAAAATTATCGCGTTTCGATCCGGCCAGTTAAGAGCGGAGGATCTAAGTATTTGTGGAATGGGAATCTTCGGATAGTCAAGGCTCTTGCAAACTCCTTCAGGCCAGTACTTGTAGTTCTTCTCCATTTTTCCTCCTTCTCTCTTCCCCGTTTGTTTACCGGTTCTTCGATCCTCAGGCGCCAGGTCGCCTAAAATGATTCACTCTTAAAGGAAAAAAAGACGCTTGTAGTCAGCACGGAAAATTTCAGTCTAACACTTGAACTGTTTTCGGAAGGCACCCAGACAACTCGAGCATGTTTCCATAAACCGTAAGGGAATGAGGTGCGAACCACGCGTTATTGACACTGACTTACTTGCGAGAACACCGCTTGTAGATTTAGAATCGGCGTTGATGAGCTTGACTATCAGTACCGCTTTCCCTTCCGCTTCTCACCCGAATTAACCTACAGCAAGAAATGAGACTTTTTAAGGTATTTTATCACGCCGGTCAATTAGTGTTAGGGGGTACTCCTTTTAGCCTTTTGAAAGAATCATTGTAAAAGAGTGAAAAGGAAGACACGTTTGCTCCAACACTTTCCGCTTTCTTTGGTAAGATTTCCATGCGGAAAACAGGTACTTTGCCGGATAGATATGAAAGAATATCCAGATAACTTGAGTACGCTGATTTCTATTCTGCCGGTGGATTTGAGGGAATACCGGTTAGGCAAGACTTTTTGTGTGAAGACAAACTCGACAATACGCTCAAGGGAAATTGTTCTGTTAATACCGTGCAATTCATTGCTCAGGGTGAGCTTGTTCCGCTTTTCCGGGTAGAAATGAGGGTGCCAAGATGTCTGATCTAAGCGCGCTTCCGGGACTCTCAGAAAGGGAAGTTGCCGAGCGTATCCAGAAGGGCAAGACGAATGCCGCAAAGGAGATAACCAGCAGAAGCCTCTGGCACATAATGAGAGCCAATGTATTTACGCGTTTCAACGCGATTCTCGGCGGCCTCTTCGTGATAATCATGGTCTTTGGTCATCCTGGGGATGCTCTTTTTGGAATAGTGCTGGTCTGCAATACGCTGATCGGAATCATTCAAGAGCTTCGGGCGAAAATCGCCCTCGACAGACTGTCGATTCTGGTTGCGCCAACCGCTCGGGTGATAAGGGAGGGGAAAACGCGGGAGATCGGGACTGCCGAGATCGTCGAGGATGACGTTATTCATCTGAAAAGCGGGGACCAGATTCCCATTGACGGCGTTGTTCTGAAATCCGATGGTCTGGAGGTGGATGAGTCGCTTATAACTGGCGAATCGGTGCCGGTTGTGAAAGAAGAAGGGGATGAGGTGCTTTCCGGAACCATTGTTGTCGCGGGCTCAGGGTATGTCGAAGCGCGGAAAGTCGGTCCCGAGACGTATGCGCGCAAACTGGCTAAAGAAGCGCGGCAGTTCACGATAGCCCGCTCGGAACTGCGGGAGGGAATAAACCTGATACTCAAATACATCACCTACATCATGGTACCGGTTGCCGCGATTCTCTTATACAGCCAGTTGAAGGTTCACGGCTCGTTCGGGAAAGCGGTTCCCGGGGTCGTTGCCGGTCTTGTGGGCATGGTTCCGGAGGGTTTGGTCCTCTTAACGAGCGTGGCTTTTGCCGTAAGCGTGATAAAACTTGCGAGGAAAAAGGTACTCGTTCAAGAACTTCCTGCTGTTGAAACGCTTGCCAGGGTTGATGTCATCTGTCTTGACAAGACGGGCACCCTGACTGACGGGAACCTGAGCGTAAGTCGTGTTGAATTCCTTGATGGCGATGAAAGGGCGTGCCGCGACGCGCTTGCTGCTCTGGCAAATGAGCCGGAAACGAAGAACGCCACTTTAGCCGCGATAGCCGAGAAATTTGACATGCCTCCCGACTGGAAGGCGGTAAGGAGCGTGGAGTTTTCCTCCGCTCGCAAATGGAGCGGAATCGAGTTTGAAGGAATGGGCGCGTGGCTGCTGGGCGCCCCTGAGGTTCTCCTTGCGCGGATTAAAGCCGACGACATCATGCGCAGGGTGAGCGGGCACGCATCCGCGGGTTTAAGGGTCTTGCTACTTGCGAAGGCCCGGGCGCTTGTCGAAGGTGACGGGATTCCGGATAACATCCGCCCCGTGGCGATACTCGTTCTGCAGGAGCGGGTAAGACCCGATGCTGGTGACACGCTTGAATATTTCAAAAGCCAGAACGTAAACGTGAAGATTATCTCAGGGGACAACCCCGAAACGGTCGCCGCGATTGCCAGACAGGTTGGAGTTGATGTCAGGAACCCGCCCGTGGATTCGCGAACGTTGCCGGATGATGAAGAGGCGCTCTCCTCATTGATGGAAGAGAGAAGCGTCTTCGGCAGGGTGACCCCGCAGCAGAAGCGGAAAATGGTTCAGGCTCTTCAAAGGAGAGAGCATGTCGTGGCAATGACAGGTGACGGGGTTAATGACGCTCTTGCTTTGAAGAAAGCTGATATAGGAATAGCGATGGGGTCAGGTTCGCCCGCAAGCAGGGCGGTTGCTGAGGTGGTTCTGCTCGACGGTCGTTTCAAGACCCTTCCTGGGGTTGTCGCTGAGGGAAGAAGAGTCATAGCTAACATGGAGAGGGTGGCAAATCTCTTTCTGACTAAGAATGTTTACTCCACTCTGCTTTCCATCATCATAAGTATAGCCGGCTGGGCTTTCATCTTTCTTCCGAGGCATTTTACCCTCATCAGCGCGATAACAATAGGCACTCCCGCTTTCTTCCTTTCATTTGCGCCCACTGCTGAGCGGTACAGACCGGGGTTTTTAAAAAGAATACTTTCTTTTTCGATTCCCGCCGGACTGGTGGCGGCGGCATCCGCTTTCACCGCGGGCTCGCTATCGAATGTACATCAGGGCGTGCCGTTTTCCGAGTCTCGCACCATGGCGACCCTGGCTATTGCAATCATTGGGACCTGGATAATCTTTGAACTGGCAAGACCTCTTACGATTTGGAAGGGAGTGCTTCTCGGGGCAATGGTCCTTGCGATTTTGATTGTTTTTACCGTGCCCTTCTTTTTGAGGATCTTCGCGCTGGATATGCCCGGCATTAGGCTTATTTTACAGACGCTCGGCATAGCGGGAATTGGCGTGGTGCTAATTGAGGTCATCTGGAGATTCACGGGAAAGAAGAAGTCGGCCGCATCGGGTGCGCCATAGAATATGACATCCAGTCTTTAGGTGCGGTCAAAATAAGAAGCGATTCAATAAGGTCTTTCGCTTCGGGAGTTGTCCTCAATTCGGATTTGCTCAAGTTCCTGATTAGTCTTTCTGCTTTGAAGAACATTTTTCTGGTTGTCCCCCATATCGATTTTCGGTAAAGAGAACCCACTTTTACTCCGTTTTTGGGTGATGGCAGGAAGGGCTTAAACTGATATAATACTCGCCATAGCGGGAGCTGCAAATGCATGAATTGTTAAAGGTAGGCGGCAAATACTACATCGCTCGAGATATTTCCCAAAAGGGAAAAACAATCTTCAGGAAAGGCGATCTTGTGCAAATCGAGAAGATCGCAGAGGAAATCCCCAGGTACCCTGGCGCAGTATACGTGGTTAGATCCCCCGTCACCGGCGTAGCATACCTTCTGAGAAAGGATGACTTTGTTCCCCAGCAGCATGAAAGCGAAAGCGAAAAGACGCAAATCTCAGAGCGCGCTATCCAATCGCGAACGCCCGGAGATGAAAGCACTTTTCTTCGAATTGATGTAAGCCAGTCAGGTGAGTTCGCCAGGTCGGGCGAGGAACTGAGAATCGGTGCTAATAAATTTTCTTTAAGCAAGAGAGGGAAAAGGGGATACGCGCCTGAGAAGGGCATGAAAGTTGAAGGAGCGCGCGGGCGTTTGATCGAAAAGCAAAAAAGAAGTGAACAGATATTGCAGCGAAAACCCGCAGTCGGTTTCGGGGATTCACTTTTGGATGGTTTTTTCGGGGAGGAGACCGAAATAGAACGAGAACACGAAGCCGATTTAAGGCTCAAAAGCAAAGACCAATCGGAGATGATGAGGGAACAGGCATGGGAACTTGCTGCAAGCGGGGATGAGCGCGCCGTAAAACCCCTTATCGAGATGCTCGGGAGCGCCGATTCCGAGAGGAAGTGGGCCGCGGTCGTCGCTCTGGGAAGCATCGGCTCCAATAAAGCGGTGCCCGCGTTAGTCCGCGCCCTGACTGACGGGGACCCCGATGTTCGAAGGGCAAGCGCTCAGTCTTTAGGGCGGATAGGTTCTCCGCGCGCTGTTGACGCGCTGCTCGAAGCTTTAAAAGACGCGAACGAGTACGTGAGAGAGGACGCAATCGAGGCTCTGGGAAAAATTCGTGACCCGAGAGCAATCGAGCCGCTTTTGGGTGCTTTAGATGACTTGAACCCTGATATTGTAAAAGCGGCCGCTATCGCTCTTGCAAGGATCGGGCACGAAAGAGCCACAGGGATGCTCACTTCTCTGAAAGAAAGGCGTCCAGAGGTTAGCTCGGAGATAACAAGGGTGCTTTCAGAGGATGAAAGGCAGGAGGTCAAAAGGGCGGCGTCTTTCTTGCTGGCTTTATGGGGGGACAACAGGGGCTTATCCGAAATCTTGAGGGCGCTCAAGGATAGAGATCCTCACGAGCGAAGGAATGCTGCTCTTGCCCTCGGGTATGCGAAAAGCAGGATGGCAGTTGGTCCTCTCACCGCGGCGGTTCGTGATACCGAGCCCTCCGTTAGAGCCGAAGCGGCCCGCGCGCTCGGCAAGATTGGTGATGCTGCCGCTTCGGAAGCGTTAATCAGCGCAGTGGATGATGATTCCGCTGAGGTGAGAAGAGCTGCAGCGTATGCTCTCGGTGAAATAGGAGCGGAGTGCGCGGTGGATGTTTTAGGGGAAGCTGCTCTGTCATCGCCCGATCTGGGTCTCAGGTTGGAGTCGGTTGTTGCTCTTGGAAAAATTCGTGATCCTAAAGTGGTCGGATATCTCTTTGCTGCGCTGGAGCAAGGGGAAAGATCGGTAAGAAGACATGCGGCAGCTTGCCTCGGAGACACCGGGGACGTTAGGGCTGTGAAACATCTGATAAGGGCTCTTCGTGACAGAGACAGAGTTGTCCGAAAACATGCGGCAATTAGTCTTGGAAAGATCGGGGACTCCACTGCCGTCATGCCATTAATCCGAGCACTGGAGGACGCCAACCGCGAGGTAAAAAACGCCGCTGCGTTTTCGCTCGCCTCAATAGGTGATTCGACCGCGGTGGCTGCCCTGGTCAAATCCATTGAAGCCCGAGACGTTGATGTTACTGCCTCTGTTGCGATGTCGCTGGGAGCTTCAGGTTATAGGATTCATCCCGAGCCGTTGGTTGACGCGCTCAAAGCGGTGAAGGATGTGGTTCACTGGGCGATAGTAAGAGAGTTTTCATCAGCGGACTCTTCCACAAGACGCGCCGCGGCGCTCGCCGCAGGGATACTTAAAATTAGCGACGCGTCTGAAAGGCTCATTTCACTTTTACTTGATGAGGAGCCCGAAGTTCGCAGCGCGGCCGCTTTATCGCTGGGAAAGCTTCAGGAGCGTTCCGCGATACTCCCACTCTTAGAACTTCTCGGCGATCCTGACAGAAGCGTCAGGGCGGCATCCGCAAGGGCTTTGGGGGATATCGGGGATGAGAGAGCCATACCGTATTTGGTTTGCGCCCTCTCGGATGCCGCCGGTAGCGTAAGCGTGGATGCCGCTGAGGCTCTGGGAAAGATTGGCGAGCCTGCGGTTTCGTCTCTTATCGAATTGTTGCGCAGTGATGAGGTGGGTATCGAGGAGAAGAAGGCTTCTGCGCTCACCCTTGGGTACATAGGATTAAGTGAAGCGATTCCGGCGCTTGTGGATATTCTTCAGAAGGATAACGACGAACTCAAGAGTGCCGCCGCTTTCGCCCTCGGTCAGATAGGGGACCGCTCCGCCCTCGAATTTCTCGAGTCTGCCCTTCGGGAGGGGTCGCCGCATGTCAGGGATGAAGCCAGGAGGGCGATCAATAGGATAAGGGGCAAAAGGGAGATAGAGCCTCTCATAAAAGCTCTTTCGAGCAGAGATAAATCGCTGCGGGGTGCCGCGGCGATAACCCTGGGCAACATTGGAGACGAAAGGGCGGTTGAACCGCTTTTGACGGTTCTCGGAGACCCTGATCCCGAGGTGCGTTGCCGGGCGGCAGAGTCGTTTAAAAACCTGGGGGAAGCCGCTTTCGAACCGCTTCTGGAGGCGCTTAAGAGTCAGGATGCGGTTGTAAGAATGTCAGCCGCGCGCGCTATTGCGGGTCTCGATGACAGGAGGGCAATTGATTCCCTTATAGAGATTTTATCGGATAAGGATGAGGGAGTCAGGAAGGAGGCGATGAGTGCCCTCGTTCAAATAGGAGCAAAAGCGGCAGGTTCGCTGATCGAGGTCGTAACTGATGAGGAGAAAGACATAGTCCAAAGGCGCAGCGCCGCCGCTGCTCTCGGGGTTATGAAAGCATCGGAAGCCGTGGCTCCGCTTGTGTCGCTTCTCAGCGGGGAAGACTCAAAGTTGAGGGACGAGGTGGTTAAAGCATTAGGTCGGATTGGGGCGAAAGCCTTCGGGGAGCTTAATGAAGCGCTCCAGGATGCGGACCCCTTGACACGTTCTCAGGCGGCGAGGGCGCTCGGGAAAAGCGGGCTCGAGGTTTCCATAGGTTCTTTATCCCGAGCTTTGAAAGATCCTGATCGCAAGGTAAGGGCTTGCGCCGCCGAAGCCCTGGGGGAGCTGGGCGATTCTGAATGTGTTGGTGTTTTGATGGAAGCCTTAAGGGATGAGGATGCGCTTGTTCGGGAGAGTGCATTCAAAGCCCTTACCGCAATCGGAAAACCGGCCGTCCTGCCTCTTATCAGGATGGCGGCTTTGGACGATTCCGACGCCGGTTTTCTTGCCGAAACAGCGCTTAATGCTATTGGCGCTCGAGGAATTGAGGAGATTTCCCTCGTGTTCGAAAAGGGAGATGAAGATGAGGTATGGATTGCCGCCCGTCTTCTGGGTGTACTTAGAGCGCAGGGAGTAAGGATTCTTACGGAAGGATTATCAAGCCGTGACGTATTTCGAAGAAGAGCCGCCGTCTTTGGACTCGGGCTCACTGGTGATGACCGGGCGCTTGACCACCTCATAACGGCAAGCCAGGACCCGTTTCCCGATGTGAGAGCCGAAAGCGCTGAAGCGCTCGGGAATTTCAAAAACCCCTTAGCGGAAAAGGCGCTCATTTCCGCTCTCGAGGACGAGGATGGACATGTAAGGGCTTGCGCTGCGGTTTCGCTCAAGAAGGCGGGCACTCCCAGGGCGGCAAGACACCTTGCAAAAGCGCTTTTCGATGAGGATGAATACGTGAGAGAAGCCGCCAAAGACGCGCTTGTTGAAATAGGTGAGCCGTCGATCGGGCATCTTATGAAAATTTCTCAAGGGGCGTCCCGCTCCGCCGCAGGAAGGGTCGCTGCCCTTATCGAGGCGATCAGAGCGAGGGCAAAGGCAAGCACATCGGAGTTTGACCACTCATTACGCGAGGGTTCGCGTGAGAATCAGAGCGGAGACCTCTCTGACAGATAAAAAACACCTATGTGTGGCGGGTGGAAAAGAAACGCGGAACGCTTGTTTGACTGAATCGAGAGGGAAATTAAGATGAAAATAACTGGCGCAGAAGCATATCTTTGTCATTTTCCGCTTCCCGCTCCTTTCTACCCGTCATGGATTCCGGGTGTTTCCCAAATGAATAATAGTTGCCTGATTGTGCGCCTGATTACGGACGAGGGCATTGACGGCTTTACAGCCTCAGTTGGCTTTTTGAATGAAATGAAGGGTGTCCCGGAGCTCTTAAATCTTTTTCTGATAGGGAGAGACCCTTTCAGAGTTGAGGATTTTATCAAGGTTTTCCGTTCAGGCAAGGCGGTGGGCGTAAGGGCGTGGTTCATGGATGTTGCACTCTGGGACATTATCGGCAAGGCAACCGGTCAGCCAATCTACCGCCTTTTGGGGGGTTACCGAGACCGCATTAAGGCTTACGCTTCCACCGGTGAGATCAGGGAGCCCGAAAAGAGGGTAGAGGATGTATTGGCACTTAAAGAAATGGGCTTCGGGGCGGTGAAACTGAGGATAAGGTCTCAAAGCATGGACAAAGATATGGAAGTCCTAAAAGCCGTGAGGGGCGCTGTGGGCGATTCAATGGACATCATGGTGGATGCGAATCAAGCGTGGCCGATTCACGGTTTTTCGGACTACCCAACCTGGGACCTAAAAAGGGCTATTCAGACCGCGAGAAGATGTGAGGATCTGGGGGTGCTCTGGCTTGAGGAGCCACTCGGAATGTACGACTATGATGGTCTTTCTCTTCTTACGGCTTCGACGTCGGTTCTTATTGCCGGAGGGGAGATGAACTCGGATATCTACGATTTCAGAGAACTGATAAACAGGCGGTGCTATGACATTATTCAGCCTGATGTGACTCTCTCATGCGGGATCACCAACGGGAAAAAGATTGCCGGTATGGCCGAAGCGGCGGGGCTCACTCTAAATCCACATACCTGGACCAACGGAATAGGATTCGCGGCTAATTTGCATCTGATGGGAGCGATCCCAAACTGCACGTACTGCGAATATCCGATAGAGTCTCCCGGGTGGATACCCGAGGCAAGAGACGCCATGCTCACAAATCCAATACTGATAGACAATGAAGGCTATGTGGCAATCCCCTCTTCCCCCGGTCTTGGGGTCGAGGTCGATATGGAGAAAGTCAGGGCTCACGGTGAGAAGGTTCTCTGATATGCGTTTCTGGGGATTCGGTGGTTGAGCCTTCCACCCCTTCCCTGGCGGCCAGCTGCCACAGGGAGGGGCGTTTACGCGTTTTTTTGAAAAAGGCGCGGTACCCGTGATAGGCAAGCCCGATAGTCCATAGAATTATGGGTATCAAGGTGTAGATGAGCCACCTCGGGATGAGTATTCCGAGGATTAAGAGGTAGGCTGATGCCGAAAGCCACATTGTTAGGTGCAGGAAGAAATTGAATTTGCTCAGGGCTTCCAGTGCTCTTTTTCTTTTTTCTTCATCTTCAATAGTTTCGGGTATTTTGGGAGACATGAGCGCTTCTCCGATGCTTACACGTATCTTTTAAGATTTAGTGTAATTTAGCACGCCGCCTGGGGCTAAGCAAACATGAAATCCTGGAGGTGACGCGGGATGCCAGATGTTGTAAAATGTCAAAAGCGGTTATTGGAAAGCGAGGATTCTTACGGAAGACCTGTGGCAACCCCGGAAGCTGTTGATTTAAAGATTCATCTTCATTCAAGAGGTATCAGAGTCCCTGAACATATAGAATCGAGAATTGGCGGGGCGGGACCTTCAGATGGCACAACGATTCTTCTCGGGGATGTAGTAGTATCTGTCCCTACAAAGGCGCCCTTTGTGGCAAATTCCCCTTTTGAATTGCGCCCGGGTGAGAACGGGACATACCGAATATTCATGAATTCGCATTCCGTTTTTGATAACGCGGTCGTTTTGCCAAAACCCCGTTACTACATGAGGAAGAATGAGGGCGGGGTCCCGCTTAAAAAGATTGCCGTGAGGCACGGGGTTGATGCTGTCGGCTCGACAATTATTCAGGCTTGCGCCTACGGGCGATGGCAGTGTCTTTTCTGTGCGATATCCAAAAGCGCTGAGAATGGTTCTACCATTCACGAAAAAAGCCCTTCAGACATTGCTGAAGTCGCCACGCACGCTGAAAGGGAGGGCTTTAGCCATTTCGTTCTGACCTGTGGCGCCACTGACCCCCCCGAAATCGGCATAAGGAAAATGCTCGAGTGCGCGCGCGCGGTAAAATGCGCAAGCGGAATGAAAGTTCATATCCAGTTTGAACCCCCGGACGATCTCCATGTTATAGACGAACTTAAGGGTTTTGTTGACTCTGTGGCTGTCAACATCGAAAGTTTTTATCCCCCGACCAGGTGGCTTGCTACCCCCGGAAAATCTCTGAGGAGTCTCGAGGAGTACATTCGCACGTGGAAGAAGTGCGTTGATGTTCTCGGTCCCGGTCAGGTTACGAGTTTCGTGATACTTGGGCTCGGGGAGAGTAATATGAGCGTCTTGGAGGGAACAAAAATTCTCTCCTTGCTCGGGGTTTATCCTTTCTTATTACCTTTAAGGCCTCTTTTGGGTACTCCCCTCGAGCGGTGTGAGCCTCCCCCAGCTTGGGAATTGGAGCAGATCTTTCTTAAAGCCTCTCAGATTGTTGAGGTAAGCGGTTTGAAGGCGAAAGAAGCAAAAGCTGGATGCGTCAGGTGCAAGGCGTGCAGCGCATTTCCTGATTTCACGGGCTAAACGTGGACAGCGATGGGGGTGAACGATAAATAGAACGGCGTTATGCCGAAACAGCGCATTCCTTCCTGATCTTTTGCTTGATTCTGCAAAGCGCGTTGTCCACGACTTTTACCTCGACCCCGATGGTTTCCGCAATCTCCTGGTAACTTTTTCCGTCCAGATATTCGATGAAAACTTTCCATTCGAGGTCGCTCAATTTTTCGCGGAGAATACCGATAACGTTTGTGAGTTCTTCCCCGAAGATATACAGCTCGAGGGGGTCTTCTGATTTCTCCCTTCGCGGAGCCTGTTGGCTTAAGCTGTTTAAAATCGTCTCATCGGGAACCTCGGAGTCTATTGATTGGTATGAACTGAGTGGATTGTGTTTCTTTCGCGCGTGGGATTTGACTGCTGTTATTATCTGCCTGGTGATGCAGAGAATCGCAAATGACCTGAACGAGCAGAGTTGCTCCTCGTCATAATCTCTGATCGCCTTGAAAAGACCTATCATGCCTTCCTGGATCGTATCCTCATGGTCCGCGCCGGCCAGGTAGTAAGAGCGCGCTTTCACATGGACAAGATACTGGTACTTGTTGATCAGTGCTGACTCGGCGATTTCGTCACCCGACCTCGCAAGTTTTATTAGCTCTCTGTCGGAAAGATTGAAGTACTTACTTATTGCCGGGTTAGATTTTCTTGTGCGAGTCAACGCCACTCCTTCCAAGACAAAAGAACCCGCCGTTTGGTTGAGTATATCACAGATGTTGATGATGTCAAATAAGTTATTTAAAGTTTTTTTTGTTGAATATGTTGTGAAAATTGGGATTTGTTAAATCAAATTTTGAGGGTGACTGAACGTTTAATTAAATCTTAAGTTTAGATTCATAAAATAAAAAGGCGGGAAAAAACCCGCCTATTTTTCGTCTTAAATAACAGCAAACGAGGAGAATTATTCCATAGAGATTGCCTCTGTGGGGCACTCCTCAGCGCAGTCGCCGCACCCAGTGCAATTTTCCATGTCGACGATCGTGCAAACGTCGTCGCTCAGGTCAAGCACGCCCTGCTCGCAGACGTCAACGCAAAGACCGCAACCGGTACATTCCTCTTCGTTGATCACAGGTCTCTTATCGCTTGGCTCTCCCATTACATGCACCTCCTCTTTGCGGGATAAAACCTGTGAAATAATCTCAACGAGAATTGTCATAGTCAAGCAGTTCAAGCATATTTCACTGCAACGGATTTATGCATATCAAGAACGGAAAAATTAACTGCAGCGTTTCAGGCAGTTTTTGCTCGATGCCACCTGTCGTGCCTTGTAAAAAATTTGCCCGGCAAAAATCAAACGCGTTTTTCGGAAGATGCTAGTAATTCCAAGATAAGGCAGAACCATTCATAAAAGGGAATTCCTGAATCGACCCTTCCTAACCGGGGTTGAGCTAATGCCCGATACTCTGTGATGAGCCCTCGCGTTTCTTGCTCTTTTCGCACTCGGTAAAAAAGGTGAATACTTACATAATTTCTCTATTAATTCTAATGGCGCCCGAGCGGGAAATTAAACCCTTTCCTTTATTGGGTGCGCTATGGTTTTCTCTTTGCGTTTTCGGTTTTTAAGGGCGGCGATAAGAGCGGCTGACCGCTGTCCAAGATTCGCAGAAGCAACTGTAACACAGAGGACAAGACAGGGGTGGTTCACCAGTAATGGACTTACACCGATCTGGTTGCCCTGGATCCTGTTCTGCTAAATGAAAGCGTGAATACAGAATACTCGCCCATGTGCTTATAGCGAATTTTTATCCCATTCGGTCCGGGTGATCCAAAACTTTACAGGCGGCGGGTTGATGTGGTGTATTCACCTTCCTTAATCCTCTCGATCACTTCGCCTACTGTTGCTCCAAAATTGTATTGGCGGTCGCTTGATGAATATCTACTATGAACCTTTGGTTGAGAAAAAGAATCGAAATATTTTTACATTTGTGATATTAAAATACTTGACAATAATGGACTCAACTATTATTATATAACCGCTGTAACTAATTTGATCAGGGAGTGATTGCGATGGCAAAGGCAATAGGAATCGATCTCGGAACAACAAATTCTTGCATGGCAGTTCTCGAGGGCGGGGAGCCTGTCGTGATTCCAAATGCTGAGGGCGGAAGGACTACACCCTCGGTTGTTGCTTTCACCAAGACCGGGGAGAGGTTGGTTGGTATGCTCGCGAAAAGGCAGGCTATAACCAACCCCGAGCGAACTGTTACTTCCATCAAGCGTAAGATGGGGACCCGTGAAAAAGTGAAGATCGATGACCGTGAATACACTCCGCCTGAGATATCGGCGATGATACTTCAAAAACTTAAAGCGGACGCTGAAAAATATCTTGGAGAGCCGATAACCAAGGCGGTAATCACCGTGCCTGCTTATTTCGATGACAGCCAGAGGCAGGCAACGAAGGATGCCGGCAGAATCGCGGGTCTTGAAGTGCTCAGAATAATCAACGAGCCGACAGCGGCGGCTTTGGCCTACGGACTTGATAAAGAGGAAGACCAGACGATACTTGTTTTCGACCTCGGTGGCGGCACTTTCGACGTGAGCATACTCGAAATCGGTGGAGGCGTGTTCGAGGTCAAAGCGACCAGCGGCAATACCCATCTCGGTGGTGACGACTGGGACCAGAGAATAATCGATTGGATGGCCGACGATTTCAAGCAGAAGACCGGTATAGACTTGAGGAATGACAGAATGGCTCTTCAGAGACTCAAAGAAGCGGCTGAAAAGGCGAAGATCGAGCTCTCCACCGTGACGTCCACGAATATCAATCTGCCGTTCATTACGGCGACGCAGGAGGGTCCTCTCCATCTTGATATGACTCTTACCCGTGCGGAACTCAACAAGATGACGGCCGATCTTGTGGATAAGTGCGTCGGTCCTTTCAAGCAGGCTATGGCGGACGCGAAACTCGAGCCGAAAGATATTGACCACGTGATTCTTGTAGGCGGCGCGACGCGTATGCCGGCGATTCAGGAACTTATCAGGAAACTTACCGGCGGAAAGGAACCGCACATGGGTGTTAATCCCGACGAGGTAGTGGCTGTGGGAGCCGCCATCCAGGCGGGAGTTCTCATGGGAGAGGTGAAGGACGTTCTTCTACTCGACGTTACGCCGCTCTCGCTCGGGATAGAGACGCTCGGAGGCGTTTTCACCAAGCTGATTGAGAGGAACACTACCATCCCGACGAGAAAGAGTGAGATTTTCACGACCGCTGCGGACGGGCAGACCAGTGTGGAGATACACGTTCTCCAGGGTGAGCGCGAGATGGCTGCTGACAACAAGACTCTCGGCAGGTTCCATCTCGTGGGAATACCACCCGCGCCGAGAGGTGTTCCTCAGATTGAGGTCACCTTTGACATCGACGCTAACGGGATAGTTCATGTATCCGCCCGCGATAAGGCGACGGGTAATGAGCAGAAGATAACCATAACCGCATCGAGCGGTCTTGCCGAGGAGGAGATCCAGCGCATGGTCAAGGACGCCGAGGAGCACGCCGAGGAAGACCGCAGACGTAGGGAAGAAGCCGAGACGAGAAATCGCGCCGATGAACTCGTTTACACCACTGAAAAGTCGCTGCGTGAACTCGGCGATAAGGTAGATCCCGCTGAAAGGGCGAAGATCGAAGCCGCCGTATCCGAAGTGAAGGAAGCTTTGAAAGGAAGCGATATCACGCGAATCAAGACGGCGATGGAGAATCTTCTGCAGGCTTCCCACAGGCTTGCCGAGCAGGTATATGCGCAGGCAAGCGCGGCGGGTGCGACCGGCGGATCTGGCTCCTCAACGTCAGGAGGCGAATCCTCTTCAGGTGAGGAGGTAATAGACGCTGACTATGAGGTGATGGACGAGGATAAGAGTTGATGGGTTGCCTGTTTTTGAGGCTCCTGTCTGAACCAAGCTGGCTCTTATCCAGCAGGGAAAATTCTCGCCCTGAGAAGAAACGGGAGAATAGATAGAGCAAACAGTAAGCGAACAGTGGACACTTAAAAGGAGGGATGTGTAAATGGCTATCGTAAGATGGGACCCATTCGATGCTTTCCTCGGGCTCCAGGAGGATCTCAACAGATTGTTCAGGAAAGGTTGGCTGCGCTCACCTGAGTTCGGAAGCATCTTCAGCGAGACCGGTACATGGGCACCGGCAATAGATGTGTACGAGACGAATGATTCCGTGGTGATAGAAGCGGAGCTTCCGGGGGTAGACCCAAAGGATGTGGATGTGTCCGTTGACGAGGACACGCTCACGATAAAGGGTGAGCGCAAGCTCGAGAAAGAGATCAAGGAGGAGAACTACCTGCGTGTCGAGCGCGCCTACGGAAAGTTCCAGAGGTCTATGAGGCTGCCTGCTGAGGTTGACGTGGATAAGATCAAGGCATCCTACGAGAATGGCGTGCTCAAGATCAACGTTCCCAAGGTGGAGCCGAGGAAACCGAAGACGGTACAAATAGAAGTCGAGAAGAAGTGAGGTTATCCGAATGCAAACGGATGCCAGAGAGAATTCGCGGCGGGACGTGACCGTCCCGCCGCGAAGCCGAAACGGCAAATACACAAGCGCGCTTTTGATCAACGATTATACGGGTTTCATATTCCGCGTAATTTTTTAAGGCTTAAGATATATCCTCCTCGAAAGCAATCGTAACGTGAGGTGAATGATATGCCTGATGACAGGGAAAAGGATGTAAAAATAAGAAAAGGAAGCGCACCCGGTTCGGGCAGACCGCAAAAAGAGGCGGCAAAAGAGGAGGAAAAGAAGGAATGTCTGCCTGGCGGGGAGGAATTGCGCAAAGACCTGCCTGAGCCTGAATCTGGCGCGGAAGACAACGCCCCTCAGGCTGGGGAAGAAAATGTTCTTCCTTCTGTTGAGAGTGACGAGATTTCCGCTTTGAAATCGAGGATTGAAGAACTGCTTTCGGAAAACAGGGAACTACTCGATGGGCTGGTCAGGCTCAAGGCTGACTTTGAAAACTACAGGAAAAGAATGCTCAGGGAGCAGACGAGAATTCTCGAGACCGCGGGAGCTGAAACAATAAAGAAGCTCTTGCCGATCCTGGATGATTTCGAGCGCGCTCTCGCGAACTCGAAGACGAGCGGGAGTTCGGATGCGTTCGGGCGTGGCGTGGAGATGGTTCACGAGAAGCTTCTGGACGCTCTTAGGAAAGAGGGTTTAGAAGAGGTTTGTCCTGAGGGTGAAATCTTCGATCCTCACCACCATGAAGCCATGATGGTGGTGGAGAGGGATGATTGTCCAGAGGGGACCATAATTGAAGTTGTCCGCAAAGGATATCGTTACCGCGGAACGCTCCTTAGACCCGCAATGGTTAAGGTTTCCTGCGCGGTAAGAGATGATGGCTCCGCTGGCGCGGAGTGAAAACGACTTTCTTGTTGGTGATTGCGAGCTCCATAGGCGATGAGCAAGCTCTTTGCTCGTCGTGCCAATTGACTCGGAGTTGCGGAAAGCCAAGGCTGAATAACCGGTTCTCCTGGCATCATTTTCATCATCTTGCGGGGTGTAAAGGGACTTGAACGGAAAGGACTATTACCAAATCCTCGGTGTACCGAGGAATGCGACAAAGGATGAAATAAAGAAAGCTTACAGGAAGCTTGCCCAGAAGTACCATCCCGACAAGAACCCGAACAACAAGGAAGCTGAGGACAAGTTCAAAGAAATATCTGAGGCATATGAAGTTCTCAGCAATGATGAGAAAAGGTCTCTGTACGACTCCGGCAGGTTGTTTACCGGCAGTGGCGGTTTCCGGCCGGAGGATTTTGCGGGTTTTGATTTCGGGGATTTCGCTGGCGGGCGCGGGTTCACCTTCACCGGTGACTTGGGGGATATTTTCGACCTTTTTACCGGCGGCACTCGCTTTACTGGAAGATCCGGCAGGAGAGCGCAGCGGGGAGCAGACGTTGAGGTAAATGTCACGCTTTCTTTCGAGGATTCTCTCAATGGCGCTTATGTGCCGATAACTGTTAACAGGACGGAGGCTTGCCAAACCTGTAGGGGGACTGGCTCGGCGCCCGGAACGTTCCCTGAAACCTGCCAGACGTGTGGTGGAAGGGGATACGTTTCCCAAAACCAGGGACTTTTCGCCTTGTCAAGACCCTGTCCTGAATGCGGTGGCAGGGGCGTGATAATAAGGAACCCGTGCTCCTTGTGCGGTGGACGGGGTTCCAAGGTGGTACCGAAGAATATAAAGGTTAAGATACCGCCCGGGGTAAACGACGGCTCGAGGCTTCGTTTCAAAGGCAAGGGAGAGCCGGGACCCGGCGGCGGTCCTCCCGGTGACCTTTATGTGGTCACCCGCGTAACCAAGCATCCGTATTTCGGAAGAAAGAACGGGCACATTACACTCGAATTGCCGGTGACGTTCGCGGAAGCCGCTTTGGGCACCGAGGTAATGATTCCGACCGTTGACGGAAAGGTAAAACTCAAGATTCCCGCTGGCACGCAAAGTGGCAGGGTATTCAGGTTGAAGGGAAAGGGCGCGCCTCTCTTGAAGAGCAAGGGGGGCAAGGATCGAGGAGACATGCTCGTTACCGTTAAAGTCGTGGTTCCAGGAAAGCTAAGCAAGAAGGAAAAGGAGCTTATTGAGCAGCTCGGAAAACTTGAAACGAAGGACATCCGCGCGCATCTCAAATGAGCGGCGCAGGTAGAGGAGGTGATTTTTGATGGAGAAGGAGCCCTACGAAGGCGTATATATAATCAGCATCGCTGCGAAACTCGCTGAAATGCACCCGCAGACGCTGCGGATGTACGAGAGAAAGGGGCTCCTTCGTCCTTCGAGAACTCCTAAAAACAGAAGGCGGTATTCGGACGAGGACATAAGGAGGCTCAAAAGGATACAGGAGCTCACCCAGCTAGAGGGGTTGAATCTGGAGGGCGTGAAAAAGGTGCTCGAAATGGAGGAAGAGATAGCGGCGCTCAAAAGAGAGATAGAGCACCTGCGCATAGAACTGGAGAACGCGGAATACAGGGTTCGCGAGCAGATAGATCAGATCAAGAGGCAGTTTGCCTTATCCAGAGCTAAGCCCATGAGCATAGCGATCCGTAAGGATTAGAAATGTTTTCGGCTTTCCGCTCTTGGGTTTAATAGCAATGCAAAATCCGCGCTGAGGAAAATTCTATTTACTCTCCATACATCCCTTGACTTCATTATAATATGGCGCGGGAGGCGTCATGAGAAAAATCTACGACGTGATAATAGTGGGAGCCGGTCCTGCCGGCATTTTTTGCGCCCTCGAAATTTCCAGATCGAGCAAACTAAAGATTCTCATGCTCGACCGCGGTAAGGGGATAAATGAGCGCAAATGCCCAGCCGAAGGAAAGGGATGCCGAAAATGCAAACCCTGTAATGTGCTATGCGGCTGGGGAGGTGCCGGCGCCTACTCAGATGGGAAACTCACGCTTTCACCTGATATTGGTGGATGGCTCAAAGAGTTTGTTCCCGAAAACACTGTGGTTCGTCTTATTGATGAAGTTGACCGCACTTACCGCGAGTTTGGCGCACCGGACCCCCTTTTCGGGACTGATGATGACAGAATCGCGGAAATAGCCAGGCAGGCGGTGCGTGCCGGTCTTGTGCTGATACCCTCGAAGGTAAGGCACATGGGGACCGAGGTCTGTCCCCGCGTCATCCAGAGAATGTATGAGGAACTAAAAGAAAAAGTCGAGATTCGAATGGAGACGGAGGTCAGGAATATAAGGACCAAGAATGGCGTAGTGAGCGGCGTTGTGACCTCCGACGGCAATTTCATCGGGTGCAGGTATCTTGTTGTTGCCCCCGGCAGAAGCGGGGCTGACTGGATAAATCAGATCGCCGGAGAAGTCGGTTTGTTCCTCAACAACAGCATGGTTGACATCGGGGTTAGGGTGGAGGTTCCGGCGGCGGTGATGGAGCCGCTTACCAGCGAGCTTTATGAGCCAAAACTAATCTACTACTCGAAAACAACGGACGACCGGGTAAGGATATTCTGTATGAATCCATACGGTGAAGTTATTAAGGAATACTACGAAGAAGTGCTCACCGTTAACGGCCATTCATACGCCGAGAAGAAAAGCGACAACACCAACTTCGCTCTTCTCGTTGACAAGCGCTTCACCGAGCCATTCCACGAACCGATTGCTTACGGGAAGTACATAGCAAGCCTCGCCAATCTCCTGGGGGACGGGATCATAGTTCAGAGGCTCGGGGATTTGCTGTCCGGGAGGCGCTCCGATGAGAAAAGAATCACCAGGAGTACGGTGAAGCCCACACTAAGGGACGCCACTCCCGGAGATTTGAGCCTCGTCCTTCCCTTCAGGTATCTTTCAGATATTTTAGAGATGCTTGCCGCGCTCGACGGCATTGTTCCTGGTGTTTTCTCAAAGAGCACTCTCCTTTACGGGGTCGAGGTCAAGTTTTACAGTTCACGCCTTAAGGTTTCGCCGTCGCTGGAAAGCGATGTAAAAAATCTTTACGGTGCCGGTGATGGCGTCGGCGTTACGAGAGGGCTTGTGCAAGCTTCGGCTTCCGGGATACTCGCGGCAAGATCCATCCTCAGACGAGAAAGAAAGGCTAAAGGTTCAATCATATGATTGATCAAACCCGATTGGCTCCAACAGTTTTTCGGACCGGTTTGAATAAAACGGTATCTTCTTTTTCCGTGATATATTTTTCTCAGACAAATATCGCTGCCGCAAACTTGACGGCGGGTAATGCAAGGGCGCAAGAGGTGCGCCGTTGAAACAAGAATGAAGGAACAGCTAAGGGGTGTTATTTTTGCCAGGCACGGTAATTCTCGGTGCGCAGTGGGGAGATGAAGGAAAAGGGAAGGTGACGGACCTTCTCGCGGATCGAATGGACTACGTTGTTCGATACGCCGGTGGGAACAACGCCGGTCATACGGTCGTTTGCGGGTCAGATGAGTTCAAACTCCACTTGATACCATCCGGTATTCTCTACCCTCACATAATTTCGGTCATCGGAAATGGCGTCGTGGTTAACCCGAAAGTCCTTCTTGAGGAGATGGATAACCTCAACGCGCGCGGTATTTCAACTGAGAACTTGAAGATAAGTTTAAACGCGCACCTTGTCATGCCTTACCATCTGGCGTTTGACCGCCTGGGCGAGTTAAGCCTGGGAAAGGCAAAACTTGGAACAACGCATAGGGGCATCGGACCGACCTACGCTGACAAAGCTGACAGGCTTGGCTTGAGGGTTCAGGACCTTCTCGATGAAAAGATTTTCAGGACAAAGGTGGAGACGGCTCTGAAAAGGAAGAACGCGATACTGACCAAGGCTTTCGGGCAGCCGGGATTCGACGTCGATGAAATAGTGGAGGAATACATGGGGTACGCGGAGCGTCTCGAGCCCCACATAACCGACACTTCCCTGATGCTTAACAATGCGCTGGAGGAGGGAAAAGAAGTACTTTTCGAGGGCGCCCAGGGTACTCTTCTGGACCTCGACCACGGCACTTATCCCTTCGTGACATCCTCATCGCCGACTATAGGGGGAGTCTTCACTGGCACTGGGGTAAGTCCCCGTCACGTCAGAAGAATCATAGGTGTTGCCAAAGCTTACGTTACCCGTGTTGGCTACGGACCTTTTCCAACCGAACAGGCAAACGAGATAGGTGAGCTGATGGGCAAAAGGGGTGTCGAGTTCGGCACAACCACTGGCAGAAAGAGGCGCTGCGGCTGGCTTGATGGCGTGCTGTTGAGATACGCTGCTCGTATCAACGGGCTTACGGGGCTTGCCCTCACAAAACTCGATGTGCTCTCGGAGTTCGAGGCTCTTAAAATATGCGTGGGTTACAGTTTTCAGGGAAAGATTTATTACGAGTTCCCGGCTCACCAATCAATATTCCATAAGTGCGAACCCCAGTATCTCGAAATACCTGGATGGCTTACTCACGTATCGGATATAACCGAAAAGGAGCGTCTTCCCAGAGAGGCGCTCAAGTACATTGAGCTGATTGAGAACATATCCGGTGTGCCGGTGGAGGTAATATCTGTTGGACCGAAGAGAAGCCAGACGATATGGGTGAGCGAAGAGATCAAGCCGGCTCGCCTCGAAAACGGTCCCTATCTGCATTTTGAGGATTACGACCCTTTTTCCGGGGGGTATTAGGTAGGCACTCTATTTCGGTAAGGCTTTAGTACCGATGAATACTTCACGTCGTTTTTGAAAATTTCACTGGCGTTGCATCTACCTGTGGCGCCTGCCCTTAATTCGGTTTAAACCGGTCAATTAGCTGTTTTCCTGGAGGGATAGCGATGAGGGTGATGGTTATTGGAAGCGGTGGAAGGGAGCATGCGCTTGCCTGGAAAATCGCTCAGAGCCGCCTCGTTTCCGATGTCATTTGCGTGCCTGGCAATGGGGGAATGGAAGGTGACTATGAATGCTTAAAGGCAGACATCTCGGACCTTCCCTCCCTTGCTGATATTGCCGCCTCACACAGGATCGATCTGGTGGTAGTGGGTCCGGAGGCTCCTCTGGTGGAGGGAATTGCGGACGTCTTCTGGGAGAAGGGAATAGCGGTTTTCGGACCGAGCAAACAGGCGGCAATCTTGGAAGGAAGCAAATATTTTGCCAAAGAACTGATGATGCAAAACAACATACCCACCGGCAGGGCAAAGATGTTTGATTCTTACGGCGATGCGAAGCAATACATCGAATCTTTAGAGCCCCCAATCGTTGTAAAAGCTGACGGTCTTGCCGCGGGGAAGGGGGTGACGGTAGCCCAGACGAGGGATGAGGCTTTGAAAGCGCTTGAAAAGTGCATGGCCGAAAAAGTTTTCGGTGCTTCCGGTGACAGGGTTTTAGTCGAAGAGTTTCTCAGCGGAGAGGAGGTTTCAATTCTCACGCTTTCTGACGGGAAAAACGTCGTGCACATGGTGCCTTCACAGGACCACAAAAGGGCATACGACGGGGACGCAGGACCAAATACCGGAGGTATGGGAGCTTACTCACCTGTGCCTGCCTTGACCGAAGAAATGGAAAAGGATATTCAGTCGCGAATAATGGAGGCGACCATAAACGCGATGGCGATTCGGGGGAATCCCTACACGGGAGTGCTTTATGGGGGTTTGATCCTGACGGATGAGGGGCTAAAGGTTCTCGAATTCAACGTGCGATTCGGCGACCCTGAGGCTCAGGCTGTGCTTCCAAGACTTGAAAGCGACCTGCTGGAGGCTCTTATAATGGGCGTCGAGGGAAGGCTCGCTGAATGTCGGCTGAGCTGGTCTCCCCGGTTCTGCGTGTGCGTGGTGGTCGCATCAGGGGGTTATCCAGAAATTTACGAAACGGGGTTTCCCATAAGCGGGCTGAAAGCCGCTTCGAGCGATTCTAATGTTTTGATATTCCATGCCGGCACCAAAAGGGAAGACGGCAAGATTTTTACTGCCGGGGGAAGAGTGCTTAATGTTGTCGGTCTCGGGTCCGATTTCGAGGAGGCGAGGGGAATCGCCTACGAGGCTGTTAAGATGATAAATTTCGAAGGAATGCATTACAGGACGGATATTGGTTACAGAGCCCTGCTGGCGCTCCAGGAGTAGCAATTTGGAGGTGAGATATCGTGGATCAACCCAAGGTTCTCGTGATTACTGGCAGTAAGTCCGATCTCCCAAAAATCGAGTCATGCCCGAAGACTTTAGAGGAAATGGGCATTGCCTCCGAGGTTATTGTGGCTTCTGCTCACAGGAGCCCGAAAAAGGTCGCGGAGACCATTCAGAAAGCGGAAGAAGAGGGTGTTGAGGTGATAATCGCGGCGGCCGGGATGAGCGCTCACCTGCCGGGTGTTGTGGCTTCCCGAACCAACCTGCCCGTGATCGGAGTTCCCCTTGATGGAGGAATTCTGGGGGGAATTGACGCGCTTTTTTCAATTGTTCAGATGCCTTCCGGTATCCCGGTCGCGACGGTGGCGGTAAACGGGGCAAGGAATGCCGCGATACTCGCTGCGAGAATTCTGGCGTTGAAATACCCCGAGGTGGCTCGAAGGTTGGGCGAATACAGGCAATCGCTCGAATCTGGCACATAGTGACGGCTGATCGGCAGGCTTCCGTAAATCGAGAGTAAGAAAAGAGCGTAGGCAAAAGACAAGGGTGAGCAAATGATTGAGAGATACAGTCTTCCGGGGATGCAGAAGATATGGAGTGAGGAGAGCAAAATTTCCAACTGGTTGAAAGTGGAGCTTCTTGCCTGCGAGGCGATGGTCAAACTCAGTATCGTGCCTCAGGAGGCTTATGAAAGGATAAAGGAGCGCGCGAAATTTGACATAGACAGGATAAGGGAGATCGAGAAAAAGACCCGCCATGATGTTGTGGCTTTTCTGGAAAACCTCGCCGAAAACATCGGTGAGGACTCAAGGTATATACACCTCGGCATGACTTCATCCGACGTTCTGGACACCGCGCTCGCGCTTCAGTTAAAGGAATCGTGCGAACTCCTTCTTGAAGACACCTTGCGCCTCTTCGAATGCTTGAGGAAAAATGCCTTCAAGCATAGGAAAACCATGATGATTGGCAGGACCCACGGCGTTCACGCCGAACCAATTACCCTCGGCGTGAAATTCGCCGTTTGGGCGTTTGAAACCCATAGGAACATGCTGAGGATTAAAGCCGCCAAGAAATCCGTGTCATGCGGGAAAATCTCCGGCGCCGTGGGGACTTACGCCAACCTCGACCCTTTCGTTGAGGAATACGTCTGCTCGAAACTCGGTCTTTCCAGGGAAGACGCCTCCACTCAAGTTGTTCAGCGCGACAGGCACGCAGAGTACATGTGCGCACTTGCCATAACAGCATCTTCCCTGGACAAATTCGCCACCGAGATAAGGGCGCTGCAGAAAACCGAGGTTCGAGAAGCGGAGGAGCCTTTCAGGGCGGGTCAAACCGGGTCCTCGGCCATGCCTCACAAGCGAAACCCCATACTCTGTGAAAGGATATGCGGTCTTGCCCGCGTGGTAAGGGCAAACGCGCTCGCTGCGCTTGAGAATATAACGCTGTGGCATGAAAGGGACATCAGTCATTCATCAGTGGAGAGGGTGGTCTTGCCCGACAGCAGCATATTGCTTGACTATATGCTCAATAAGTTTATCGGCATAATGGAAGACCTTGCCGTTTTCCCGGAGAGGATGAGAAAGAACATCCGAATCTCAGGTGGACTCGTCTTTTCAGAAAAGGTGATGATTGCGCTGATCGATAAAGGCGTCACAAGGCAGGAAGCCTACAGGATGGTCCAGAGAAACGCTATGAGGGCGTTTGAGGGAGGTCTCTCCTTTAAGGATAGCCTTCTCGCGGACGAGGAGGTCTTAAGGTTCTTGACCGAGGGGGAAATAGATAATTGTTTCGATATTGAGGCGTTTGTTTCGAATACGGATGAGATATTCAAGCGCCTCGAATCCTTGCAGGTGTGAAAGGTTGCCGTTCGGGGAGAGGTTTGCGGGAATATCAAATTCAACGGGAATTCGAGGGGAGTGAGGCGGTTTGGCTTTCGCGAAGGTTTACGTGACTTTAAAAGAGGGTATATCCGATCCGCAGGGGCTGACCATTCTACGCGCTTTAAAATCTCTCGGATATGATGAGGTTGAGGACCTGCGGGTTGGCAAGTACATGGAACTGAAGATTTCGGGCGATGATCCTGAGGCGATCTCAGAAAGGGTGAAGGAGATGTCAGAAAGGCTCCTTGCCAACCCGATAATTGAGGACTACCGAGTGGAGGTCGAGGAATAAATGAACTTCGGGGTCATTGTTTTTCCCGGTTCGAATTGCGAGCAGGATTGCTATTATGTGCTCGAAAGCGTGCTCAAACAGCGCATTGAGTATGTGTGGCATGAGGAAACCTCTCTTAAAGGGTACGACTGTATTATTCTCCCCGGAGGTTTTTCATACGGTGATTATTTGCGTTCCGGAGCGATCGCCCGTTTCTCGCCGGTGATGAGGGCGGTCGCTGATTTTGCTGAGAAGGGCGGGTACGTAATAGGAATCTGCAATGGTTTTCAAATTCTCCTCGAAGCGGGACTGCTTCCCGGTGCGATGTTGAGAAACACCGGTTTGAAGTTCATATGCAGGTTTGTCCACATCAGGGTGGAGACAACAAGCACTCCCTGGTCAAACGCCGCTTACCACCACCAGGTACTGCGGATTCCAATAGCGCACAACGAGGGCAATTATCAGGTTCCGGAAGACGTCCTTTTTGAGATGAAACAACGAGGGCAGATAGTTTTTAGATACTGCTCGCCTGAAGGCAGCGTGCTTCCCGAATACAATCCCAATGGATCAGTGGAAAATATTGCGGGCATATGCAACAGAGAGGGGAACATTCTTGGAATGATGCCGCACCCGGAGAGAGCGTCAGAAGGCATCCTCGGCTCCTCCGACGGTCTTTACATCTGGAAATCGATACTAAGTCACTGCGGGGCGGATGTCGCCATTTAGTATAATGATCCACCAAAACACCGGCTACAGGGAAGAAGGGGTGTTTGATTTTTGAAAATTACAGCCGATTTCCATGTGCACTCCTACTATTCAAAAGATTCTGTTATCACCTTTCCTCTCCTTACGGAGGGCTGCAGGCGACGCGGTGTCGATTTGGTCGCGATAATGGACCACGACACGTATGAAGGAGCGCTCGAGTTCAAGAGGCTTTCAGAAGAGAAAAGGTCTGCCGGTCAATGGGCGCCCAGGATAATTCCTGGCGAGGAGATAAGGACGAGCAAAGGGGAGATTTGTGGCCTTTTCCTAAAAGAGCATGTTCCCAAGGGTCTTCCGCCCGAGGAAACAATGAGATTGATTCGTTCTCAGGGCGGTCTGGTTTACGTACCACACCCTTTTGACCTCTTTAAACTCAAAAGGTTGAAGGCCCATGAGCTTGAGGAAATCGCCGAACTCGTTGACATAATCGAGGTCTTCAACGGCAAACCGAGATTCCCTGGCGCTAACATGCTTGCGCGGAATTTCTTGCGAGAGCACTCATTCAAGGTCGCCGCTGGTAGCGACGCACATGAGCCGACCAGGATAGGCGCGGTAAGGGTGGTGCTTGGTGGGTTTGAAACACCGGAAGAACTCATGCGGAGCCTTTCGGGCGCGAGGGTAGAGGGGAGAATGTACAGTCCTGTCTGGTCAGCTATCTTGCGCTTCTACTACAGAAAAAAATATTCGATCGCAAACCCTTAAATGGTGGCTGGCTCGCTTTACCCACAAGCTATTTCCTTGCGCTCACTCCGCCACGGGGCGTTCTCCGAGCTTTAAGAAGAACGGCACGCCGAAAGAGAACAGAAAACCCAGCGCAATCATCGCGATGTCCACGCCCCTGAAGTTTTGCGATATGAATCCACCAAGCGGGTTTGCTGTCGGCGAGGGTGTGTATGCAGTCTTAAAAGCCAAGTACTCGGCGATCGGAAACATGACCAGCATGATGAGCAGTGATATCAGAGCCATCCAGATAGCGGGAGGCGATTTCCGGTAAACCGGGACACCGAGCCGTTTTTTCGCCGTCGTTCCCTTGAACAGAAACCAAGGAATCATTATGCCGGCGGTCATCACAGTGAGCTGAGACCAGTTATTTCTTATGGAGGCTAAGAAGAGCCAGAGGGCATAAGTTATTATGCCCCCTGTCATCCCGTACGCGAATCCCAAGAGAAGCTGCCGAGGAATGTCTGTCTCGAACCCGGCAACTCTTTCGGCAGAGATTCCCCCTGCTTCTTTTGGGGTCTCGCGTTCTTCTGATGGGGTCCGGATTTCGTCAAGAATTTCCAAGGAGTGTTCTTCCTGCGCAGAAATTGTTGCGTCTGCGGATTCCCCTATTTGCTTAAGCCCTGCTTCCCCGGGCAGAGCTAATTCGGAATCACGCAGGTCTTTCGCCCCGCTGGGTTCTACTCCCGCCGCTTCATCTTCTGACGCGACCGTTATTTCAAAAATTCTTTCCCGCCCTAAATTTTTCTGACCTGACTCTTTTTGATCGCTCCCACGAAAGTCGGAGCAGTTAGGGCAGGTTCTGGGAATAAGGCTTTCTTTAACGCAGGCTGAACAAATGGGCTTGCCGCAGTTTAAGCAGTCGGCAATCGCGATTCTGTCTCGGTGTATGTAGCACCTCTTCAGTTCAGCGGGAGGCTTGACCATAGGGCGCCTCGCTTGTAAGACGATGCCGTGACCAATACTGACAATTAAAATTTTAGAGCAACCAGCGGATTCTTTTAACTCTAAGAAGCCCGGTTTTTCATAAGCACGCGCGAGCTTCGAGGAGCGTTCTGTTAATCTCTGCGGTGAAATCAGTTATTTCTTCCCTGCTTGAAAAGTATTCGCTTAAGAAGAGGAATTCCTCGCTTGCGGGATTGAGTCTCAGAGATTCCCTTTCTTCAGGGGAAAATTTTTTCAAAAACTCCTGGTACAGCGCTGTTCCCTTGAAGACCACCAGCGGGAAAAACGTTGCCAGAGTGAGCTTGTTTTCGATCAGGATCCTAGCGGTTCGAAGCACGCTTTCCTTTGGTTCCCCCGGGAGACCGACGATAAAAGTCAAGACGGGCTGCATGCCCGCTTTCTTGACGGAGATTGAGGCATCGATAATAGTCTCGGGCGTCATGCGTTTTTTCACGACCTCGTTTAGTATGCGCTCATTTAGCGATTCGGCGCCGATCGCCACTGTCGTGAAGCGGGATTCGGCAAGCCTTGCAATGATGGATTCATCGAGATAATCCGCGCGGGTCTGAATCTGATATTTGAACGGAAACCCTGAGATGATATCGAGGATGCGGTTTAATCTTTTCTTGTTCATTGTGAAAGTCGCGTCCCCGAAGAAAAAGGTGTTTGTCCTGTCGCTGAAATTTTCAAGACAAAATTGGAGCACCCTCTTTACATATTCTGGTGAGTGGAAGCGCGTCCTTCCGTTGTTTATCGCGGGGTCGAGGCAGAAAGTGCACAATTCAGGGCACCCTCTTGATGTGAGAAACCCGCATCCTGGTATGTAATCGTCGTTGGGGTTTAGTTCGGAAAGTATTTCGTATCTTTTGCGTATGTTGAAATCATTTGAGGCTTCGTAAAGATGAGGAAGGTCGTCAAGGTCGATGATTGGCGTCCTGCCCGGATTGTGGGTTATCTCACCTTCGTTGATGTAACTTATCCCCGCTATTTCGTTGATTTTTCTTCCCTCATCTATCGCGCGGAGAACCTCTTCTGTGGTGATTTCCCCTTCGCCCCTGACAACCACGTCGGCTCCGCCGTCTTCGAGTATCTCAGCGGGGTGGAAACTCGCGTAGATTCCTCCGGTAATTATCGTTTTTTCGGGGAAGGAATTTCTTATCTCCAAGAGCAGTTTCCTCGCGTAGCGAGCCAGGTTGTAAACAGAAAGCGGGTACAGGATGATATCGGGATCGAGAGACCGCAAGCTATCAAATAAATGTTTGCGGGATTTCTCCAGGGCTTCTGGTTTCGATATCGGGGCATCGCTGTAACTGGCCGGGTCGTTTACGCTATCTTTAAACAGTTCCGCTTCGCCGTGAACATCTGCTACCGGGTTAATGACTTTCACGTCAAATCCTTTGGATTTCAGATAGGAAACCACGTACATGGCCCCGTAATCGGGTGCGATCAGCTCCTTGTTGCGCAGGGCGGAAAGCCTCACCCTCCAGGCGGGTTCCGGCTTAGCCTCCATGAGTCCGAGGGCAACCGTGTCCGAGATAAGAGCGATCTTGTTCTTCATTTTCCGTCGTTCTCCACGCAGAATCAGCCTCACGCTTGCTAATAATAGCCTATATCAGATCTTGAAGCATTCAAATCTTCTGGATTGCGCGTTCGGCGTTTTTCTTCCTGGCTTGGAAAGGAGTAATTGGGGTGTATATTGGTTTTTGACTTAAGCAAAATGGCGGAAATGTTCCAGCCCATTTCAATTTCAAGGGAAAAAGATAACCCCCCTTGCCGGGGGGTTAAGAGGACCACCCATGACATCCATAATAAGGCCGCATTTTTAACTGACCGATTATTCTAATATTTTAACCATTCGGCATAAAATATCAACCACTCGGATGAAAATTTTACAGAGATTGTTTTTGGTCTTTGGGAAAAGGGTTTTGGATTAAAAGGTGACCTACGCTAAACTCTACTGCTCTGGCTTTTTTGCGCTAAATCGTCTGCCGGTAAGGTCGAATCAGAGGAAAGTTTCTCGAGTTTAGAAATCTTGCCCTATCGGTGAAATTGAGGATTAATGGCATCAGGTCTTTACCTGAAATCTGCCCGAGACACCCGCGCGCGCAGGAGATTTCATCGAAACTCTCAACATCGTCTATTCTTGCCGTCGGTCCTGCGACCATTACCGGAACCGGTTCGCCGGAGTGTACGATCCACTCGGAACCGCCAGATGGTGTGGCGTGGTCTGACGTGACCACCAGGATGACATCCTCTCTTTTTGAAAGGCGCTCCAAAAGCATCAAGAACGCTTGGTCTATTTCCTCGCAATCGCGTGCCTTTATCCTCGGGCGTCCGCCATGCGAAGCCTCATCAGGCGCTTTGGTATGCACAATCGCGAAATCACCGCTCTCATTAAGAAACTTAAGCGCGCGCACCATCTTTAAAGAGAGGTCCTCGCCCGGGGAAGCGAGGTCGCCTTTGATATGCGCTCCCTCGGGGAAATCGTCAGCGTTTTCAAACCTCATGTTAAGACAACGAGCAAGACCGGCGTAAAACACACCCCTGGCAATCATAAGCGCATCGAATCCCCATTTGTCTCTGAACGAAGGAAAATACGCGACCCTTGAGGCCCATTTAGAAAGAACGTAGTTTATGGGGGTGAGACCTTTTTCCTGTCTTGCCCGATTTACCCGATGCTTTTCAAGAACTTTCCCGGCCCAGCTTATGAACCTGTTGATTTCAAATGCCGTTGCTTGGGCTTCTTTCCCACTCCGCTCAAATGCCTGAACGTTTCTTACCGTGAGTCTGAAATAAAGAGGGTCTGAGTCTGTAATATCGGTTGAAGCTTCTTTGGGAAGTATTATCAGGAAAAATGGTCCTCCTATGTGACAAATCCTCGTCTGGATTTTTTCAGGTTCGTATCTTTCTAGCGATTCGGCGATCTCCGCAGCCTGCTCAGCCGGTAGATAAGCTGGCGCGATTTGGACGTAACGCTCGTTTGAGTCAATCATCGTTGTGGCCAGGTTAAGTCTGACGACCACATTCCCCTCCTTCACCTGGATATCACTGCCAAGAGCTTCAATGGCGGGTCTCCCCGGAAACGGAAGATCGCCGTAGCCGAGCAGGTGCCAATGCGCAAGGTCGCTTCCGGCGCTTGCCCCGGGGAAAACCGGATACATTATTCCGCAGGATCCCGCCCTGGCAATGCTGTCGAGATTTGGCGTTTGCGCAGCTTGTAGGGGTGTCTTATCGCCTAAAACTCTCTGAGAACGGTCGGCAATGCCATCTAGGATTACCAGAAGCGCTTTCAATCTAAACCTCTCCCCTCGTAAACTCTTCTGATATTTTCAAGTAGTCCGGCCGGGTATTTTCAAAACATATCTTCCTCAAGACACGAAGCGTGAAAGGGATAAGAAATTCCTCGCAGTATGCCCTTATCGTTTCAGGGTCCGGAAGGATTTCCCTTTTGGGCGAAATGTAATTTTTCTCAAGAACGCATCTCATCTGGCGCTCCGCTTCCCTCCACTCCTCGCCAAGTATGTCCGCTATACGTTTGCCGGATGAGATTTCATATAAAGGTGTTTCAAGGGTTACGCCCATTTCTTCAAGCACTTTTTTGTATGCGGATACGGCTTCTTCAGACTGGTTTATCTTGAATCGGGTGTCATGCGAAAGCCTTTCTCCGGAGATGATTCTATCGGCTTTCAACTTGAGCGCAAGCGGCACGCGGCAGGCGTGGAGATACATGTGGCATGCTATACACACGGGGCTAAAACCGTACTTCAGAACGTGGTATTCGAGGAATCTGCCTGCTGCGGCGTGCCACCATTGCGGGGATGACAGTATTATGACTTCGCATGACCGGACGCTGAACTTGCCAAAAGCGAGTTCGCGCAAATGCTGGGCATTGTGGAGAACGGTTTCAAGTTTACCAAATTCCGTGCCAGTTTGAACTATCGTGGGAACGAAGAAATCGAATTTGCCCGAATTGAACGCAAGCCTCGCCGCGGCGTAACTGTCCCGTCCGGCAACCTCGACAAGCGCAACCCTTTTCCCCGAAGCCTGATTTTTTATCAGGTTTATGGTTTCCTCATTAAAGGAAGTAACGTTATCGGGGCTGTCTTGGAAATCCAGTCTTAAATTGCCGCTCATCCTGGCTCTCTTGAGTACCACTGTTTCGCTTCATCATTTGTGTTATGTGCAAGTATTATCTTACAAAAGCGAAACGTAGAACACGTCATATCCGAGGAGATTGGGGGCGAACTCTCCTGAAGGTGTTCGCCGGATGGTCCTGTTATGCTTTTCATATATGTATCCTAAGGCTTGAAGGCGTATCATCTCAAACGGGCTTTAAAAATGGAAAGGATTGCCTGCGTCAGTCGAAAATTGCCCTCATTCGAGGCGGTGGTGAGTTTTGATCCCGACTGGTCTCGCGAACCGAAAGGGGCCGCATCCTTGTTCTTAAGGGATGGAAAACTCGACTTCACTTCCGTGGGGGAGAGGGTAAAACCTCTTGAATATCTCTCCAGGCTTGACGCCGAAAATGCGCTCGTGCTGCTCGACATCCCGGTTTTCGGAACGTCTGGTTTGTCTAGACAAAAGCCTTTCCGCAAGATTGATAGATTGCTTATGAAGATGGGGATTCCCCTGCTTCCTTCCTATAAGGCGGGGAACACGGGAGAGCTTGTCGCGCGAGAAATACTTCGCGAATATCCGGGGTATCTGGTGGTGGAAACATATCCTTACGCGGTTTTGAAGTTCTTGTGGAATATCAGGGACAAGCCCGAAATCCTGGGCGGACCACTTGTTGAGGTTGTCGAACGTTTAAGGTGGGTGCGGGAAAAGCCCCCAAAGTATAAGAGGGCACGCAGCCTTGATGAGCTTCGCTCATCCTGTGAGCTAATCAAAAATCTTATCGTAAGTTTTCTTCCCGGTCTTATGGAGAAAAGGCACATGCCGCCCCTGACGGCGAGGCGCGCCGATTTAATGAAGGTTTCGCATATCTACGACAGCCTGATTGCTCTGATTGCCGGCATTCACTTCGCGAAGGGGTCTCCATGGAGCGTTTTGGTATCTCTCAGCGGAGAGGATGCTTCCATACTGATGCTGATGGACAGCACGCTCAGAAAGTGGGCAAGTGAGGTTTCCGCGCTATGAGTCTCTCATACTGAAACCATGGCTAAAGCTTTAAGGGTGCACTCAGTTTGCCTACAGAATCCCTTTCCAGGCGGCATGCCGGCTTGTGCTGAGGGTTTTCTTTAGGGGACGCAACGTTCAGGCTGCTATAATACTTTCTTGCTTTTAAAAAAGGAGGCTCGCTATTGAAGGTGAAGGTATTGTTTCTTCTCTTTTTGGTAGTGATTTATTCTCTTTTAAGCATTTCCTCAAGTTCATGCGCAAAACGTCAGAGATTTGGCGCGGTGATTTCCAAGAAAGATGTCGCAGTGGATTCGGAAAAATTTAATGTCAAGGTTTCCGGCTCACCGAAAGAGGCGCTTGATGCCAGGGGTGCCGTAGCCGCGGCGATAGACCACGTAAGCATTTCCAATGCGGGGTCAAGTTTCAAGGCGCTTGATGTTTGCGCTGTCGGGAACTGGGCTCGGGTATCTCTCCATCAGATTGGGGTTCCAAGGGAGGAAGCGGTCGCTTTTGACGTGTTTCTGAGGAAAAACGCTGATGGACACTGGGAAGTTGTTGAATGCGGGAATTCACTTACCCCTGATGACTTGCCAGGAGCCCCCGAGGAAGTATTCAAGAAATAGACTCCGCCGCTTCAACCATCCACCTCAAACGCGTCGCGTCAACCGCGTTACTGGTGTTTGTGGCGGCAAGTATGAAGCCCCCGCCCTCCGCTTCGCGCACGCATTTTTCCACTTCTCGGAAAACCTCCTCTTTGCTTGCGTCCACGAGCGTTTTTGTGATGTCGAGATTTCCGCAGAGGCAGAGTCTATCACCTATCCTCTTTCTCGCTTCGGCTATCGTAACGCCCGCGGTGGGTTCAAGGGCGTGAACCCCGTCATATCCCCAGTTCGCAATCATTTCCAGAAGGTCTAAGACGTTTCCGCATGAATGAAACATTATCTTCGTGCCGCCCGCGTGCGCCGCATCAGCAATTTTCGCGTAAGCTTCCCCGAACAGCTCGTCAAGTATTTTTGGGTTCAGCATTGGACCGGAACGGTATGCCAGGTCATCCCCGAGCCATATTACCCTTATGCCGCTTAAGGCGACCGCCCTGACGGCTTCAACGATGAGTTCTGTCCTGTAGGATATTATGTCTTTCAAAAAACCCTTGTCTTTTCTCAACCATCTGACGAAGTTGGCAAATCCCATCCCCTCGGTTATGTCCTGGTGTAGGCTGACGCCAGTGCTTGCGACGAGCGCTATCTTGCCGGACCACAGAAAATTCATGAAAGAAAAGTAGAGCCTTGAAAGCTGCGCGAATCTGGCTGGATCAGGCTTTTTGAACGTCTTCCATGATTGAGGGTCGGTGATTACTCCACCGTTATACATCCCGTACAATCCGCCAGCCCCGTCATCAACCAGTTTGTACACGCGCCCGGCGATGTCCTGCGCCTCCTGATGATTGATAAGGCGCAGCCCGTAGTAGATGATGAGGCCTGCGTCGAAACCGAGCTTAATATCGGCGCGCAGGGCGTTTGAAAAATAAACAACACCGCCCAGGTTCGGATGGGAAAGCGTGTTCCAGAGTGAGGTCGTCTTGTCAACGAAACGTCCGACGAGAGGGTTCTGTAAGTATCGGAACACCGGGACATGCCTGGCTCCGAGAGCGTCATCGATGGGCCTTGAGTCGAACAGCAGGGAGAAGGTTGGCACCTTGTCAGGTTTTCTCCCCTCGAGCGCGGCAAGTACCCTCTCCAGTTTATTCGTTTTGCTCACCCCTGAAGCTCAAAGCGGGTTACTTGAGTTTGTCCCTTCCGAAACCGAGCACGTTTCTTGCGGTTATGAGCATCTGTATCTGACCCGTGCCCTCAAAGATGTCGTTGATCTTGGCGTCGCGCATCCATTTTTCGAGCAGATACTTTCTCGAATAGCCCAGAGGTCCCATCAGTTCCACACACTTCTGTGTTATCTGGGTCACCGCGAGCCCCGCCTTGGCTTTTGCCATTGAGGCTTCGAGGCTGTTTCGCTGACCGTTGTCCAGCATCCATACCGCTCTCCAAGCCAGAAGACGCGCGGCTTTCAGGTTCGCTTCCATCTCGATGATGTCCCGCTCAATTGCCGTCATCCGGCTCGGTGAAATTGGATAGCGCACCTGGAAATCCTCTGATGCGAGAGTTTCTTTCAAAAAGTCGAGCGCTGCGCGCCCTACCCCGATTGCCATTGCTGCGACAAGCGGACGGGTCGCGTCGAAGGTTGCCATGACGCCTTTAAACCCCTTGGTCTTTGTCGTGTCAATTACTTCTGGGCTTCCCAGAATGTTGTCCTCGGGGATGCGGCAGTCCATGAACGAGATCGAAACGGTATCCGAACAGCGGATTCCCATTTTGTCCTCGATTTTCGTTATTTTCATTCCGGGGGTCCCGTGTTCGACAATAAAAGGCTTAATGCCAGCTCTGCCGGCTTTTGGGTCCACCGTTGCCCAAACCACCACGAATCCCTGGGAATCCTCCAGAGCGCTCTTACCAGACGTGACGAAAATTTTCTCTCCGTTTAATACCCACTCATTTCCATCCTTTACCGCAGTGGTGCGTATGTTAGCAGTGTCGCTTCCGGCTTCGGGCTCGGTAATGGCCATGGCGCCCCACACGGGCTTTTCGCCTTGAAAGCGAGCGAGGAAGCGCTCCTTTTGCTCAGGAGTTCCGGTTGCCTGTACCGCGGCGCCCCCAAGTCCGGGTCCGGGGAAGGCGAGCGCTATGCCGGCATCCCCCCAGAATATCTCTTCCACCGTCACGGCTGTGGCGAAATTCCGCTCTGATTTCCTCTTCTCCCCGCCCTTTTCCTCTTCTTTCTCTTTTCCGGCAGACAAGCTTCCGCCGAGCCCGCCTTTCATGAAACCGTGGACCATTTTGAGGAGGTCTTCCGGTTTTTCGTGCTCGTTTTCATCGTAATGGCGGGCGATGGGTCTTAAAGCCTGTTCGGCGAACATCCTGAGCATTTTCTGCGTTTGTTTTATCCTTGGGGAAATTTCAAAATCTATCATTTCGTTTCACCCCTTAAACCATTGCCATTCCTTCGAACATCGCGAAAGCGCGCGCGTTCCTGAACCATAGCTCGGGAGGGTTGTCCCTGACGTATCCGTGACCTCCCATGACCTGAACAGCTCCGTCGCAAATTTTCATCACCTTGTCGGCTGCGTAATACTTGGCTATTGCCGCTTCTTTCGAGAACTCCTCGCCCCGGTCGCACTTCCAGGCCGCTTCCCAGACAAGCATGCGCGTGGCGTCGGTCTCTATGAACATTTCGGCTATCATGAAGGCTATCGCCTGCCTTGAGCCTATCGGCTCACCGAAGGCGATGCGCTCTTTCGCGTAATCCCTTGAATGTTCCGCGGCGCGTCTCATAAGACCTACCGCCATAGCCGCAAGCGCAAGTCTCGAACGGCTTAACAGGTCCAGAAAATCTATGCCACGCTCGCCGCCGATCTTCCGTTCGAGGGGAACCCTGACCCCGTTCAACGAGACCTCGTATGTGGTGAGCGCCTTGAGGCCCATGTTTTTTTCCCGTTCGCTGATCACGAGATTCTCAGCGTTTGAGGGCACCATGAAGGCCTCAACTCCCGCGAAACCCGCGCCCGTATCAGTCGTGGCAAATACGATGATGTTTTCGGATTCTTTCGCGATGGGAACGAGGCACTTTTGACCGGTGAGCACATACTCGTTTCCGTCCCGAATAGCGGTGGTGGTCATCGCGGAAGGGCAGAAAGAGTGACGGGGTTCAAGGAGCGCCGCTCCGGAGGCCTTGAACTCGTCCCCGCAAAAGGCGGGCAAAAACTCTTTTTTTTGCTCCTCAGTACCGTAAAGGAGTGTCGAGTATGCGGCAACGGTTGGGGATACAAGATGCAAAGCCGCTGAAAGGTCGCCATGGGCGAGTTCCTCATAAGCGATAACGCCCGTGAGCGCGGAAGGTTTATCGCCGAAACCGCCGTACTCCTCTGGAATGTTCGAGGATATGATCTCAAGTTCCCACCCTGTTTTGATGATTTCCTCGGCTATCTCTGCCTTCTCGTCGGATTCCCTCATCAGGGGTTCCATCTGGTCGGTTGCGAAGCCGGCAATGGTCTCCTTAATCATCGCCTGCTCTTCGCTTAACTCAAAAGAGACCATGACGCATTCCTCCTTCTCGTTTTCGTTATTTCACCCGGTTTAAGCGGCGGATGTCAGGATGCATCCTTGGGTTTTCCTTGAATATTTTCGTTCAGGCTTTCTTCTTAGAGTTGTTTTCTCAATTCCCTCTTCAGCACTTTCATTGTCATCGTGAGGGGCAGCTCCTCCACTATACGGATTTCCCTGGGTGCTTTGTAGGCGGCGATGTGTTCACTGCACCAGGTGAGTATCTCATCTGGCGTCGCCTCTTCACCCTCCTTTAACTGCACGAAGGCGACCGGCACTTCTCCCTTTGTCGGATGAGGGCGACCCACGACCGCGACCTCGAAGACTTTCGGGTGGTTAAGGATTTTTTCCTCAACTTCTCTGGAAAATACCGAATACCCGCCCGCTTTTACCACATCTTTCTCCCGATCAACAAAGTAGAGAAACCCGAGGCGGTCGCGATAACCCATGTCCCCAGTGTGGAACCAGCCTCCCTTGAAAGCCTGGCGGGTCCTTTCCTCGTCTCCCCAGTACCCTTTCATGACGTTGGGTCCCCGGATCACGAATTCTCCCACCTCGCCGCGTTTCAGGAAGTGACCGTTCTCATCCATAACGCGTACCTTAACGCCCGGCACGGGTATTCCCACCGAACCGGGTCGGCGGAAAAAATACGGGTTTACAGAGATAATTGGTGAGGTTTCGACAAGTCCGTATCCCTCGATAAACTTCCCGCCGAAGGACTCGATTTTCTTTATCTGCTCCACCGGCATCGCGTCCGCTCCAGATAGCCAGTACCTCATGCTCGAAAGGTCGTATTTCTCGGGGTTGCACTGGAGAATCATGTTGTACATCGCGGGCACGCCCAGAAATATGGTTGCCCTGTATTTCTCTATCATCCCCAATACTTTCTCGGGGTCGAAAAATCTCATAAGATAGCCGGAAGCTCCCGAGTAAAAACCTCCGACCACTCCGGTGGTAAAGCCGAATATGTGCGCGAGGGGAAGAGCCATCACCCCGAAATCTTTCTTTCCGAGCCTGAGCATTCTCGCCGAAAGCGTCACCGTGGAGAGCAGATTCCTGGATGTTAGCATCGCTCCCTTCGGAAAGCCGGTCGTTCCGGACGTATAGAAGATCGCGATCGGCTCGTCGGGATCGATGTTTTCTGGAGGGATTTCGGTCTCCGTGAATCCGTCGGTGAGTTCGTCTATCGAGAGAAATCCCGGCGGAACCTGATCCTGCTCGCCGCTCATTATCCAGTGCTCGATTTGCGGTATCGCCTCTTTTTTCCGAATGTTTGCGCTGAAGAGTTCCGGTTCTGTCACGAGCACTTTCGCGCCGCAGTCGGAGATGCAGCCGGTGAGTTCATCAGCTTTCAGCATGTAGTTGAAAGGAACGGTTATCGCCCCGATCCTCGCGCAGGCTGTGAAGAACATCCCCATCTCAGGCACGTTTGTGAGCGCGAGCGCAACCCGATCGCCTCTCCTCACGCCGAGCTTCTCGCGCAGCGCTGCCGCCACGGCGTTCGCGGATTGATACGCGTCCCGGAAAGTGAGTGTATCTGCTGTCTGACCCGCGTTTAGATTGCGGTATCTAACGGGGTGCTCCCGGATGGCAAAGACTTTCTCCCCGAATTTCTTAAATGCCCTGTCAACGAGATTTGCTACGGTAAGCTTTCTCTGCATCGCACCTTCCTTCTTGAGTGTATGGTTATTCTATACTTAGAAATAAAAATGTTCCAATGTCTTGAAAAAGGCTCCCATTTGGTGTCATTCCGGATAAACTCCGCGCCGATTCGCACGTATTCCCACCACGCCAACGGGTCGATTTCATTTCGTCGGAAATTCCTCATAAGTTTACTGCTGTCCGGAGGAGATTTAAATCAAGTTATCGATCAATTTTTGTTATAGAGGTTTCAGGAACGTAATCCATTTGAGACCTGCACGTTTGTGATTCACCGGTTGTCTTTTACTCTTAACCCTGGATACCTCAATTGTTTATCGAGAGCGGTTTCTGTCCGTCGAAGAAAGTCACCCGTGAACCTCTGGGCGAAACCGGAAGTGGAAGTGGAAGGTGCCAATCCTTTTTCGCTCCGGGTGGGTTTCTGGAACAAGGCTACGAATGTTAAAGCGCAAATAATTAGCTTGTTAATAAATTTTTCATATGGCGTGCGGTTTTCAGGAATAATTGTTTTTGCTATCGCGGCACCACTTGCTTCTATTAATACTCTTCCATTTGGCGCGCTATTTTCAGACCAACATTTAACAAAGACAGGTCTTCTGTCCTGTGTTAAACTCATATACTAAACCGTCCGGCATGATTGCCCAGAAATTTCAAGGTGGTGGATATGCGAAAAATAAGTTGTGCGGGCGTTTTATTAATCATCGCGATTATTTCCATGTTGGCTGCTTCCGGGTGCAATCTAAGCGGTACTCGAGAATCCTCTGAGAGTTCTTCTGGCGGGGTGGAGTCTCCAGAGGGAAAGCCGAAATTGATATTTTTCACCCAGCCTGGGTGAGGCCCGTGCGAACCCGTGGAGCTCTTAGTTGAAGAGCTGAGCGAAGAAATGGGCGACGAAATTACTTTCGAGACCGTGGACGTCTCTGAAAATTTCGCCCCGGCAGAGAAATACAACATCCAGGCGACACCCACCATCGTTATTCTTAACGCCCAGGGCGTTGTGGTGAAGACCATCGTTGGCATCGTCGGGAAGGAAGAACTGAAAGCGGCGCTGGAAGCGGCGAAGTGAGCTTCTAAGTCGGGGTGGAGCGAGTTTATGCATTAAATAGGAACTGGTAACAGGCTGGAAGCAGCAAGGTGAGTTTCTAAATCACGCATGTATCGCACAATTTTCCGAGCTCACCGCCACCTCATCTCCCCTTTATTTCTCAAGGCGTTTGGGAGACTACATAGTCGGCTAACCGGTTTCATTTTTGAGACCGAATTTTTCCTTACCGGTTTTGGCTTTGAAAGGCGCGCGCTTCAAGATTGAGGCATGATCGAACTTTTCGTCTTTGTTTTTAACGCTTCAACTGCAGCTAACAGGACTGAATCCGGGGATTGCCGAGTTCTTCCTTCCATGTCTTATTCCATCAACAAGCAGCGCGAGCATTCTTTCAGGCCCGAGGATTCTTGCTATCCCTTCAATAAGCTCCACCTGCTTCCTTAACGGATACCAGACATCTTGTTTGAACACGTAAACTTTCGCAAAGTTTCTGGTAAATCGCCCGAACTCTTCTCGCGCGAGCTCCGTGTCGGTCACGGCGAGCGCGGCGACTTTACCCGACACGAGAGCCCCGGATATACCGAATCCGAAAAGCGGGTCTATGCATCCGGAGATCGTGCCGCACATTATAAGACCGTTCCTTTCAAGGGAAGGCATTTCCCCCGAGGCGGCCGGCACTACTCCGTTTATGTAAGTCCAGTTCTCCTCCTCAAATCCCTCGACCCTCTTCATAAAATCGCGGTATCGTGAAAGCGCCTCATCGGTTACCTCTTCTTCTGCGGTGAAGAGGAGGTTGTAGTAGATGCCGTTGCAAAAAGATATGTAGCCGTATTCAGTTATCGACTCATCAAGCCAAATCCATGCGTAGTTTTCCCTCTCGGGATCAGAGTATTTTCCCCTCGCCATCCACGCTGTCCATTTGGCGAACGGGATGCCGAGGTACTCGTAGACCGATTTGTTAAGTCCGCAAGCGATAATGGTTCTGGGAGGCAGTGAATGAATGTCTTCCGGCTTGAGAGGGCGTGAGAATTCAAAGTTTATTCCCACTTTCAAACATTCCTCGTAGAGTAAATAGTCAATGCTCTGTTCTCTTGAGCTTCTCTCAACATGAAATGTCATGTGCCCCGGTATTTGCATGCGAAAATCGTGAATGTAAAGCGCGATCGAACTTGCCGGCTTAAAAGCGGGCGATATGTCAATTCCTATGTACTCGGAGGTTAAGGCCGGGTCAAGCGGAGTGGTGTGAACTGAAGGGTTGTACATCTTTGAACCGCCGAAACTGTCTTCTTTCTCCCTTATGGTTACCCTGAAGCCCTCCTTCGCGAGATTTACCGCAGCGACCATCCCGGATAAGCCGGCACCGTAAATCAAAACATCCTCTTTGGACGACCCGAGCATAAGAACACCTCCCGCGGAAAATAAATCTGACCCAACCAAGAAACTACCCAAACAATTGTTTCAAAAAATTGCGCGAGGGTGGAGGTCCGATTTGAAAGAAATCATGTTTCCCCTAATCGACACCGCCTGGGGAAAAGCGAATATGTATCTTGTTGCATTTCTATGCATGGAGGCAATAAGGTTGGCGAAAAAATCAGGCGTGAGTGAAAGGAACTTATCTAGATTGTTTCATTTCGATTTAAAGAATTGATGTTTTTCCGCGGTCCCTTCTTAATTACCGAAGGAGCTGTAAGAAATATGTAATTCGACCTAAAAAACAAATCTGAATCTTGCCGTTGTTTGAATACTTAATACCGCTCAGCGACGCGAGTGAGAACTTCACCTTCGGGCGATTTTCATCGGTGCGTTTTCCGACTGCTGCGGCGTGTTTGAAGTTAGTGAAGGTACTGGGTTTGTGAAAACGAGTGGTGGAGCCGGGGGGAATCGAACCCCCATCTCGTCCGCGCGAAGGACGCATCTTCCCATTGGACCACGGCCCCGTTAACACGCCTTACCATTGCTAATTCTATCTGAAATCGTTTTCCTTTCAACATCGCTTTCACTCAAATCCGCCGGTGGAAATTCCGGTTTCTTTGTTACGGGCGAGATAATCCCGAATGGCGAGCGTCTTTCTTTGAGAGGTAATTTGCGCAAACAGGCATCGTAATGAACTCCCCTGAGCTCGATAACCGGATTCCGGCAAAACGAGATTTGCCTTATTCGTAATTCGGTGTTAAAAAATTACCCATGAGTTGTAATCGGGGGTATAATGAAAACGTATCCTCGTAATGGGAAGCGGATGGGAGGTGTGTTCGGGTGGTTAGAGGTCCGCACGGACACGAAAAAGTGGGTGAGGAGATACTCAGGGTCATATGTCCCAACTGCGGGAATCGCGTTTCGTTTGACCCGGGACAGCAGGAAGCTAAATGCCCCCGCTGTGACACCCTTATCAAAAGACCCAAAGACAGATAGACTCTCGCGCTAGTTTGCGATAGATATATTGTTACGAGGCTTGCCCGGTCTGATCAGGAGGTAAATTTGGAACTCGAAATGACGACCAGGGATGTGGGAGACCATACTTTAATAAAACTAAAAGGAGAAATAGATATTTACACAGCGCCGTCCTTGCGAGAAGCGATCGTGGAAAGTATCGAGAGGGGACGTTATAAAGTGGTCATAGACCTTGACGATGTGGAGTTCCTCGACAGCACGGGTTTGGGCGTGCTGGTTGGCGGTCTTAAAAAGGTCAACCAGCACGACGGCGAGATGGGAATTATCTGCAATCAGGAAAAGTTGCTCAGGGTGTTCAAGATTACCGGACTTACGAAAATCTTCAAAATGTACAAAAGCGCTGATGAGCTCTGAACTCTTTGCGCATCTTTTGTTAGCTCGTTTTGGCCTTTGTTGAGATTCAACGTTGTTTCGTAAAGGGCGGACGGATGTCCGCCCGATTTTCTATCGGGCGATTTTATGAGATTTAGGAAAGACAGGGTCAATTTCGGTGATGAGGAAGAATACTTCGCCTACTTGCGCGACCTCATGGTCTCGGAACAGATCGAGGCTCGCGGAATAAAAGATAAGCGCGTTCTCGAAGCCATGAGGGAAGTTCCACGGCACCTTTTTGTCCCTTCCTCGCTGAAGGAAAGGGCCTATGATGACACTCCTCTTTCGATAGGCGAAGGTCAGACCATTTCGCAACCGTACATGGTCGCACTGATGACAGAACTATTGCGTCTTCAAGGGGACGAGAAGGTCCTGGAGGTCGGCACTGGAAGCGGCTATCAGGCGGCTATCCTTGCGAAACTCGCGAAATACGTTTACACCGTGGAGAGAATCCCGCTCCTTGCCGATGAGGCTAAAAAGAGGCTCGATGAACTCGGTGTCAATAACGTCCAGATTGTTGTGGGGGATGGAAGCAGGGGATTGCCACAGCACAGCCCGTATCAGGGTATAATTGTGACCGCTGGTGCGCCGCGTGTGCCGGAAGTACTCATCGAGCAGCTTGCCGAAGGCGGAAGGCTGGTCATACCGGTGGGCTCATCTTCTCTTCAGATGCTCACCGTGGTTGAAAAGGAAAGGGACAAGTTGACCACAAGGGAAGAGGGAACCTGCATTTTCGTTCCCCTCGTTGGTAAATACGGATGGCAGGAATAGCCACCTGGACGTTTACGCCTTCACGGGTGAACATGGCTTGATTTGTGCCCTATGAGATAAGGGAAGATTTTTTGCAAAAAAGGAATGAAGAGATGTTGCGGATATTAGTCATCCCGACTTACAACGAGCGCGAAAACATCGAAAGACTTACGAGGGAGATAATAAACCTCGGCTGCGGGGTGTCCATCATCATCGTTGATGATAACTCTCCTGACGGCACAGGTGAGATAGCCGACAGGCTGTCGGAAGAGTTCACTCAAGTTAGCGTGATACATAGACCGGGGAAGCTCGGTCTTGGTTCGGCGTACCGTGAAGGATTTATGAAAGCCCTTGAAATGGGGGCGGATTGTATCTTCGAGATGGATGCGGACTTCTCGCACGATCCCCGCTACATCCCCCAGTTTCTCTCCGCCATAAACGAGCACGACGTTATCATAGGTTCCCGTTACATAGAGGGCGGCGGTATAGAAAACTGGGGATTAATAAGGGAACTAATAAGCCGGGGCGGGAGCCTGTACGCTCGTTTTTGGACAGGTATGAAAATTAGGGACACGACGAGCGGTTACCGGTGCTACCGCAGGAAGGTCATCGAGACCATAGATTTCAGCAGGATAAACACGACCGGCTACGCTTTTCAGGTTGAAATGGCTTACGTTTGTGTCCTTCTGGGCTTTGACGTGTATGAAATACCGATAGTTTTCACCGACAGGAGAGTAGGTTCTTCCAAAATGAGCGGTGATATTGTCTGGGAAGCGGTGAAAGTCGTTGCTGGTTTGAGAAGAAAGTACAGGTATTTGAAAGAGGGTGGCAGATGAGCAAGAAGAGCATATACGAGCAGCTAAAACATCTATTTGATCCCGAAAATATTGCCGTAATAGGCGCAAGCAACAACAAAATGAAATGGGGTTACATTGTTCCTGCCAATATTCTTGCTGGCGGATATAACGGGGGGCTATATCCTGTTAACCCTCACGACGAGGTTATTCTGGAGAGAAAGGTTTACCGCTCCGTAAAAGAGGTACCCGCGGAGATTGACCTTGCTGTGGTCACTGTACCTGCGCCTGCCGTTAAGGGAGTCATCCAGGAGTGCGTGGAGAAAGGGGTTAAGACTTGCATAGTGATATCAGGCGGGTTCAGCGAAACGGGCGAGGAGGGAACAAAACTTGAGCGGGAAGTCACAGAGATTCTACGGAAAAATGAAATGAGGCTTGTAGGTCCGAACACCATGGGAGTATATTCCGCTTCCTGTTCCCTTCATGCGCTTATGCCGCCCGTTCGTCCCGTTGCGGGTAAGATAGGGTTCGCTGCCCAGAGCGGGAACCTCGGCACGCAGATGCTGAGCCTCGGCAAGGCGCTCGGGGTGGGTTTTTCGAGGTTCGTATGTATAGGAAATGAAGCTGATCTCAAATGCGCCGACTACATAGAGTGTTTTGCCGAGGACCCCGCGACAGAGGTCATACTTCTCTACATAGAGGGAATAAAGGACGCACGGCATTTCATTGAAGTGGTTTCTCGCACCACGCCGAAAAAGCCGGTGGTTGTGATGAAGGCAGGAAAAACTGATGCCGGAGCAAAAGCGGCAAGGTCTCATAGCGCTGCGCTTGCCGCCGATGAGGCGATTTTCAACGGCGTTTTGAAGCAGACTGGGATGATTGAAGCGGACACGACGGAAGAGATGCTCGACATTGCCAAAGCATTCGCGGCCACGCCTCTTCCCAAGGGGAACAGAGTCGGGGTTTTAACATGGGGAGGTGGCTGGGGTGTCGTCACCGCAGACGCTCTTGCCAAACACGGACTTGAGCTTGTTGAGTTACCTGAAGATACCCTGAAGAGACTCGATGAGATATTACCCCCTTACTGGAGCAGGGGTAATCCTGTTGACCTCGTTGGCACTCTCGATCTCTCCAAGCACTTTGCGTGTCTGGAGATAATTGCGAATTGTCCTGTTGTGGACGCGGTCATCACTCTCGGCACGATGGGCGCTACCTCCTCTTTCCAGTCCTTTGTTCTCGAGGGTCCCGCCGCTGAAGAGTTGAGCCAGATAAAGCCGCGCGTAATCACGAGCGAGTTTCTCCAGCAACTGATGGCAACTGACGAGGCGTACCGCAATGAGGTAATGAGACTGATGAGTGAGACTGACAAGCCGATTATCGCTGTATCTTTCCCCACCTCCGGAGCAATAACCCCCATGCTTGCTCGCCAGAGCGAGGTGGTGATATATCCCTCCCCCGAAAGGGGCGCGAAAACTCTCGCGGCGTTGTACGAGTACAGACGTTTTCTTGACCGCCAGAAGGTGGGGGTTTGACGCCGGAGGAGAACAAGATTGCTTTCTATTTTTAGGGCTTGCGTTCTCGGCATAATTCAAGGAGTGACTGAATTCTTTCCGGTCAGCTCGAGCGGTCATTTGACTATAGTTCCTGAGATTTTCGGCTGGAAAGAGTTCACCACCGCAAACTGCGGGCTCGGTTTTAGCGCCGTCCTTCACCTTGGCACTTTATGCGCCGTCGCCGTCTTTTTCCGGGAGGAATGGGAAAGGATAATCAAAGGATTTTTCTCAAGCCTCAAGGCAAGACCCGCCGATTGGAATGACAACCAGAGGTTGGCCTGGTTTTTGGTCCTCGCCACTATTCCTGCCGCGCTTTTCGGATTCTTGTTTGACGATTACGTGGAGGAGAGGCTTGGGGGGCTTCTTTCGGTCGGGATATTGCTTGCCTGCGGGGCTTTTCTCATGATATTCGCCGAGGTGGTCTTGTCCCGGGCGGGCACAAGGAGAACCCTCGAGGAATTTTCCGTAAAGGACGCATTGGCAATGGGGGTTTTCCAGGTCTTTTCGCTTGCCCCGGGGCTCTCGAGGTCAGGAGCCACGATATCGGGTGGGATATTTTCCGGGTTAAGCAGGGAGTCGGCCGCCGCCTTCTCATTTCTCATGCTTGCACCAATCTCTCTGGGGGCGGGTTTGTATGAGATTATAAAAATGACCTCCGAGGGCGTGGGAGAAATTGGGACGGCTGCTCTCATCTGTGGATTCTTCGCGTCCGCCGTATCGGGGTTCCTGGCTATAAGATTTCTGCTGCGTTTCCTGCGCGGGGGAAGCTTGGTGCCGTTCATCTCGTATTCCTTCGCTGTTGCCTGCGCTACAATCGCTCTTGCTGCAATTCGGCACTGACCCGGATAATTGGGTCGTGACATGGTTGTGAAAAAGGTGAGTCATGCATGAACTTTCGGTTGTAGAGAGTATGGTTGCGATTGTCTTGAAGCACGCTGAGCTAAACCGCGCAAGCTCAGTGAAGAAAATCAACCTCGTTTTGGGCGAGGTTAGCACTATAATGGAGGAGCCGGTCAGATTTTATTTCGAGATAATAAGTAAAGGAACCGTCGCTGAGGGTGCTGAGCTGTTTTTCAGAAGAACCCCGCTGATGGCTGAGTGCGTCACGTGCGGTGAGCAATTCAAGGTCATTGATTATGACCTTACCTGCCCGAGATGCAAGAGTAATGAATCAAAAATCATTTCCGGCAGGGAGTTCCGAGTTGAGTCCATAGAGATAGAGTGACCAACAAGGGGTGTCTTATGGATTTTTAAAAAAGGGTGCTATTATTGCAGACGCCTATGGCTCTTGCTTGGAGGCGAGTTTAAGGTAGGAGGTTTTAATGGAAGTAGAGGTATTGGAGGGAATTTTTGACGCGAACGAGATAATCGCCGCGGAGAATAGAAGAATCCTCGATGAACACGGGATTTTCATGATGAACATAATGTCAAGCCCAGGCGCTGGCAAAACAAGCGTGATCCTTTCCACTCTGGAGGGCATCTCGAAAGAGTTTTCTTGCGCTGTTATCGAAGGGGATATCGCCGGGAAAGTGGACTCGGAGAGAATTGCCAAAACGGGAGTGCCAGCGATCCAGATAAACACCGGAGGCTCGTGCCACCTTGAGGCTAAACAGATCAATACAGCCCTTAAGAAACTCCTACTCGATGGGCTGGACGTGGTCATCGTTGAAAACGTCGGTAATCTCGTTTGTCCTGCTGAGTTCAAGCTCGGTGAGGATTTGAAAGTCATGATTTTAAGCGTCGCTGAAGGGCACGATAAACCCCACAAGTATCCGCTAATGTTTTCAGAAAGCAGTGTTCTTCTCGTCAACAAAATAGACATGATCCCGCTTACCAATTTCGACATGGCGCAGCTTAAGGAAACGGTTACAAGAATGAACCCTAAGATAAAAATCTTCGAAATTTCATGCAGGACAAAAGAGGGAATCGCCGAATGGCTCGATTTCATAAAAGACGTGATAAACGAGAAGAAGAAAAGTGAAAACAACCCTACAGAGAGCACCGGCTAAAGGCTCTGCTTTTAAATATTACCCTGGTCTTTTATAATACGTTTCTGCGCGTGTTGCCTCTATGTCGTGACACGCGCAAAAAAACGTAAGCCACCGCGTTAGGGTAATTTTTTAGTGAGCGGCGGATAGTAAGCTGGACAGTCACGCCCGAGACCAGGATATCCTTGGACGGGAGCTGAAGGGAAGGCAGTGTCCCGACCGAGGGCAAGTTGCCTGTTTCCCGTGGGGGTTAGGTTAGGGGCGCTGCTGAATCTTAAAAGATGGATCACGGCTGCCTCCGGTCGGGATTACCGTAAGGAGTCTGAGATGGCTGGCGAAAATGTTAAGAAGGTGCGCGAGGCAGAAGAGCGCGCGGAAGAAATCCTTTCCGCCGCGGTTGCCGAGGCGAAAAAAATTGTCGAGGAAGCAAAAGAGGAAGCGGGGCGCATAATCGAGGAAACAAGGCGGACCGCGATTGATGAGGGAGGAAAAATACGCGACTCAATTTTGAAAGAGGCTGAAGAAGAAGCTTCCGCGATAAGAGAAGAAGCTCTCTCTTCACGTGAGGAGATCAAGAAAGCTGCTCAGGGCAAAAAAGAAGAGGCGGTAAGGGCGGCCTTTGACATTATTTTCAGGTGAAAAGATTGAGGACGAAGCGGCATTGAGAGATGGTAGCAAGCGGGAGAAGATGTCCCGATGGCGCTTGAGGAAATAAAGAAAATCGAGATAGTCACTCACAAGGCGGAGCTGGAAAACATCGTTGACGCTCTTGAGCGGCTCGGATCTGTCGAGGTCGTTGCCGTCAGCGAAGAAGAGCTCGAGCCCAGAGCCCTGGATGAGGAAGAGCTCAAGGCCATCAGAAATTCAAATCTCGCCATTTCACAGATAGAGTTCATTCTCGATTTCATTCGCCAAAACGGCAGGAAAAAGCCCTCTTTCATAAAGACCCTTATTAAAGACAAGTACGAAATGAGCATAGACGAGTTCTTATCCTTTGAGGAGAAAGTTGATCTCCATTCCATATATGAGCATTGCTCAAAACTTGAGAAGCGACTTGTGGGGCTTTTGGACAGAAGGGCGGAACTCATCCAGCAAAGAGACGAACTTGAAAACTGGCTTGACCTTAACATCCACTTGGATGAAGTGAGAGACGGACAAAGATACGGTGTGGTCTCCGGAAAGATGCCCCCTTCCAAAGCCGGCGAAGCGCTCGATCAACTTAACGAGAAATTCTCTGAGAGCGCCGGGGAGATTGTTTCCCTGAAAGAAAGCGCCGCAAGGGTACTGATTATCTTCACCTTAGGCTTAAAAGACGAGGTCCTCACTTTCCTTTCCGATTCCAAGTTTGAACCAGTCATTCTTCCCAGTTACGCGCTCACGCCCGCGCAAAGGTGCGAGCAGATAGAGGATGAACTTAGGGAAGTCGAGGCGGAGATAGAAAAGCTCAGGGATGAGGTTGAAGACATTAACAAATCCGTCCCGGATCTGGTGATTTTGAGGGAATATCACTTGAACAAACGCAAGAAGATTGAGTCGCTCTCTGCCCCTGGCGTTACCAGGCGGGCGGCGCTGATCAAGGGCTGGGTTTGCGCAAGGCATGTTCCAAAAGTGAAGAAAGCTTTAGAAAAGGTTACCGACGCTTTCGAGATAGACATTTCGGACCCTGCGCCTGATGAGAATGTGCCGGTGCTTCTCAGAAACAACAGGTTTGTTAAACCTTTCGAGACACTCACAAAGCTCTACGGTCTTCCGCATTCGGCGGAGTTCGACCCCACCGTGATAATCGCCGTCTCTTTCACCATATTTTTTGGTTTCTGCATAGGAGATGTCGGTTACGGCGCGTGTCTGATAATCGCTTTTTATCTTCTAAAAAGGCTTCTGCCGATCGGCAAGAACGTTCGCAACCTCTTCACGGTAATGTCCTTGGGAAGCGCTTTCGCCATGGTCATGGGAGTGCTGACCGGTTCATGGTTCGGAATAGAGACCGCGAAGCTCCCCCTTTTCCTGAAGAAACTTGCGGTTTTCGATCCCTTAACCGAACCACTTCCCGTGATGGGTCTTTGCATGGGACTCGGAATCTTACACATGCTTGCTGGAACGATAGTGGAGTTTAGGGACAATTGGAGGACGGGCGAGAAGAAGTCCGCGCTGATAGATCAGGGGCTTGTGCTTTTGATGTTCGTCGCTTTTGCGATCGCGGCTGTTCTCGTCGTTACCAAGAAGGTGAACACGAAAGGCGCGCTACTTTTTCCGGGAGTTGTGATACTTGGAATGCTCGTGTTTTTCGGCAGGGATTCCAAGAGCATTGCCGGCAAAGTGATCAACGGCATTTACGAGACTTACAACACAGTTGTGGGTTGGTTGGGCGACACCGTCTCGTATGTCCGCCTGTACGCTCTGGGTCTTGCCACTTTCGTTATAGGGTGGGTCATTAACACGCTCAGCGGGATGATAATGGGGATTCTGCCGGTTGTCGGGTTCATCATAATGCTTGCCGTTATGCTTGCCGGACACACTTTAAATGTTCTGATAAACCTTCTGGGCGCGTTCGTCCATCCGTTAAGGCTTCATTTCGTGGAGTTTTTCGGTAAGTTCTACGAGGACGGTGGAAGGGAGTTCCGCCCGCTCGGTATAGAGTCGAAAATTATTTATATAAAAGAATATGAAAGTGAGGAATAGGATTTTGAAAGGAGGCTGTTCAATTGTTAGAAACGTTTGCTCAAGTTGCTAAAGCCGCGGCTGGCTCTAACACGTGGGCAGGTCTCACAGGCTTTCAGTGGGCGATTTTCGGTGCGGCGCTTGCTTTCGTCGGAGGCGGAATGGGTTCTGCAATCGGCATAACCTATGTGTCGAATGTGGCGAGCGGAATCCTTGTCGAAGACCCGGATAAGTTCGGCTCAATGCTCCCTCTGCTGGCTATCCCGGGTACGCAGGGGATATACGGCCTCATCACCGCGATACTCGTTACCTTTTTCTTCAACCTGAGCAAGATTTCCGCACACAGCGGGATGCTCGTTTTCTTCTCGTGTCTTCCGGTCGCTTTCGTGTGCTGCGTTTCCGCGATATTTCAGGGATTAACCGCGGCGAGCGCTTCGGCGATGGTGGCGAGGAGGACAGAGGAGCTCGGAAAAGCCATGGTTCTTCCGGCGCTCGTTGAGACATACGCCGTTCTCTCGCTGATTCTTACCATTTACCTTTTCACCAGGATTCCCAAGTGATTTAAGGGACGATTCTTCCGGCGGTGAGAAAATGCCACTTGAAAAATTAATCGACAGAATAATAAGCGAAGCGGAAGAAGAAGCATCCCGGATAAAGAAAGAAGCTGAAAAAGAGCGGGAAAAGATACTAAGCGCCGCAAAAGATGAGGCTGAAGGCATAAGGCAGAGGGTTATTGAGACCTACCGCAGGGAGGCGGAGGAGGAAAAGAAAAGGAGAGTGACATCCGAGAATCTTGAGGCGCGAACCGCGCTTCTTGCGGAGAAGCAGGAGCTAATTAAATCCGTAATCGACAGGGTCGTGCTCTCTGTTAAGGAAATGCCCGAGGATGAATACATTGAAATTCTCATAAAGATGCATAAAGGTCTCGACATTAAAACGAAAGGCGAGCTCATCCTGTCGCCTGGCGACAGATCCAGGATCGGAGAGCGCTTTGTTCAGAAAGCTAACGAACAAATTCGATCGGCGGGGCTGTCTGGCGAGCTTGTGCTTTCTGAGGAGACCAGGGACATCAAGGGGGGTTTCATAATCAGGTCCGAGGGTATCGAGATTAACAACAGCATCGAGGCGCTGATAAGTTCGAGGCGCGAGGAGCTTGAACTCAAAATAGCCGAGATTCTTTTCGGCGAGGGGCAGTAACCAGAGGGCAAATGTTTGCCAAAAGGGAGGTCTCCGGAGAATAAGAGATGGAAGTTGACCCTTACATGACGAGAGCAATGAAGACTTTCTTCAGGGTGCCCAGATACGGCACTGCTTGCGGTCGCGTAATGATGAAGGAAGCAACGCTACTCAACTGGCAGCGCGTTGAGAGAATAGTCGAGTCCGATTTCGATGAGGCGCTCGGAGTGCTTCTGGAAACGGAAAGCGGAAAATACCTTGCCGGAGCGAAAGTTGCCGCTGACGTTGAAAACGGGCTTATGGCTTTTTTGACCGATGAATATAA
>CAKZLU010000025.1 GCA_937127245.1 uncultured Actinomycetes bacterium
CTTCACCTTAATCTGGGTGTTCGACCACGACACGTAGGATGAGGCTTTCACGCTACCGAATTTCACGTACGATGAGCCTCTTGTCGCGCCGAAAGCGCTTCCATATATCGTCACCGTTGTCCCCACGCGTCCGGAGGTAGGGGAGATTGATGAGATCGTGGGCATCACGCTGAATGTCTTTGAGTTAGAGGTTCCTCCTGGGGTCGTGACCGTTACAGAGACTTTCCCCGAAATCCCTCCGGGCACCTTCACCTTAATCTGGGTGTTCGACCACGACACGTAGGATGAGGCTTTCACGCTACCGAATTTCACGTACGATGAGCTCGTCATCTCACAGAAATTGTCGCCATAAATGGTGACCGTTGCTCCCTTCTGACCTGCTGGGGGAGAGATTGAGTTGAATACCGGAGGTTGCATGGTTGATTCTAATATCGTGAAACCGGAAACAAGAGGTTCCGGATTTTGCGTTCCCGTCAGAACGTTTATGTTGCAAACCCCGAAAGATATGTCAGGTGGGATGGTCACGTCGGCGATAGCTCTGGATGAATCAATGACTTGCGTTGAGTTCACCACGACACCCGTGTTTGAAAATACCGCTTTGCTTAATCCGTTCACGAAACTTGTGCCTGATCCGGATATCTCGACCTGGATCCGCGTTCCTCTGAGAGCGGTGGCAGGGCCGCAGAAGGTTATTGACGGGTAATTGGCTGCACCTTTCATGATGACGCCTATATTAACAACGGTCGGAAAAAGTCCACCTTTAGTTCCTGCATCACCGACCGCAAGAATGTTTGCCGCGTCAAGCGCGGTTATGCCCCTGAATACGCATAAACACCAGGTCTGCTCGAAATTCCATGTCGCGCCGGCATCGCTTGTGCTTAAAATGACGCCCTTGCTTGCCGCAAGATAGATTCTGTTCGCGTCAACGGCTGCGATTGACCCGAACCATTCAAAAGTGCCGCTTGGAATCTGGGTCCAGGAAGCCCCACCGTTCGTCGTCTTGAGGATTACACCATTCTGACCGGCGGCAAAGACAGTTGAAGGTCCTAGAGCCAAAACGGCGTGCAGTTCCGATGTCACCCCGCTTGATTGCGACACCCATATGCTTCCGCCGTTTGTCGTTTTCAGTATGGTACCCCCTACGCCTACAGCGTATGCTGTGTTTGAGTCAACGGCGCTTACAGCCATTAAATCTACGCTCACGCCGCTTACCTGTGAATTCCAGCTTGCGCCCCCGTCGGTTGTTTTAAGTATTGTCCCATTGTATCCAACAACCCACGCGGTGCTCTCGTTTACGGCAGATATGCCACGCAAAGCCTTGTTCGTTCCGCTCGTCTGGGTACTCCAGCTTGCCCCGCCGTCGGTTGTTTTGATGATTACGCCATCCCAGCCAACCGCCCAGGCAACCCGCTCACTGAGCGCTGTAACGCATCTTAGCGCCGCGGTAGTGTTGCTTGTTTGCACGCTCCATGTAAGACCGCCGTTTGAAGTCTTAAGCACCAGACCATTCACACCGACAGCCCAGGCGCAGGAACTGCTTCCGGCATCCACGCTTGTGAGTATGCTGATAAAGTTTATCAAAAGGTTTAACCAGGTATCCCCCCCGTTTGTGGTCGAGAAGATAGTCCCGTACTCACCGACAACCGTGGCGCGCTCGGTGTTTGTCGCCTTGACACAGGTAAGGATCTCGGAAGTGCCGCTCGGTCGGGATATCCAGTTTTCGCCGCCGTCGGTCGTTCTTAGCACAAGGCCGAACCATCCCGCAATCCACGCATTACTTACATCAACCATATCAACACTTTCAAGGGCGTTGGTTGTTCCGCTCGTTTGGGATATCCAGTTTTCTCCTCCGTTTACCGTCTTTATGATGGTCCCAGAATCGCCAACAGCCCAAACGGTGTTTCCATCGACGGAATCAACCCCTTGCAGGTTTGTGAATATCCCGGTGGACAGCCTGGTCCAGGAACTCCCCCCGTTTACGGTTTTTAACACTACGCCACCGTAGCCGACAGCGTATGCGGCAGAGGAACTGACAGCGATTATGTCCATCAGGTCTGAACTCACGCCGGAAGCCTGAGGAATCCAGTTGATGCCGCCGTTTGTGGTTTTGAGAATCTTTCCTCCATCTCCAACCGCCCAGGCGGTCGAGGAGTTGACCGCGCAAACTCCCCAGAGGTTTAGAGCGGTCCCGCTTGCCTGCGCGCTCCATGACCAGCCCCCGTCGGAAGATTTCAGGATTGTTCCAGAGCCGCCCACAGCCCATGCAGTGTTGTCTTTGGACAGGCAAACGTCGTACAGGTTTTGGGTGGTGGGTGATCTGGAAATCATCCAGTCTGCGGCTCCGTTTTGAGAGAAGAAAATGCTGCCATAGTGCCCGACCGCCACAATGTGTTGCGGGTTTGAGTTTGAAACGTCTACTCCGGTGATGTGGTTCGCATGAGGAAAAGGCGCCTGCCAGGACCACCTTAAAGAACTATCGGAAGATGCTTTCGCTTTGGAAATGTGAGCAGATTTATATGTAGCTAAAGAAAGTGCGCCTGTTAGAGCAAAAATGACCAAAACAGTAAACACCTTTTTAGTTTCCTTTTGGAAAACCAATTTGAGTCTAATTCTTTCATCAACCCCTCATTACGATTTTTCCCAAATTTTATAAAGTCCGGATTGGGCAAAATTGGGATTTTCGTATCAATAGGTTTTCAAACACGGCCCGGCAAAAAATTATAACACCGAATCACCCTCGTTACTGTGGTGGTAGATATGCTGTATTTGTATGAAGGAGAGTTCCCCAAACTCCCAATTCGATTTACTTCAAGTTTAATTGTGCTTACGTGAATATAAGCGCAGAATGACAGCGAGAAAGCATAAACGGATTTTCTGAAAGGATTCTCATCTTAGCCATGTACAATTTCAGCCTTTATGCGATAGCTTTCGAAGCGCTCTCCGATCGTATTACCCGAGGACGAGACTGTAAATTGAGCCTAAGGCGAGCGATTAACAGAAGCAGACCGGTCCGCGATCGCAGACTAAGACTTATTTACTTTCACGACGTTTGGACATCTTCCTGTGTCAAAGTGACAAAGGTGGCCGAAGTCGCAAGTTACCTGTGTACCTTAACGTGTTTCTACCTTTTCAAACCCGCCAGAAATTTTCCTGCCTACCACTACGAGGTCGAAAGCGAGAGACGGTGCGATTCTTCCCATCTCCATAGCTATTTTGTAAAGCCCTGAGTGTTGGGGTCCCGCGAACCTTGCGGTCAGCAGGTCCAGCCTTTCGGGGCGCGGTCTCCACCAGTTGATCAAAAATTCGAGATATATTCCTGTTTTTTCAATCATTTCAAATCCGTTGGTTTTGAGAAGTGACCTCAATTCCTTCAAGTTAAATTCCTCTAAGTGTTCGTGATGTACTGGCATTCGTTCACCTATTGCTTTCGCGAGAAGCCTGTCTCTGTTAGGTGTTGTGAGGATAAGTATTCCGCCCGATTTCAGCACCCTTCCCCATTCCCGCAGAACCGAAGCTGGATCTGTCATGTGTTCTATTATTTCTCCCGCGTAAAGGACATCGAAATAACCGTTTTCCCAGGGAAGACTCTTGGCGTCAGCCAACACCCAGTTATATTCCGGTTTTAATATTTTCATCTTGTCCAAAGCGGGAGCGTCGATATCACAGCAGGTTATCTCGAAATCCCAGTTCTCGCCTATAAGAAAAAACATGCTGTAACCTGACCCAACATCCAGGACGCGGTTTTGCGGCTTTATATACTTTTTAAAAATCCTTGAGAGAGTCCGCATTCTTGCCTGGTGAAAAAAGAGAAAAAAAGGATGTTCGGCTTCCGGGGACTTGCGGTATGAGTCTTTATGCGTTTCACGCTCGTAGTAATTTTTCAAAAGAGATTCTTCCGTGATTCTGAGATTGTAGGGTGAAGTGTAATCAGCTGAGCTTAAAATCATTCTAAAAAGCGGAGTAAGGGCTGCTTTTCCCAGCTTATACGAACGAGGCTTTATGCTCCTGCCATCGTTCGTCTTGACGGTAAGGGCGTCCTGGTCGGATGGGGGTATCTTGAGCTCAAGGACATGGTCACCCGAGGGAATATCGATAAAATCCCATCTCGCGCAAATGTTCTCTGGTTGCAGGTTATCTTCACTTTCTCCAAAAGGAATGATGGTTGCTGAGAATTCATGAGAGTCCTCATCTAAAAAGAATCTCACCGATGCCTTTTCTCCGTTTACCCTTATGAAATCATCATCCCTTACGGTCAACCCGTCACCCCATTGCCATTTCGATGATTTGCTTAAGCCTCGCCTTTGTTTTTTCGCGCGAGAAAAACTCAAGCCTCTCTTTCTCCGCATTTATTATTTTTTCCCGCAGGTCCCGGCGTTCCCTTATGAGCTCTATCATATCGCCTATCATCGGAAAAGCTTTTTCCCGGAAAAGGATGCCCGATCCTCCCAGTGTTTCTTCCACCGCCGTTGAGGAATAAGCGAGTATCGGAATGCCAAAAGCCATGCACTCGACGAGAGGCACGCAAAATCCCTCATGCTCGCTCATTGATAAAAAAAGGTCGCTTGACGCATACAGCGAGGCGAGTTTTTCGTCGGAAATCCGCCCTGTCAGGTGAACCGCATCCGAAATATCGAGGATGTCCTCGAGCCATCTAAGCTCCTCATCATATCTCTCAAGCCAGGAGGCGCCGACCACCACCAGTGAGGAACGAGGGTTCACGCATGTTTTGTAATAATAAAAGGCTTTCATAAGGTCCTCAATTTTCTTATTGGGCACAATTCGCCCAACGAAAATAATCCTGTAAGTCCCATCTTTTTGTTCTTCCCCGATCCCGCCTGCCTTCTCCAAGAGTCGATGATAGTTCACGAAAATAGGCAGGACAAAAGTCTTCTCTGGTTCAAATCCGAACTCAATCAGCTCGTTTTTATTAAACTCGGAGTCGCCCACGGCAATGTCGCATGCCATCAAATCCTTGATTGTTTCCCTGCCCAGCCTGAGCAGTCCGGCAACCCCGGTGTCGTATGCCTCAAAGAACTCCGGCGGCGTAATGTTGTGATAGATGAGGATTTTTCTGTTTTTCGAACTAAGAAAAAGACGGATGTTGGGTGTGTAAATTGAGTAATGATAGATAAGGACATCTTCCTTGTTTTGCATATACTCTTGATAACTTTTGTCGGGGAAAGCCACGCTTTTGCCGAACTCATCCATCGTGCCTGCGAAAACCCTCGATTCATGGTTCCATTCCTCCAGGGTTGTGTGTATCTGGAGAACATGATTGCTGACAGCGTCCCCGTATTCCATTCTCGCGCATATCTGATGTATTCTCATCGAACCCCCAGAGCTTCTTTGAAACGAGCCATCACGGAATCCCAGTTATACTTGGCAAGGACGTAGTTTCGCCCAGCTTCGCCGAGCGCGCGGGCAAGGGCGCGATTGCTCAAGAGTATTTTTAAAGCTTCCGCGAACTCGCCGTAACCTTCGAAGGTTATGCCGCCGCCGCTCCTTTTAACATGCTCGCGGGTAACAGGGCACCCGGCGTTTACCATTGCCGGTTTTCCGCACAGCCAGGACTCGAGCAGTACAATGGAAAGGCTTTCGTTAATGGAAGGTTGACAAAACAGGTAAGAAGCCGCGTAGCAATCCCACTTCTCCTTTTCATTTACCATTTCAAGGTCGAATATTGCGTCGAGACAATCATGGGGTATATCAACTTTTCCAGAACCTATCAGCACAAGGGAGAGACTTCCTTTGTTTTCCTGCAGGAATCGCCTGAAGTATCTAATAAGCAGCGGGGTTTGCTTTCCTTCTTCCCGCCTGCCCGCGTAAAGGACGAAATCGCCTCTGATGGGATAGCGGTTGAAGAAAGCGGCCGAATCCCTTTTCGGCCTATTAAATCCCAAACCTACCACCATGCCTTTTACGCCCGGACCGAGAATTTTTTTTGCCAGGGACATCTCGGCGTGACTGTTGAAAAGAATTCCGCGCACGGAAAAAAGGGTTTTCTTGACGGAGGACATGTATGCGTAAGGCTCATCGTGAAGGCAGGGAATGATGTATGATTTTTGCGGAAAAATGCGTGCCGCCGCGTGTGTAGTTCCAAAAAGATAAGGAAGCAAGATTATGTGCGTAAACGCGCCTCCCTCCCGTTTGAGATAATTGATTAGGTCGGGGCTTGAAACGACGGAGGAAAGCCAGCGCTCCTCGTCTTTCTCGGGCAGGACCTCTCCATTGGCGATTCTCCATCCCAGTCTGGCCACCCGGGGATCGGTGATTTTTGTTTCCGCTTTGAAGCGTATGACCTCAACCGAGTTTAGAATTTCACGCCCCTGCGGATAATGGTTCTGCCAAGTGTGATGATCGCGCGCGCAGGTTGTTAACACTGTTGCCCGTGTGCCTCTGCGCGCAAGCTCTTCGGCAAAGCGGCGCGCGAGTTCCTCCGCGCCGCCTACCACTTCCCTCCCGTAGCGAGGAACGACGAACAGTGGGCGGAACTCAGAAGAACTATGGCGGCTCAACTACTCCTCCACGACTTTTTGGGCTGATGCCACAAAACCTTTGGCCTTTCCTTCGTTTTCGGCTGACGTAACCTTGACGTTTGTAAACCCGACATTTTCGAGCGCGGAGCAGACAACTCCTTTCGAACACCAGGGAGACAGCGGTGAGCCGCTGGCAAAAGACCTCACGAGAATCGCGATCGAGCCGCCGGGTTTGAGAGCGAGATACGACCCGCGCAGAACTCTCAAAAGCCGCTCGGGGCGTAGCCAGAAAGAGAGCTCAGTAACCAATATCGATTCGATGGTGTTCTCGCTTATCCTCTCAAGGAATACCGTGGGAGCCTCTTCGAACTTCTTGTATTTCGGTCCATCAATGTTCCATGAGTCGCACGCCGAAACTCTCACGGTTCCAATACCTTCCGCCTGGAGTCTTTCCGCAAGTGACCGGGGGCAGGCGCCGAGGATGAAAATGGTAGCCGAGCCCTTGAATGAACTTACGCAGTGCTCGTACAAAAACACCGACTCATCAGGGTCAGTCATGGATTCTGAAAGAGAACACAGGTCTTCCTCGTCCGCTTTTTCCTGCGCTCTCCTGGCGAGCGCCTCTTTTCTTATCGCGCTCAAAGCGCTTGCCACGTGCCTGTTAAAAATTGACTGCTTCCGAATTATGGGACCGACCGCAATCCTTGCCCAGAATCTGAATATTCGTTTCAGAAAAACGACCACCGGCGCGAGCAATTTTTTCTGCGTGGCGATCGGATAAGCGGGTGTCACTTCCCAACTTGAGAGGGCTTGTTCCGTGGAGTAATGAAGAGTCTCTAAAGATGAGGGCGACCCTGGAGCTTCACCCGGTTTTGGTTGGGTTTCGAGCATCGCCTCCACCTGGTCGTTATACAAACCGGATGAGCGTCTTTCTTCAACCCTTCTTTTAATTTCAGCGGAAAGCCACTCAGGGTCTATGCCGCTTCCTTCGAAAATGAATCTTTTATCCAGGGACAAATGGCACCTCCGGGGATGGCTCACGCGAATATCAAGGGACGTAGTATGAGGATTATATCACGGCGAAAGCTCAATCTGTTGACGCTTCAGACAGCACTTTAATTCCTGAGATCTTGAGTTTAGCGTGCGCGGTCTTATTGGGCATCGCAGGAGCGCACGTTCGGTAAATCGGTAGTTCAATCCGCTTGAAGGAAATAAATTTCGCCGGTTGAAACTCTAAATCAGAAGTATTTAAACCGTATATAAGAAGAAAAACCGGTTGAACGCGAAGTTTTTGTGGAACTTGGAGGATATGAGCGTGTGCTAAACTTGCCTGGAAACCAGCAGGGCGAAAGAGAATGTCCGCAAGATATTTGAGGAAAAAGACGCTTAATGGTTGATGGGGGGCAATACGGTTGAAGTGTCTTCACATAATTCACCGATACTGGCCGGCTCTCGGCGGCTCGGAAAAATATTTCACCGAGATAAGCGAGAGGCTTCATGCGGATGGCAACAAGGTTGTCGTATATACGACAGACGCAATAGATATCCAGCATTTTTGGCTCAAGGATAAGGAAAGGATAAACAAGCCTTATGAGATGAAAAACGGGGTTGAGATAAGGCGTTTCAAAGTAAGAAAAATTCCCAAACACCCAATAGCCCAGAAATTCTTATCAAAAATTCCCGGAACCGTGACAAAATCCCTTCTGTCTTTTCCTTCTCCGCTGGTGCCAGGGATGTTGCTCGAGATTCAGAGAGCGCAAAAATTCGACATAGTGCATGCCACCGCGCTTCCTTACGATTCTATACTTTACGTTGCTTACGCTATCGCGAAAAGGCAGAATATCCCCCTTATATACTCCCCGTTCATCCATCTCGGCGAGGAAGAGAATGATGAGGTCAGAAAAAACTATACCCGCAAGCATCAACTCAAGCTTTTAAGCAGGGCGGACAAAGTGATTGTTCAGACCCCAATCGAAAGAGATTTTCTTCTCGGAGCCGGTTTCAGCGCTGAGAAAATATTGTTGCTCGGCATGGGCATAAACCCTTCAGAGTTGGAAGGCGGTAAAGCCAAGAGATTCAGGGAAAAATACGGAATTGCTGGACCAATCGTTTGCTACATCGGTCCGAAAACTTACGATAAGGGAACTTTCCACCTGGTGAATGCGATGAGTAAGTTGTGGGACGCTGGTGATCCTTCGACTTTAATTCTCGCCGGAGCCGAGATCGAGGACTTCAAAAATTTCTTTTCAAAGTTGGGAAATGAAATTCGTTCCAAGTGCCTTCTGCTCGATTACGTTACGGATGATGATAAACGGGACCTCCTTGACGTAGCGAGCGTTCTGGTTCTTCCATCAAGGTCTGATTCTTTCGGTATAGTGCTTCTGGAGTCATGGTTTTACGCAAAACCAGTCATTGGGGCAAGGGCGGGAGGCATCCCCGGTGTTATCAGGGACGGTGTTGATGGCATACTTGTGCCTTTCGGGGATGAGAAAGAACTGGCGGTTGCCATAAGGAAGACTCTGGTGGACCGTGCGTTTGCGAGAAAACTCGGACTTGCGGGTAGAGAGAAGGTGCTTCAGGAATTCACCTGGGATATGAAATACAAAATTGTGAAATCTCTATACGAGGAAGTATGCGGGGTGAGTTGATTGCTTCAGAAATCAAATGAGGTCAAGCGATTGATGGATGAGGTCAATAGAGTCATTTCTTCGCCGTCAAGGCTTGTTGGCGAAATCTCAAGCGACAGGCGCCCACGGTACCCCAACGTTTCATTCATTTATCCCCCGAAATCAAATTCCTTCAAGAGGGAACTCGATAGAATCTCTTACTCTTGGGAGATAGAAAGCGAGATAGAGATAGGGTCGAAGCGAAAATTTGTGGGCTGGTTTGCCGTGCTTTTTAAGCGTTTGGTTCGCGTTCCTCTGGCATGGTACTTAAACCCGATTGTTGAGCAGATTAGAAGGTTCAACATGCTTGTGACCAGAGCGTTTCATGAAGTAAGCCACGCGCTTGACGATTTGGAGAAGCGTATCGGGGAACTTGAGGCGAGAGTATCAAGGCTTTATGAATCAGAAGGTGAGAGTTTGGGTGCCGAAAGCTTTCGCGACCTTGAAGGTGGTGAGAGATGAGCGCCTGCAGGCCTGTAAGCGTGATAGTACTGACCTGGAACGGGCTTGAGTACACACAAAGGTGCATCGAAAGCATTTTTGAGAAGACAACCCATCCCCACTACGAAATCATTGTCGTGGACAACGGAAGCACTGACGGGACAGTTGAGTACTTAAAGTCTGTGGAGGGCGTCAAGTTAATAGAGAACAAAGAGAATCTCGGTTTTGTTAAGGGCAACAATGTGGGCATAAATAACACTTCCAACGATGTTGTTCTCATGAACAACGACACGGAGATCATCGAGCCCGATTGGCTTGAAAGAATTCAGAGCCTCGTCTACTCCTCACCCGACATCGGAATCGCGGGCTGCAGGTTGATAAACGGCGATGGTCTTCTGGTGCATGCCGGAACATATATGCCTGTGCCGAGTTACTGGGGTCAGGAGTATCCCGGAGGAGAGGTTGATATTGGTCAATACACTGCCGACAGGGAAGTGGAGGGGGTAATATTCGCCTGTGTTTATATAAAGAGGGCATTGATAGAAGCGGTGGGTCTGCTCGACGAAGACTACTTCTCATATTACGAGGACACTGACTATTGCTTGAAGGCTAAAGAGGCCGGGTTTAGGGTTTTCTGCTGCGGTAGCGTGACGGTGAAGCATTACGAGAATGTGTCGATTGCTTTGAATCGCGCCGATTTCTCCTCCAATTTCAAGCGCTCCAGGGATGTTTTCATATCCAAATGGGGCGAATACTTTACCGGGAAATACAGGCATAAGATAGGCTGGTGTTCCAGATTCACGCCCGGAAGTATGTTTTTCGAAATCAGCAGAAAAATGATTCATTCTCTTGACAGGGCAGGGGTGGACGTAAATCTTGGCGCAAGTTCCGAGGGGGAAAAGCTCGAGTTTGATGATTTCTTGCTTAACGAGATAAAAATGAAGGGTTGGGATAACGAAAGGGCGATAGTTCAGTTCTGCCCCGAAGAGGAATTGTCGCCCCGCATGGGGTCTTACAACATAGCCTACGTCTTCACCCCTTATAGCGATTTTGCCAAAAGTTTCGTTGACAGATTGAACAAGATGGATGAGGTTTGGGTTCCTTCAGAGTTCCAGAAGTGCGCTGCGATAGAATCGGGCGTCAAAAGAGACATTTTTGTTGTTCCTTTTGGTATTGACTTTGACTACTTCCACCCGCGGATAAAATCGTACCGCCTGCCGGGTAGATTTACTTTTCTATGCTCGACTGCCTGGGGGGATGAATCATGCGCGCAGGCGCTTGTGGAGGCTTTCGCGGAGGAATTTGAGGAAGGTGAGGATGTAGTTCTAATCATGAATATTGGATCCGGAACCCAGCGCGGTTCAGCCGTGAGTCGGGATGAAGGTGGACCGGACTTTGGATTGACGGGTCTTGAAAGAGATACTGAGCGGATGGGGATAACGCCCGGGAGAGCACATGTGGTTTTCCTTGTCGGTCAGGAGATTCCCGCATATCAAAGACCGAGCCTGATCAGGTCCGCTGACTGCGTTTTGGTGGTTGAAAGGAGTTCCGAAAACGCGCTCGATGTTTCTTCCTCCCTGGCTTGCGGGGTTCCCGCGATTGTTCTTGATTGGGGCTCGGCGGCTGAATTGGTCGACGGGCGTGCCGTTTACGGAGTGAAGTGCGCGCCTCTTTCCTCGCCATCTGCTGGGCTCACCTGGGCGGAAGCCGATAAGGATGATTTAAGGCGAAAAATGAGGGCAGCTTTTGAAAGCGGGGAGTCCCTAAACGCGGCGGCGTTCGAAAAATCCAAATGGGTTCAGTCCAAATACGGTTGGGAGTCTATCGCAAATCTGGTAGTCCGGCGTCTTGAAGAAATCGCTTGATTATTTCCAGCTTCTCAAATCCGAGTCAATTTTGAAAGGGATTTTGACCAAAAGCCATCTCGTTGAGGCGGAGCATGTCTAATTCAGGGACAGAGAAAAAGGAAATCGGGAGCGCGAGCGGAAGGATCGCGGGTTTCTTTTTGAAGCGCTGGCATATCCTTCTCATATGCGCGGTAACAATTTCCGCTTTTCTCGTGAGAATTCACTATCTTTCCCTTCATACCGAGTACACCGCTGATAGCTACTACTTTCTGATACTTGCAAGGTCGATAAGGGATAGCTTCTCATATACCGTAAGGGGCGCGGTGCACACCAAGTACCTCCCAGGTTTCCCGATCCTTATATGGCTTTTTGGTTATTTCACGGGAAATTTGGAAAAAGCGGCAAACCTTATCGCGGTAGTATCAGCCTCGCTTTGCGTTCCCCTGACGTATTTGATTGGCAAGGAGCTTTTCACGAAGGCAGCTGGAATTTCCGCCTGTGTGGTTTTGGCATTCATGCCGACTTTTTTGAGATGGACCTGCCTTCCAATGACTGAAGGTCTTTTCACTTTCCTTTTTCTTGCGAGTACTTATCTTGTTCTCACAGGGATGAAGAGAGCCTCGCCCTGGAGGAGACTTATTGGTTCCTTACTCGGAGGTATCGCTTTTCTAACGAGATGGGAGGGCGCGCTTTTTCTCCCCGTGGCTCTGCTTATCATTGTCCTTTACTTCAAAGAAGGGGAGATTCCATGGTGGGAACCCGTAGTAATGCTTGCTCTATTTGGCTTCCCTATCTTTATCTATGTCACAAGAAATCTAATAGCCGCGGGTTCAATTACCGCCTACACAAAAGAGTACGAGCAGCACAAGGAGATATCTTTTGCTATTTTAAGGCACAGATTTAAGGTCTACGCCTTCCAGGGCTTTTTGAGCGCTCCCCTGCAGGCACTCATGTACACAGGTGCATTTCTGGCTCTTTTGAAAAAGAAATGGAAGCCTTTTTTCACGCTTGCTCTTTATTTTTCTTGTTTTGTCTTCTTTCACATGCTCTGGTACTACACCTATGAGAGATTCATGGCGCCAGCCTCTCCGGTCGGGGCGCTGTTCATAGGATATCTTCTTGCTGAATCCTATTTTTTCATAAGGGGGCGAAAAGGAGAGAATTGGAATTGTCGCGAAGAGAATTTTCAAGCCCCTGAAGGACACTGGAGGTCTTTGAGACGCTCGCTTGCCGTTTTCGTCGTTGTTCTTGCTATTTCCCTTATCCTGGCGCACTCACTTGCGAGGGCAAATCGATTGATACGCGAGAATTATCTCGCCTTTGCGGATGATCACGGCGGAGCCGGAATGGTTGACGCGGCAAAATGGTTTTCCAGAAATGCCCCGGGGGAGACTGTTGCGGTCGATGCCGGTCCCTACTTTTGCTGGCTCCATGAAGGCGATGTGCTTTACTTAAGACCTGTCCCGTGGGACCTCCCGGTGGAGGACAGAGATGTGGATGCTCCCAATATCGTGCGGAATTTGTATGAGCGGGGCGTGCGCTACCTTGTCGTGGGTCAGACTGACCAAGGGCTTGAGGCGGAACTAGAGACTCTGAGCATAACGCCGGCTGAGAGAAAATCGCTTAAGGAGATCGCAAGGTGGACGCATGAATACAGTTACCCGGACGAACATCAGATCGTGACAGTCATATACAGAGTCCTCTCCCCCGAGGGCAAAATGGATTAGACTCAAAGATTATTCGCTTGAGATCTGATGCCTGAGATCTTGTTCTTGGCGATGCCCGTGGGATTCCGGGTTTGGATACCGGTAAGTTACCGAATTGAGAGATGAGCCTAAGAAATGAAGATGAAAGAGGAAGTAGGGTTCTTGAGCTTATTTGAAAAAATTGACAAGGACAAATTGTTTCTTCTCCTCCTAATCCTCATTGTTCTTGCTTACGCCTCGTTATTCTCGCTTTTTTCGATATTGCGATATTCGAATTTCAAAAGCTCCGGTGTTGATGCGGCGATCTTCAATCAGGTCCTTTGGAAAATGTCACGCTTCAGCGCACCGGAGAGCACCATAAGAGGCGTGAATATCTTCGGAGACCATTTCGCGCCGTTTCTTTTGGCGCTTGCCCCCTTTTACAGGATTTTCGGCGGGATACACTTCCTTTTCATTTTCCAGAGCATAGTCATCGCCCTGGGCGCGATACCCTTGTATCTGCTTTCGGTTGATCTATCCAAAAACCGAATAGTTTCTTTATGCGTCTCGATTTCCTATCTTTCATATCCCGCGCTCCAGCACATGAACCTTTTTGATTTCCACCCCGAGGCTTGCGCCGTAACATTTCTTATTTTTGCTTTTTATGCAGCCTTTAAAAGACGCTTTGGGTGGTTCTATGCTTTGTGCTTCGTCTCGGTAATCTGCAAGGAAGACATGGCTCTTACTGTTTTCTTTCTCGGGATTGTTGTTTACCTGCTTTATGACAAACGAGCTGGAAAGATGGTTTCTCTTTCCTCGATCGGGTATTTTCTTGCCGCCGTTTTCTTTGTGATTCCAGCTTTTGGGAGGGAGGGTTTCCAGTACTCTGGAAGACTGAGCGCTTTTGGCCGCTCTCCTTTCGAGGCTGCCAAAAACATGATATTGCGACCGCTTTACACGCTTAATTTCATAGCTACGAGGCAGAACTTGAAATATCTTTTGGACATACTCAGCCCCGTTGCCTTCATGCCTTTGCTTGCTCCTCTGTATCTCCTTCCCGCTCTACCCGCTCTTTTCATAAACCTCATAAGCGATTTTCCCGGGCAGCACACCATTTATTATCAATACACCGCCGGGATAATTCCATTTGTCTTCATCGGACTTGTGCTCGCCGTGGCAAGAATTATCAGCTGGTTTGAAGGGGCGAGAAAGAAAAGAGCGCTTACTGCGGCGCTTGCCGGCTTCATGCTTCTTTTCTCTTTAGCCGGGTCTGTCTATCTCGGACCCGGACCGTTGGCTTTTGACTGGTCTTTTTCCAAATACCGCTCGGATCCACAGGTGGAGACCCTCAAAAAAGCCGTACGCCTCATCCCGAAGAACGCCAGTGTTTCAGCTCAGATATATGTGCTTCCCCATCTTTCGTCCCGTGAAAAGGTGTACATGTTCCCGAACCCGTTTATTGATTTTGTGGACAGGGATTACCTGCTTTCCTTACCCAGAGACCAGAGAAGGTTCATGTTTCCGAAAATATACAGAAAGGTTGAGAGTAAGGCTAAAAAGCATGATTACCCTGTGCCTGAAGTAGAATACTTGGTGGTCGCCGGAGGGGTTGACCCCTGGCCTTTGACTGGCAAGGAGTATGAAAAAGTCGTAGCCCGTCTGGAGCAGGAGACGTCTTTTTCAAGAGTTTTTTCAAAACGCGGTGTTCTTGTGCTTAAGAAAAAAGGCAAGTGAGCAAAGGCCTTATGGCAAAGGCTTTTCGATGTGCGCGAGCGGAGAAAGATGATATCTGACGAATCCTTTAGCCGTAGAGATTGGTCTATGGTTATGCTCATTGCTCTCGTCTGCGTACTTGCTTGGTTTCCTGTTCTCCTGTTCAAAGACCGTTCTTTCGGGGCGGAGCTCGATTTCATAAGACAGTTTTACCCGGCGCGCTATTTTGCTGTTGATTGTTTGTCGAAAGGCATATTTCCTCTCTGGAACCCTTATGTATTTTGCGGACACCCTTTCTTCGCGTCATATCAGACTGCGATACTTTATCCGTTCAACTTTATAATGATAGGTCTTTACGCGGTTTCAGGTTCGAAGTTTTCACTTAAAGCTCAATGCGGTTTCGTGGTTTTCCATTTCTTTTTGGCTGGCGCGTTCATGTACGCCGCGGCTCGCCAGTTAAAGATGAGTAGGTTCGCATCGCTTCTTGCGGCTTTCACATTTATGTTTTGCGGCTACATGACTGCTCACGCCGGTCACTCCAATCAACATAGCGCCGCCGCTTGGATGCCTCTCATCTTTCTTCTTTTCCACCGGGCGGTCACCCGGAAAAGCGTTTCTTACTCTCTTTTATCGGGTGTTGCGCTGGGAATAGCGCTGCTCGCGGGTCATTTCCAGCCACTTTTCTACCTTTGCTTTATGCTGCTCATATATGCCCTGTACCAAGGTTTTATGGGTCTCAAAAGAGGTGAAGCACTCGGACAGGCATGGTTTGGCATTTTCGCTCTGCTAATCATGCTTGCGGTCTGCGTGCTGGTCGCTTCAGCCCAGCTTTTGCCCACATATGAGATGATAAAGCTCTCAAGCAGGCAGAAGCTCTCCTTCGAGATAGGTTCGACTTACAGCCTGCCGAGACGTCAGACTATAACCCTCCTGTTCCCGCATTTTTACGGCTCCTCTCCCGAGAACTATACGGGTGGATGGGCTCCTGCGATGTGGGAACTCTACGGCTACTCCGGCATTCTGGCGCTTATTCTTGGCGGTTTGGCTCTGAGGCGGGAAGACAGGGATATGGTTGGTTTCTTTTGGCTCATACTGGTTCTTTCGGTTGTACTTGCTTTGGGACCGGGCGGTTATCTTTTCACTTTATTTTTCAAAGCGGGCCTTCTCTTCAATCGCTTCCGAGACCCCGCAAGAATTTTAGTCTTGTTTGGGTTTTCTTCGGCGATTTTGGCGGGGTTTGGAGCAGATCACGTGATAGAGAGTCTGGAGCGCGGAGCGGATGGATGGGAAATAAAACGTGTAAGATTTTCGGCGCTGCTCGCATCTGTTTTGATACTGATTATCGCTGTCGTTGTTTCGGTTGCGCTTCTTGCGAGGGGGGGAGAGAAAGCGGAAAACACGGCGAAAGCGATTAGAGGCATGCTCCTGCCCTGCGCTACAGTAGTTGCATTCAGCGCGCTGATCTTGGTCTGCTCAAAGATAAATCTTCACCGAAAATACTTGCTTTTCTGCGGGCTTGCGGGGCTCATGCTTTTGGACCTGATACCTCATAACGCCGTTTGGCCCGCCGTGAGAGTTAATCCTGATGACCTTTACGCTGACCGCGAAGCTTGCGGGTATCTTTCCGCAAAGGATAGTGTTTTCAGAGTGGAGACGGATGCTCATACCATGTACGAAGCGCTCGATAACGGACCGATTTACCGGCTTGAAAAAACAACCGGGGACGATTCGCTTGTATTGCTGCGTTTTCATAATTACAGGGAATCTTTGATACCCTCGATTTCGCCGGGAGTTCAGCCGGGTCTTTTTTACGAAGGTGCGATCAGATCGCCCTTGCTTGATCTTATGAACAGCGCTTATTTCATATCGCGAAAGAGAATACCTAAGGTACTTGCAGAAAATAAATTCGTCCTGGAGAGGCGGGCAAATGGAGTATATATATACAGGAATCTGGATGTCTTACCCCGTGCATTTATCGCGGAAGGAGAGTTTGTTTCATGTGAAAGTGAGTCGCTTGAACGCATTAGGGGAAGCAAGAATAAAGCGCTTGAGAGGAGGGTTTTTCTTGAGCGAGAGGGGGGAGCATACCGGGATGGCGATATAATAAAGTCTGTTTCCGGCGCCGTAAAATTCACAAGGACAGAGCCGGGACGGATTCGGATTGACGTAGAACCTGGCGCGAGTGGTGTTCTGTTTCTTTCCGAAGCATGGTATCTCGGATGGGAAGCTTTCGTTGACGGAAAGAAAGTAAGGATATACAAAGCCGATTACCTTTTTATGGGAGTGATATTGAAGAAAGGCTCGCGGAGCGTAGAGTTTGTTTACAGTTCGACGACGGTGAGAAATGGCATTTTGATTTCTTGCGCTACCATTACGGCGCTTTTGGCGTATCTCATTGCCTTCCGGGCTCTGCGCGCAAGCAAACGCCGCGCTTTGAAAGACTCAGTTTCAGAGCGCTCCTCAAACCAGCTTGGAGGTTTGGACTGAGTGTTTTCCTTACAGCACCTTGCCGGTTCATGTTCTGTCATTTTGCTTATAGTCTTTTCATTGATGCATAAGCGGGTTATTTCAGCTGTGAGATTAGCGGGGAGAAAGCGTTGAAACTCTCTATAATCATGCCTGTGTATAACGAAGAGGACACCATCGAGGAGGCGATTTCCAGGGTCATGAACGCGCCTCTCAACGGGATTGAGCGTGAACTCATCATAGTTGATGATGCGTCAACGGACGGGACGCTCGAGAAGATAAACTCGTATAACGATGAGCGAATTATTTTGGTCAGGCATGAGGGTAATATGGGAAAGGGGGCGGCAATCCGCACGGCACTCGAGTTCGTGACCGGCGATTTTGTTGTCATTCAGGACGCTGACCTTGAGTATGATCCTCGGGAGTATCTTTCTTTAATCGGACCTCTCATAAGAAATGAGGCCGATGTCGTATATGGGAGCAGGTTTCTCGGCACGATTGAAAACATGAGGTTTCTAAACCTCATAGCGAACAAGATTCTTTCCTGGACCGCGACGATACTTTTCCGAAAAAGGGTTACCGATGAAGCGACCTGCTACAAGGCTTTCAGAACCGAAGTCCTTAAGACACATGATTTAAAATGCAAGGGATTCGAATTCTGTCCGGAGGTGACCGCAAAGACCCTTAAAAGGGGATGGAAATTTGTGGAGGTTCCCATAACCTATAAGGGGAGGTCTGTCGAGGCTGGAAAGAAGATAAGGGCAAGGGATGGATTGATGGCGCTGTGGACGCTCATCAAGTTCAGGTTTCGTGACTGATGAGAGACCCTGCCTCAAGTTTTAAAGGGTACTGCGAGATAGAAGATGATTGAAAGAATCAAAGACCTGATTGCTCACAGGGAACTACTTTGGAATATGACGTTCAAAGAGCTCAGGGTGAAATACAAGCGCTCTGTGCTCGGTTTTATCTGGTCGTTTATGAACCCCATAATAATGCTTGCCGTCTTCAGCATAGTGTTCGCGATTCTCATCTCGAGGGGGAATATAGGCTGGTTTTCTGTCTATCTCATGTCCGGACTTTTGCCTTGGCTCTTTTTCGTTAACTCTACAACGCAGGCTGTGGTCTCCGTTGTTACCAATCCCGGACTCGTGAAGAAAGTCTATTTCCCCCGCGAGGTCCTTCCGATGGCGTCCGTATTTGCGAACATGATTCACTTCTTCTTACAGATGCTCGTGTTCTTCGCTTTTCTCCTCATAATCCGCTGGCATTTCTCGCCTTATCTGGTTCTTCTCCCGGCTGTTTTGCTGCTCGAGACGCTCTTTACCCTGGGCGTTGCGCTTTTCGTCTCAGCCGCGAACGTATATTTGCGGGACGTCCAGCATTTTGTGGAAGTCGCCATGATGGCATGGTTCTGGATAACACCGATCGTTTATCCTGTGGGTTTAGTCGCGCAGAGGTTCCGCTCCTTTATGCCGCTTTACCTCGCAAATCCGATGGCTAACATAGTTCTTTCATGGCAATACATAATCTACAACCCGCATAAGTACGCTCCTAAGGGGGGCGTAGCATACATATCATTCTGGGGGCTTCTGGGAACAAGCATAAGCGCCGTTTTGTTTTTCTTCCTCGGTTACTATTTCTTTCACAGGACGGAAAGGGGGTTTGCCGAGCAGATATAAGCGTGTTTGTCACCTGACGCCTGAAATAATCATGGCGACAGACGCAGACACGTCAGAGGACAAAAATGCTTCCATATCATGAGGCATCGGAGCATATTGATTATGTTGTGATTCTTCCGGGGGTCGAATAAAATGCCCTACACTGTGCAAATCCAGAACGTATCAAAGATGTATAAGCTTTACCATGAGAACGTTAAAAGCCTTAAAGAAAAGATTCTCTTCTTCGGACGCAGGGGATACGAGGAGTTCTGGGCTTTAGAGGACATTAACATCGATGTCGAGCAGGGAGAGACTCTCGGCATAATCGGCGCGAACGGTTCCGGAAAATCCACGCTTTTAAAATGTATAACAAAGATTCTTTATCCAACTCGAGGAAGAATCCTCACAAATGGAAGCATAGCCGCTCTTCTTGAACTCGGGGCTGGTTTCCAGCCTGACCTGACGGGCAGGGAGAACGTGTATTTAAACGCCTCCATTTTGGGTTTCTCCAAAAAGGAAGTGGACAGGAAATTTGATGAAATCGTATCATTCGCTGAACTGGAGCGCTTCATTGACAACCACGTTCGCAACTATTCGAGCGGAATGTACGTTAGGCTCGGCTTCGCTGTGGCCATTAACGTGGACCCGGATATCCTGATAATAGACGAGGTTCTGGCGGTAGGCGACGAGGCGTTTCAAAGAAAATGCATTGAAAGAATCGAGCAAATACAGCTGGAAGGCAAGACGATAATATTCGTGACACACAACGTTGACTTGACCAGGGAAATATGCGACAGGGTGGTAATGCTTGATAACGGTAGGATCGTCCGCGAGGGTGAGCCGAGGGACGTGGTCAATTTCTACCACAAGGCGATGGAATCAGTCAGCTCTTCGGGTGAGCGCGGAAATCGCCAGGTGGTGATAACCTCCGTTGACCTACTTAACGAAAGGGGCGAGCCCGCCAAAGAGTTTCAGACCGGTCAGTTCATGACGGTAAAGGTCTCTTATGAGGCGCAGGCTCCCGTAAGTGATCCTGTTTTCGGTTTTAGCATCGAGGACTATCGAGGCTTTACTGCTTACGGAACTAACACAAGGCTTAAGGGCTTAGACCTCGGAACGATCGAAGGTTCAGGTGCGGTCGAGTTCAGGCTTTCCTCGCTGCCGATGTTGGAGGGAAAATATTTTGTGAGCGCGGCGGTACACTCACGGGACGAAAGCGTGATATACCACTGGCTGGATAAGCACGTTTCTTTCGACATGTACAGCGGCGTGAGCGACATCGGTCTACTTTATATTCCATGTGAGATCGCTTTGTCGAACGGAGCTTCTTAAGCATGTGAGGTTTTTGATGAAGCCTGTTGACGCAAACATCTGGGAAGTATTCGAGGACATTAATAAAGCGCTCGAAGAACGCGAATTGGGAAGGACACAGAAATACAAAAGCGCCGTCCGTTTTTCGGGTGACGTGACATTCATTCTTCCGGGCGCGTGGCAGAGCCTTTCAGAGGCTCTTCTTTCCGTGGAGTACAGCGTCGTTCCTCTCTCCAGCGAACAGACGCTTGATGTACATACCAAACCGCGCGGGTTCCTTTCGGCGGTCAAGCTACTGGCGAAGAGGCTTGTGAGAAAAGCGACCTACTGGTACGTCAATCCCATACTTGCGCAGGTTCACCGCCTTCACGCCTCAACAAACAGGACTCTTCGGGAGATTTCCGACCTGCTAAGGGTGATCAATGACCGGCTCGATGCTCTCGAAAGGGAGAATCTTCCAAAAAGGCTGGGGGTTTTTGAGGGTGAGAGATTCGACGAGAGGGTCTCAAGGCTCGAGAGGGAATGGAGGTCGCTTAGTGCCGCACTGCAGTCTAAGGAAGGCAGGAGCCTTCCGGAAGAGGACGTTTCCTTTACGAGAGGCGTAATTCCAGATGAGGAGAAATCCCTGCCCAGGGAGGATTTCAGGGCTCGGAGACCTTCGGATTTTGCAGATTTTTTCTTTGACTACTACTGGTTCGAAAGTATTCACAGGGGTGACCGCGATCTGATAAAAAGAAGGCAGCAGCAGTACCTAAAGTACTTTGAGGGTTGCTCCTCCGTTCTCGACCTCGGCTGTGGTCGCGGTGAGTTTCTCGAACTCATGAGAGAAAAAGGCATAGGGGGTTACGGGGTTGATATTGAACCGGATGCGGTTAGTTACTGCGTTGACTCGGGGTTGAATGCTGTTGAAGCAGAAGCGATAGAACACCTCTCTTCTCTTCCCGATGAGAGCCTTGACGGCGTCTTCATTTCGCAAGTTGTCGAGCATTTGACTCCACCGGAGATAATAAAGCTTATCGGGCTCATGTACAGAAAGACCAAGCCGGGGTGTTATGTTGTGATCGAGACCCCGAATCCACAGTGTTTGCTTATTTTCGCCAGTTTCTTTTACGCTGATCTTTCTCATGTTCAACCCGTGCATCCCGAGACAATGAAATTCCTTCTCTTTTCGGCTGGGTTCAGGGATGTTGAAATCTTCTTTACCAATCCCGTGCCGAAGGACCTGAGGCTTAAGATGGTTGGAAGGGGCGCGGGTGGTTCAAGTGATGAAATCATCGAAGAATTAAATCAAAATTTCGAAAAACTGAATTCCGTTCTTTTCGGATATATGGATTACGCCGTTGTTGCGCGGAAATGAATCGGCGCGTCTTTCCTGGCAATTGCCGGCTGTGTTCGTATGAATCATTTTTTCAAACTGAGCGGCGGTGATTGAATGCCTGAAGATGTGAGTCTGGTTGTATACGATTTTGACGGGGATAGTGAAGATCTTGGTCATCTCCGCAGAATGTCGCAGGAAGTGACCCAATTCAACTGGAGATTGATTGTTATGGTTCCCGAGGACAGGAGCACACTGGCTTCTGAGCTCAAGGACCTCGGATTTCTTCCCGTCTTCTCAAGACCCGGTGACCCCCTTTGCCGTAGAAAAAACGCCGCAATAAGGGGGTGCAGCGGAGACGTAATCTTTTTTTCCGGTAAAGTGAGACTTGAGCGCTTCGATTCGCTTAAAAGCCTTGCGGGAGAAGCCCGCGCAAGAGGCGATGCCTGCGTTGCCGGTTGCAAGATAGTGGACGAAAACGGGATTATTCTGAATGCTGGAATCCACCTTATAAAACCTGAATACAACTTGCTTCCGCTGGGCGGCGGAAAGGAAGACGTGGGACAGTACTATTTCACTCGTGAGGTTTACGGCGTCGATTCGCGCTGTATGTATGTCGGTGCCCGGGTTTTGGAAACAGTCGGGGGTTTTAGCGAGGAATACTCAGATGCCTACAGCGATTTTGATTTCTGTTTAAGGGCGCTCGAAAGGGGTTTTCCCGTTCTCTGCGTCGGAAGTATGCGGGTTATCTCCAGAGAGCCTGATTCTATCTTTCGAGCCGATGACTCAGGTGAGACGAAAGATGCGCAGGCGAGATTCAAAGATCGCTGGGATGATTACTTCGAGAAAAGATATGAGACGAGGGTAATGTGGCACTCCTGGATTAACGCCCCCACCGGTTACGCCGTTTCATCCCAGTACCTTGTGCTTGCTCTAGAGTCTATAAATGTTGATGTTCGCTACGGTTTTGTTTACGGAGTGGAGGAATCCCCCAATGATGATGAGCGGATAATGGAGGTGCGCAGAAAGCCGAAAGATCTCGACATAACGCAAGTTGTTTACGGACAGGGAGATGTTTTCTTTAAGAACAGCGGAAGGTACAGGGTTGGTTACTCCATGCTCGAAGTTACCGGTATTCCGAGCGACTGGGTTCATCAGGCGAATGCGCTTGATGAGGTATGGGTTCCCTCTCATTTCAACAAAGGCACGTTTGCTGCAAGCGGAGTGAAACGTCCGATTCATGTGATGCCTCTCGGGGTGGATACTGACCACTTTCACCCCTATGTACAATCCACGAGGATCTCGGACAGATTCGTCTTTCTCTCAGTTTTCGAGTGGGGTGAGCGCAAAGCGCCGGAGATCCTTATCAGGGCTTATAATCAAGAGTTTTCCAGTAGAGATGATGTTTTGCTTCTTCTGAAAGTTATCAATACCGATCCGTCCGTTAACGTTGAGAGGCAGATAGAGGAGATGAGACTAAATCCTGAGGGTCCGCCCGTTGTGATTATCTTGAATCAAAACATTCCTTCCCACCAGATGGGTGTTCTGTATCGTGCCGCCGATTGTTTTGTGCTGCCCACACGGGGCGAAGGTTGGGGTATGCCTACGCTTGAGGCGATGGCGTGCGGCCTGCCAGTGATAAGTACTTACTGGAGTGCCCAGACCGAATTCTTGAATGAGAATATTGCTTACCCCATCAAAGTCAAAAGACTCGTTCCAGCGGTGGCAAAGTGCCCGTATTACGAGGGGTTCGAATGGGCGGAACCGGACTTTGAACATCTCAGACACTTAATGAGGCACGTGTTCGAGAACCGCGAGGAGGCTTACGCGAGGGGATTGAGGGGAGCGCTTGAGGCGCGTGAGAAATGGACCTGGAAACGTTCCGCCGAACGTATAAAGAAGCGGCTTTTAGAAATAGATGGTAAAGGTTGAGTGCTATAATTTTTGCGTTCACCGCGATTGCTGTTTCTCCAACGTAGGGAGCCTCGGTTATGGTTGATGATAAGCTGTTTGTCGATCCTGAAGGTTCAATTGAGGGGGAACTAAAGACTCTTGAGGAGTTGTGTCGTAAACTCCGGGAGAAGCTTCCAAACGCTCACAGGCTTGAACTGTTCGATGACGGTCCATTGATGGAAAGCCTTCATGAAGCCAATGCTTCATACGATAAAAACCTTCCCGGTGAGGTTGCCTCGGAAAGACCCGTAATCGGGCCGGTCATAAAGTTTATAAGAAGACTGGTTAGAAAGCTTATTCGATGGTATGTCGATCCAGCCATTGACCGCCAGCGCAAATTTAACGCTGATTTGACCAGAACCCTAAACGAGATAAAGCGATATCTCGATCACCTGCAAATAAACGAGGACATCATGAGCGTAATCACCCACAGGGAACTTTCACTTTTCAGAACGAACATAATGTACCTCAATAAGTTTCTGGAAAGGAGAATGCTCGACATCGAGAATGAGATTCACTCAATCAGAGAAGCGGGCTTGGGCGCACTCGGGGTCTTTTCGACCTCTGGGGATGATGACGGGGAAGAGACGAAGGAAGCCCTGGCTGACGTGGATGTTTTGGCCCTCGAGCAAAAAGTGCAGGGGTCGCCAAAGGTAGTGGCTGAGAGGGTCCATACCTACCTCAAGTATCTGGAAGGCTCGACTAGCGTGGCCGCGATTGGATGCGGCAGAGGAGAAGTGATCAAAGTACTTGAGAAAGAGGGAATCAGGGTGCGGGGTTCCGAGATGAACGCGGCGCTCGCTGATTACTGCCGGGATCATGGTCTGGATGTGGTAAAGATGGATCCTTTCTCCTTCATATCAAGCATGGAGGATTCATCTTTAGACGGGATAGTTCTCGGACGCTTCGCCGGTTACGTGCCTATCTCAAAACTTTTTGGGATGCTTAAGATCTGCCGCAGTAAACTCAAGAACAATGGAGTTTTAATAGTGGAAGCGCCTAATCCTTTTTCTCTTTATGGCATAGCGAGCTACGCGATTGAATACTCGGAAAATCTCTATCCGCTTCATCCCGAGACGCTTAAATTAATCTGCGAGTCATGCGGTTACTCAATGCCCGAGGTTGTTTTTCTCGGCGCCTATCCACCGGAGGAGCATCTAGAAAATCTGGAATCCGCGTTAGATGTTCGAACGCTGAACCCCGTGGAGGTCGATCTATTTAAAAGAATTAACGAAAATTTCTTGAAGATTAACAGGACTGTATTCAGCCACCGGGACTACATTTTGGTCGCAAAACTTGAAGGAAACGCTTAAAAGCCGATTACTACTTGGGCGCGTGTTCTGGTTGCGGAAATAGAGGGGTTTATTTTGGGCAAGCAGTATTCCGACGAAATTGACCTGAACGATAAGAACAACTCCCACACGAAAATGATCGAGCTTGTGGGGTTCAACAAGCGCGTGGCCGATTTCGGATGCTACACCGGCGCTATGGCAAAGGTCTTAAAAGAGAGAGGCTGTTACGTGGTAGGTCTGGAGATAGACCCGCAGGCCGCTGCTCTAGCCCGCCTTGTTTGCGACAGGGTCATCGAGACTGACCTTGACACGGTCCGAATGAGCGAGGTTTTTGAAAATGAAAGGTTTGATGTAGCGCTTTTCGGGGACGTGATCGAACATTTGAAGGACCCGAAAAGGCTTTTAATTGATGTACGCGAGTTTCTGAATCCTGGCGGTTTTATAGTTGTCTCGGTTCCGAATGTTGCGCACGCAAGCGTGAGGCTTGCTTTACTTAAGGGTGAGTTCAACTACGAGGAGTTGGGAATACTTGATGACACCCATCTTAAGTATTTCACCAGGAAAACGATCGCGGACCTTCTCGAGAGCGCGGGATATGTCGTTGAGACGATGGACTGGACGGAAAGGCGCGTCTCCGAAGAGGCGCTCAAGAATACATTAGACCCCCTCGGGCTTGGAAATCTTGAAGAGGTAATCAAGGCTTTTTCATCCTGGGAGGCTGTCGCCTATCAGTACGTAATAAAGGCTTTCCCGGCAAGAGAGGAGTACCAGTTGCGAAGAATATCCGAGGAAAAAATCCAGGCGGAAAAGCGCGTAAGAGAACTGGAAAAGCAGCTCGAGGATTATGAACACCAGATTGAGGACCTTAAGAGCGCCCTCGGTGAATCCAAATTGAGGGAGGAGCGCTTGAAGGAAGAGCTTGAAAAGGCTTCCCGGTATGTCAAAGAGCTCGAGCAGAAAATAGATGAAAAGGACGAATACATCAAGGGACTTGAAAGAAGCGTTTCTGAGTTAAAAACGCATCTCGATAAATCGGGTGAGGAGATAGAAAACCTCAGGCAAAGGTTAGCGGAAATTCCCCCCGCTCCCGGCGGGCTTTTAGGGCGGCTCAAGAAACGGAATTGATATGCTCGCTTTGCTCTTCCGAATTGCCATCGTTCTCCCGTGCGTTTTTCTTTTGCCCGGTTTTGTTTTAGTTCGATCTCGTCTCAACTCGAATGACCGCTACTCTCCTCTCGAAAAAGTATATATCGTTCTATCTGTTAGCGTTTCTCTGACCTCGCTCGTTGCGCTGTTTCTCGCGGAAATCGGACTGTTTGACGTATGGCTTGTTTCGGGCTTGATTGCTTTAGTTTCGCTTTTGATTTTTTTATTGTTCAACAGACGCGCTGGGAGAAAGTCTTATTCTAAAAATAATAAGGGCGTGCGACCGGTTGACGTGATTTTGTTCGTGGCGCTTCTTATTTACGCGGTGGTTTTTCTTTTGAAGCCTGCGCAATACATCGCAGGTGACGGTGATCCAGGATACTACTTCAACATCGGTTACAGCATTTCTCGCACCGGCTCCGTGGAAATTCGTGATCCAGCTGTACCCGAAATGACGGAATTCGAGATTAAGAATTTCTTCAAAACAGGCGTGGTGCAGTTCATTCCGTTTCACCTGCGGGACAGAGACAGGGGAAAGATACAAGCGCTTCTCTACGATCTTATCCCTGTGTGGATTGCCTTATTCATATCTATATTCGGAAAGCACGGCGGACTTTACGCGGTCAGTGTTTTCGGGCTGCTTTCAAGCTTAGGGGTGTTTTTTATAGGCAGGAGGCTCGCCGGAAAGTTCTGGGGTACTGTTGCAGCTTTTCTGTTCGTTTCGTTTTACCCTCAAGTGTGGTTTTCGAGGATGCCCACCTCCGAGATTGTCTGTCAGTTTTTCATACTCACCGGTATATTTTTCCTTCTTTTATACGGTGAAAGAGAGACCCCCCTGCTTGCGGTGGCGATTCCCCTGTCCCTTCTTTCGGCGGCTTTTGCTCGTCCGGAGGCAACAATCGCTCTGGCGATCCTTTTTATCTCGCTTGTTCTCAGGACGCCTTTCAAGAAAGACTTAGGGTGCGACAGAATCCTCGCAAACGCATCCCTGGGCGCACTCGCTCTGGTTTGGCTCTACATAAGATTCTGTGAGTATCACTATGTTAGAGCGAACTTAAAAAAGATTGTGGATATTCTCGGCGGGCAAAGGGGAATGGATGCTTTTCTTACCGTTTATATCACATCCGTTTTTGTCGGCTTTATTCTTTACAACTGGATGGCATACATCCAACCCCGCATATCCTCATTTGTCAATTCCCGGGGTTTAACGGCCGCCACTCGAGATAAACTAAAGGGAGCGCTGAGAGCGCTTCTTGTTTTTTTCATTTTCGCCGCACTAATCTATTTTTATTTTTCCGCGCCTGAAAGGGGAAGACTGCCCACCTCACCGCAGAAATTCTTCTTCTCATCCTCGGTTTTCCTGGGCGGATTTTCCGTTATCCTCTTCATAATCGGTCTTTGTCTTCTCTTGTTTGACATTCAAGACATTACGCTTTCTTTTTTCATCACCTCGATGTGCCTTATTTATCTGGTGGTCTTTACTGAATCGTCCATAACGGCGGGTTACCTTCCATGGCTTGCCAGACGCTACTTACCCCTCCTTTATCCGATGCTGATTCTGGGATTTTGCTATATGCTGTCCAAAATGTTTACTAAGGGCGGCTTCTCGCTGAAAGCGGCATCTCTGATCCTTGCCTGCGGTCTCTTCGCTTTCTTCCTTTTCTCAACCTCGCCTATCTTTAACCATGTGGAGTACAAGGGCTTTGAAAGAAAGGTAGAGCATATCTCCCGCATGTTAAAGGGGGATGTGGTCATATTCACCTCGCAATTCTTGGGGGAGTCGGTCGGGATTCCCTTGAGATATCAGTACGGCCTGGATGCCAGACGAGTCTACGACCTTTCTGACGCCCGAGGTTTTGAAAAGATGGTCAGGCAGTATTCCGCGAGGAAAAAGAAAGTTTTGATTGAGGTAAGCGGTCTTTCTTCGATAGGCTACAGCACATCGCTTTTTGAAAGGTTATGGTTTGAGAAAAGGTTTGATTTTACCGTAAGTTTCGCGAGACTTGGCAAAGCCTATCGCGTTATTCCAAGAAACAAAGGCGTTGAAAAGCACGAACTTGTTTTTTTTGAGGTGAAGCCGGCATTAAGCCAATAACGGTATTGATGGTGTCAGGGAGGAAACATTGCGGATTATAAGCGCGTTATTCACGCTTCCTTTGATTTTCTTTTTACCTGGATACGCGTTTACGAGAACTCGTTTTTTCCAAAGAATGACTCTCTCCTCTCTTGAGCGGTTTCTTGTAATCGTAATGTCCAGCGCCGCGTTCGGTTCACTCGTAGCGCTTTTTCTCGCTGAGGTCGGTTACTTCAAGATATGGCTTCTGGACCTGCTTTTGGCTTGCCTGGTGGTTTTGTTTCTCGCTTTGAGAAAAGAAGGGTCAGGTTTGCGAAAATCTGTTCCGCTTTCGCGTTGGGAAAAGATAATCGTGATGTTTCTCATCCTGCTTGCCGTATTCTTGTTCTTCAGGCCCGCTGAGTACGTGGTGGGAGAGGGGGACCCAGAGTATTACTACAACATCGGACATCAACTTGCCGAAAGCGGCTCTATGAACGTTTGTGATGAGTCAGTCACCAAAATGAACGATTTTGAAATTTCTACGTTTTTCAACAGAGGCATTGTCCAGTTTTTGCCATTTCACTTAAGGGATAGGACAAAAGGTAGGATTCAACCTCTCCTGTACCACCTTTTACCTGTCTGGATCGCCTTGTTTGTAAAAATGTTTGGCATGAGGGCAGGTCTCTTCGTGAATCCGCTTTTCGGTCTCCTGCTAATCCTTTGTGCCTATGCGCTCTCACGGAGGTTTTCTCAAGTTTTACCCTCTTTTCTTTGCGCTGCCGCTCTCTCGTTTTTCTTCCTGCAGATATGGTTTTCGAGAATGCCGGTCAGTGAAACTTTTGCGTCTCCATTTGTGGTAATGGGCATGATTATGTTCAAGGAGTTCAGAGATTTGCCTTCAGGCGGCTCGGCTTTTTTGTGCCCTCTTTTTTTCACGGTTGCGTCTCTTGCAAGACCTGAGGGGGCTGTCTTTATCTTTCTGATATTAGTCGTCTGCGCCTTTGATTTTTTCACCCTGGATTTTACGGGAAGCTATCGGCTCCTGACGAACGGGCTTCTTTTGGGTTCTATCCTGTTGATAGCCTATATCCGATTCTGCGCTCTCGAATACGTGACCGCCAACGTTGGCAAGGTTCTTAAGTTTTTCGGTGAACGAGCGACCGTGGGCGGGGCGTTAAGAATTTCAGCAATCCTTATAACCTTGTTTTTGATACTCTTCAATCTCCGCTTTTTGAACCGTGCGCTTTCAAGATTTACCCGTGGCCTTAAGAATAAGGTTGGAACCTTTCTTGATGGCGTGAAGGAATTCGTGAACGTCGGCGTTCCCGTTATTATTCTTTTCTCCGCTTTCTACCTCTATTTCTCACAGAGGGCTAAGAGCGTCGATCAGGCAGCTGAAAGAATATTCTTCAATACTGCCTCGTTTATGGGTGGGATGGTGGTATTTCTTTTCTTCTTTGCGCTCGCGCTCTTCATATATGAATCGAAAGGCGGCGCCTTCGCTTTTGTCACCGGTTTTGCCACCCTTTTGCTACTTTTTGCCTCTCAGGAGCCATCACTTGCTTTGGGACAGTATCCCTGGGACTCAAGGCGGATGATGCTTTTTGTCATTCCGATGCTATTTGTCTCCGCTTCATACCTCATGAACCGCGGTCTGAACTCGAAGAAAATAGAGTTCAAGACGTGGAGCCTTCTGGTTGCATTGCTGCTTATAATTTTCTTTCTTGCGTCGAGCGTTCCCATCTTGATCCACGTCGAGAACAGGGGCGGGATAGAAGGGGTAAGCGCACTGGCGCGCAGATTTAAAGGCAATATGGTCATGTTCACCGGCTACTACAACGGCGAAGTTATCGGGATACCCCTGCGGTACACGTTCGGTGTGGACGCGAGAAGGGTTTTTAAAATGAGTGATCCCTGGAGATTCGCGGAGATAATCGCGAGGGTTACTTCTTCAGGACAGAAAGTGTATTTGGAGGAAAGCGGGATCAGCGCCCGCGAAATTCCCTATAACGGAAGAGTGAAAAAACTGATAGAGTTCAGGCCCGCGTTCTCAGAAGAAATAAGCTTGAAAAGATTGAAGCCGGCATCAAGAGGTATTCCCAGGGAGATGATGACCCAAAAAATCAATCTCCGCTTCTACGAGCTTGAGCCAACCGAGGACTTCTTGAGAAGAATTAGGAAGTGAGAAAAACTTTTCTTCAAGGGTGAGAGTTTTGTCCATTCTATTGCGCTCTGGCTCATTTGTGATATAAATAAACATTAATTTAAACGGTATCACTCAGATCGACGTAACTTTTTTCAGAGCCGTTTCGGATCGCAAAAATATTGGGTTACAACGGTCCTGTTTCCCTGAGCGATCCGATTTATTTGCAAAACATAGAAGGGTTCTTAAGCGCAGGCTACATTTTTGGATAGCCTGCAATTTATACAGAAGCCTTTTGGAGTTTCTGACTTGGCGGGACTCACAGGCGATATTGGCGCTCCCCGCGAGCGCGGCGTTTTCAAGCCTTAGAAAGGCCGGTTTGTTTTTCTATTGATATTGAAATTTTGGGAGTTGTCTCGACGTGAATAGACAGAAGGTGTCCGAATCAAAATTCTTTTGGTGAAAGTGGTTTGAAGACGGTCCTCTCATGCGGGGGTCCCCGATTTCCAGAATGCTGAAAAGCCGAAGCCATGGCAATTTACAAGCTGGTTGCAAGGTGTCTGTAAATGGTTTTTGATGGTTTAACTATGGGCAAGACGCAAAGGCAAAAAGAAGGGGAAATGGAAGAAGGAAAGATCGTTCGCTCCGCAGCGATTATAGAAAATGACCCTTACGCAAAGCATCTCGGTATTGAGTTCACTCTCATTGAGGAAGGACATGCGAAGAGCCGAATGGAGCTCAAACCGGAGCATAAGAATTTCATGGGAATGATTCATGGAGGCGCGATCTTTTCTCTTGCGGATGCGACTTTCGGGGCAGCTGCAAACTCTTACGGGAAAAGAGCGATGGCCATCCATGTGAGCATAGACTACCTACAGGCTCCTGGCGATACTCCTTATTTGGAGGCTGACGTTAGAGAGACAGCCCGCGCAGGGCGGGTTCGCCATTACTTTATGGAAGTGAGAAATATACTCGGAGAAGCAGTCGCGGTATGTCACGGGTGGGCTTATCACACGGACAGGGACGTTTAATATAAGCTGTCTTTTCGCATGAGAGCGCAAGACCGTGAGGATTGTCAATATGGTCTGGTTTGCAAGGCCTGTAAAACCATTTCTGGACTCTGAAAAAAGGAATAGTTTCCGTTTTGTAGTATTGGTCATATTGCTGTGGGGTTGCCTGATGTAAGCCTCGGAGGTGGTGAGTATGTCGACTGAAGGGAAGGTCGCCCTTGTGACCGGCGGTTCGGGCGGGCTCGGAAGGTTTCATGGACTTGTGCTTGCAAAGCATGGGTGTGATGTCGCTCTGACTGGCCATAGAAACCTCGAAAAAGCGGAAGAGGTCGCAGAAGAGATAAGGGCTATGGGCAGAAGAGCCCTGGCGCTTAAAGTGGACGTCTCTGATCCTGAACAGGTCAGCGAGGGCGTTGCAAAAACAATGGAAGAACTTGGCCCCATCGATATTCTTGTAAACAATGCGGCGTTCGGGATTGTACGTGCAACTACCATTGTCAAAATGGATAAGAGCGACTGGGACCGGGACCTTGCGGTTAACCTGACCGGTGCTTTTAACACGATAAAAGCGGTAATGCCTTCCATGATAGAGCGCAAATGGGGGCGAATAATCAACGTGAGTTCCGTGACGGGCACTATGGGTGGTTTCGGGCAGTGCTCTTACGCCGCGACGAAAGCGGGACTCATCGGACTCACAAAGACTGTCGCGCTGGAGGGAGCGCGGCACAATATCACGTGCAATGCGGTTGTGCTTGGTGTCTTTGATGGTGGAAGTTTCTACGAGGTAGCGGAGGAGTTCAGGGATAGGATAATAAAGCGCGTCGCTATGCGAAGAGCTGGAAAGCCGGAAGAATTAAGCAATGTGATAGCATTTCTTGCCTCTGAAGAGTCGAGTTATCTTACCGGAGAGGCTATAGTCGTAGGTGGGGGGATCGACCTTTTCACATTCTGAGGTGCCGTTTGCAGGTGGAATAGAACGGGGGGGATGATTATGCGTGACGCGGTGATAGTCAGCGCTGCAAGAACAGCCGTGGGAAGATTCGGCGGAACTCTCAAGGATGTATCTGCCGTGGAGCTCGGGGCAATCACGATGAAAGAAGTGATTCAAAGAGCAGGAATATCCGCTGATGAGGTCGAGTGGGTCTTTATGGGCGCCGCAAGTGCAGATGGGATGGGAGAGGTGCCCGCCAAACACGCTGCGCTCAAAGCCGGCATTTCTGAATCAACACCCGCAATGTTTGTTTCGGCCGCGTGCACCTCCGGACTATTCGCGGTCACGTTGGGCGCGAGGATGATTGAGTACGGAGAAGCGGACATCATCCTGGCGTGCGGAACGGAATCGATGAGCTCCTATCCGTACCTTTTGTTTGGGGCGAGATGGGGGCTCAGATTCAGGGATGCCGTTCTTGTTGACGGCTGCTCCAGGGCGCTCGAATGTCCGGTTGGTCATGTCCAAATGGGCGTTTACGGTGATGAGGTGACCGAGGAGGAGGGAGTAACAAGGGAAGAGCAAGATGAGTGGGCTCTAAGGAGCCAGCAGAGGTGGGCCAGAGCTAACGAGGCCGGGCTCTTCAAGGAAGAAATAGTGCCGGTCATAATCCCACAAAAGAAAGGCGAACCGATAGTGTTTGACACTGACGAGTTCCCGAGACCTTCAACCACACTCGAGGCTTTGAGCAAGCTTAAGCCCGCATTCAGGGAAGGAGGTACGATTACGGCGGGTAACGCCCCGGGGATTAACGATGGAGCGGCAAGCGTGCTGCTCATGTCTGCAGAGAAAGCAAAGGAAAAAGGCATAGAACCTTTGGGAAAGATAGTCTCTTATGCCACGGTCGCCGGTCCGCCAAGAAACATTCCAATTGTGCCTTCGCAGGTTATCAAGAAAGCGTGCGACAAGGCTGGCATCGGGCTTGATGAGATTGACCTTTTCGAGATAAACGAGGCGTTTGCTGCTGTCGCGATAATCAGCATAAGAAAGCTTGGTGTGGATCCGGAAAAAGTAAACGTGAACGGTGGCTCTGTCGCTATGGGTCATCCGGTCGGGTCAACAGGGGTGAGGATTTTAACTCACCTTCTATATGAACTTAAGCGGAGAGGCGGAGGGCTTGGCGTCGCGGGCCTCTGCGGCGTGGGTAGTCAGGGAGAAGCGGCTGTGGTGAAAGTGTAAGCCAATCATCTGAGGGAGGAAGATTCATGGCATATGAACTAAGCCCCGAACAGGAGGCCCTGCGGGAAGAAATACGCAGAATGGCTCTGGAAAAAGTCGCCCCCAGGGCAAGCGAGATCGACCGCTCAGGCGAATATCCATGGGATATGCAGAGGTTGCTGGCCGAGAAGGGCCTTTTGGGGCTGGCTATTCCCGAGGAATACGGAGGCTCGGGCGCGCCATTGCTCGATAATTGTATAGTCGCAGAGGAGCTTGCCCGTGTCTGCGCGACCACCTCTTTGATTTTCGTCGTGCAGAAACTTGCCGCATATCCGATAGTCATTGCCGGTTCTGAGGAGATAAAAAGAAAATACCTTCCCGCGGTTGCGAGCGGAGAAAAGCTTGCGGCCTTCTGTTTAACAGAACCTGAAGCCGGCTCAGATGCCGGCGCAACTGCCACCACAGCGGTGGAGACAGATGACGGGTATGTCCTAAACGGGAAGAAGTGCTTCATAACAAACGGCGGGCTTGCTGAGGTTCACTCCGTGTTCGCCATGACTGACCCTGACAAAGGAATAAGGGGTATAAGCACCTATCTGGTGGAAAAGAGCTACCCGGGATTCAAGGTTGGGAAAATCGAGGACAAGATGGGTTTAAGGGGAGCGCAGGTGGCTGAAATCATCTTCGAGGACTGCCTTGTCCCCAAGGAAAACATGATGGGTGAAAGAGGCTCCGGTTTCATTACAGCAATGAAAACGCTCGACAACTCGAGACCTCTGGTCGCGGCTCAGGCGCTGGGCATAGCACAGGGGGCTTTTGATGTCGCTGTGGATTGGGCAAGGAAAAGAAAGCAATTTGGTTCCCCGATCGGCGCGCTTCAAGGCATTCAATTCATGCTCGCTGATATGAAAACGAAAGTTGAGGCTGCAAGACAGCTTGTTTACCGTGCCGCGACTTTGTGCGACAAAGAGGATAAGGATATATCAATATTCTCTGCCATGGCAAAACTTTACGCGAGCGACGTTGCCATGAGCATTACCACCGATGCCGTTCAGATACTCGGCGGGTACGGATATATGAAGGACCAGCCGCTTGAAAGAATGATGCGTGATGCGAAGGTTACGCAGATTTACGAGGGAACAAACCAGGTTCAGCGCGTTGTCATAGCACGGCGGCTTTTAGGAAAGCTGTAGCCTTGCGTTACTGGTGCTTGCAATGAGCACTTCAAGGGGGGCGAAGATATGTATGACCATAAAAAGGTAGCGGAAGAAAGGGAGAAGTGGCTTGCCCGTCTTGCTGGCTACACGGAAAGGCGCAAGTCGTTTCAAACCGATTCAGGAATACCGCTGAAGAGCCTTTACACTCCTTTAGACGTGGAAAACATTGACTACATCAGGGACATAGGTTTTCCGGGAATGCCACCTTATACCAGGGGCGTCTATCCGAATATGTACAGGGGGAAGCTCTGGACCATTCGAATGTTTTCTGGATTCGGTACGCCTGAGGAGACTAACGAACGCTGGAAGTTGCTGTATGAGGAAGGGGAGACTGGTTTCAGCGCGGCTGTTGATTCCTTGACCTTTGCCGGGGTTGATCCCGACGATCCGGTGGAGTGGCTCGAGGCTGAGGTTGGGAAGGAAGGCGTGCCTCTATACTCGATCAGGGGTGTCGAAGCCATGGTTCGCGATCTTCCGATAGACAAAATGAGCGTTGCCCTTGTTGTTGAGCCACTCACCAGCACCGCCATAACCTCGATGTATTTCAATGTGGCCAAAAATCGCGGAATATCAATGGATAACCTTCGCGGCACAACCCAGAACGACATCCTTACTATGACCATTGGATACGTGCCCTGGCATTCGCTTAAACCCGAAGAGCTTCTGAAACTTGCCTGTGACTTGATCGAATACTGCACCGCCCGGGGAGAAGCTCCCAAGTGGAATCCCATAAACTTCACAACCTATAACTATCGCGAGGGCGGGATTGACGCTGTTCAAGAAATCGCCTTCGGCTTTGCCAATGCGATTGCGCACATTGAAGAGCTCTTGAGAAGAGGATGGAAAATTGACGAGTTTGCTTTCAGGCTTGCCTTCCATCTTGCCGCTCATAGAAATTTCTTCGAGGAAATCGCAAAGTACAGGGCAGCGAGAAAAATATGGTACCGCCTGATCAAAGAAAGGTATAAAGCGGAAGATCCCATTTCATGCCAGTTTCGCTTCCACGTGCAGACCGCCGGAAGTTCACTGACCGCGCAGCAGCCCATGGTGAACATAGTAAGGACCGCCTATCAGGCTCTTGAGGCTGTGCTCGGTGGGTGCCAGTCGCTTCATACGAACTCTTATGACGAAGCCGTATGTCTGCCCAGTGAGGACGCAGTGCGTCTTGCCGTTAGAACGCAGGAAGTACTTCAGGAGGAGACGGGCGTCGCCGACGTAATAGACCCTCTGGGAGGCTCGTATTTTATTGAGGCGCTGACCGAGGAACTTGAGCACAGGATACTTGATTATCTGGAAAAGATAGAGAACGCCGGGGGAATCATCGAGGCTCTCAAGAGCGGCTGGCTTTACAGGGAGATGACCAAAGCGTTTGAGAAGCGAAGGAAAGCGGTCGAATCGGGCGAGGAAAAGATAATTGGCGTGAACTGCTATGTTACCGAGGAGGAGGAACCGCTGCATCCCTTCAGGACTAATCCGAAAGCGGCCAAGATCGAAATAGAGAGACTCAACAGGCTCAGGTCAGAGCGGGACAACCAGAAAGTCGAGAGGCTGAAAGACGAATTAAAGCGCGTTTGCGAGAGATATGAAAATGTGATGGATACTGTTATGGAGCTCACCCGTGAGGGCGCCACGGTCGGCGAAATAACCAATATTTACAGGGAAGTCTGGGGGCTTTGGGAAGTCCCCATCATGGCTTAAGTCGGCCTGTTAAACAGGAGGGTAAAGGAGTGGATAAAAAGATAAGGGTCTTGATGTTTAAGCCCGGAATAGACGGTCACTGGCGCGGAATAGTAACTGTCGCGAAAGCCTTGACTGAAGCGGGAATGGAAGTAATTTTCGCTGGATTTAAATCAATAGATAGTATTGTTGAGGCCGCGATTCAAGAGGATGTTGATGTCATCGGATACAGCGTTCATTCGGGCGCCCATCACGAGTGGACAAGGAAGCTCAACGATGCTTTGAAGGAGCGAGGGATCAGGGACGAATTTCTTATAATAATGGGTGGGGCGATACCTCATGCCGATCACGAGAATCTGATAAGGGAGGGTGCTGACGGAGTCTTTAGCCCAGGTACCGACACGAGGGACATCGTGAATTTTATTCTTGAAAATGTTTCTCTTGTTTCTCGGAAATAAGCGTTATTTAACTCAATTAAACGTTTTTAAGCGTCGGATGGTGAAGGGTACACAAGCGGAGGTAAAAATGGAGAAGATTCTATATAACCCCCCGGAGGAGCGGATCAAGCAAAGCAACATGTATCGCTTCATGAATTATGTCAATGATAGGTACGACAAGAGTTTCAGCAATTACGATGGGCTTTACCAGTGGTCGGTTGAGAACATTCCCCAGTTTTGGGTGGCTGTCTGGGATTTCGTTGGTATAAAGCATTCCAAACCTTATGATGAGGTTATTGATGACGTCACAAAAATGCCCGGCGCTCACTGGTTTTCCGGGGCCGAGCTGAACTTTGCTGAGAACCTTTTGCGCTTCAATGATGATTCCACCGCTTTGATTTTCAAGGGAGAAGGTCAAGATGTCGTGAGGTGGACATACAGGAAACTAAACGATGAGGTGTCACTGATCCAAAAAGCTCTTAAGAAAGCCGGGGTTACCGTGGGGGACAGGGTCGCCGGCTTTATGCCCAACATGCCCCATACTGTCGCCGCGATGCTCGCTGCCACAAGCCTCGGGGCTGTCTGGTCTTCCTGTTCGCCCGATTTCGGTATTAAAGGAGTGCTCGACAGATTTGGACAGATCAAACCGAAGGTTCTGTTCGTCGCTGACGGCTACTATTTTAAGGGTACGAGATACGACTCGCTGGAACGTGTGCGGGGCATTATACAGGAGCTTCCATCCATCGAAAAGGTTGTCGTTGTGCCTTATACGGTTGCTGCCCCTGAGATCGAAGGTATAAGAGATGCGGTCCACTACAAGGATTTCATAGCGGCTGAAGAGCCTGGAGAGATCGAGTTCGTCCAGCTTCCTTTCGAGCACCCCGTTTATATAATGTTTACATCAGGTACGACCGGATTGCCGAAGTGTCTTGTGCAGAGCGCCGGCGGCGTCCTCATAAACCATCTGAAAGAGTTGATAATCCACACCGACCTTAAGAAAGATGACGTAATCTTCTACCTTACTACCTGCGGGTGGATGATGTGGAATTGGCTTGTCAGCTCTCTTGCCGTGGGCGCTCAAGTGGTACTGTATGATGGTTTTCCTTTCCATCCGGATGCCCTTGCCCTCTGGCGGCTTGCTGAGGAAGTGGGCATTACAATATTCGGTCTGAGCGCGGGCTATGTTGCGGCTCTCATGAAGGAGGGCGCCAAACCGGGAAAGGAATGCAATCTTGAAAAACTCAGATTAATCCTTTCGACCGGTTCACCGCTCAGCGTTGAGGGCTTTGAATATGTTTATGATGAGATAAAGCGCGACGTCCAGCTATCGAGCATTTCCGGCGGGTCTGACATAAACGGATGTTTTGCTATCGGCAACCCCATGCTTCCAGTTTATGCGGGTGAGCTTCAATGCCGCAGCCTCGGGATGAAAGTAGAAGCTTTCGATGATGACGGCAAGCCAGTACGCAATAAGCAAGGAGAACTTGTTTGCCTCGCCCCGGCACCCTCCATGCCAATATACTTCTGGGATGACCCGGACGGATCGAAATATAAGGCTGCCTATTTCGAATATTTTCCGAATGTATGGCGTCACGGAGATTATGTGCTCATAAATGACCGGGGCGGTCTCATCATCTACGGGCGTTCGGATGCTACCCTGAACCCGAAGGGCGTTAGGATAGGGACGGCCGAAATATACCGCCCCGTCGAGAACCTTGAGGAAATCCAGGATAGCCTCGTTGTCGGGCAGAACTGGAAGGATGATATTCGCATAGTGCTTTTTGTCAAGCTTGCTCCCGGTTATGAGCTCACTCCAGAGCTGAAAGAAAAGATAAAGAAGACAATAAGGGAAAACGCTTCTCCGAGACACGTGCCGGAAAAGATTATCGCTGTTCCCGATATCCCGTACACGTTGAACATGAAGAAAGTGGAACTCGCGGTAAAGAAGGTCATAGAAGGTCAGGCTGTCCTTAACAAAGACGCGCTGAAGAACCCGGAAGCGCTTGATTACTTCGTAGACCTTGAGGAATTGAAGACCGATTAGGCTTACATTTGCTTCTTGAAGGACGGCGGGCGTTCTTCGGTAGGCGTCTCAGAGATTGATACTTTTTGAAACTCATGTTTGACCTGTCCGAGCAATAACCGTTTTTGTGCCTTCTTTCAAGTAGGCATATCTCCGGGGCATTTTCGTAAACCTAAAGGGAAGCAAGCCGGGCAAATAAGGAAGCACTGTCTTTGGTTTGTTTTACCGTTCTAACCTCTAACTCTTTACCGCCGCATCCTTCCTGATGTTCGCTACGAATAAGAACGGGACATAATTTATAATTCGTATGTGTTGTTTTTACCGTATCAGGTTCTCGGAATGTTGAGCGAATTTCACTGAAAGCGAGCGTGAATTGGTTCGGTCGGCTCGTCATTTTTTTGAGGACGCAATAAAATTCGCGCGCAACTCGTTTGCTTCAGAAAACAGATGGATATGCGCGGGATTCCTTTTGACCCTTTTATCGGGAACGGTCATAAGAATCTACTATCTGTGGCATCCGATCAGATACGATGAGGCGCTTACCCGAGTAATCTCCTATCGCCCCATCGTGAAAGTGGTTACCGACTATTTCGCTCCCAATAATCACCTTTTGCACTCGATTTTAGTTAAATGCACTTCCCGAATATTTGGTGACACGCTTGCCGGAATCAGAGTTCCCGCGCTCTTAGCCGGCATTGTTCTGATAATCCTGGTGTTTGTTCTTGCAAGCGCTCTGTATGACAGGAAAACCGCCTTAATTGCATCGGTGCTGACCGCTTTTTCCTCTACGCTTGTGGAATATTCAGTGCTCGCAAGAGGCTATACAATGCTTTTAGTTTTCTTTCTGCTCACCTTCACGCTTGGCGCTTACCTGCTCAGAACGAATAACGGGTTTGCATGGATAATGTTTTCCATTTTTTCGGCTCTGGGCTTTTACACAATTCCAACCATGCTCTATCCTCTGGGGGTCGTGGTGGTCTGGATGATTATCTCCGCGCTCGCAGGAAGCAAAAAGATGGTCAATTTGGTCTCTTTTTTCAAGAGGCTCTTTCTCTCTCTTTCCGCGGCGGGAATTGTGACGGTTTTGCTTTATCTACCGATAATCGTGAACGGGAGTTACAAGATTGCTCTGGATATTCCCGAGAGCCGTCGACTGCACTGGGGAGATTTTTTTCCAAGCCTAAAAGAGACGGCAAAACTAACATGGTCCATGTGGATGCGTGATATACCTCTTATCCTTGCGGTTTTGTTTGTCTGCTTTTTTATCGTGTCGGTATTCGCGCACCGCGGTATTTCCGACCACCGTATCCACCCCATTTTCTCCGTGGCGCTCTGGCTTTGCCCGGTTATATTCGTCTCGAGGGTTATATCTCCTTTGAGGGTGCGTGATTGGCTTTTTCATGTCCCCGTTTTTCACTGCGGTGTGGCTGCCGGCATCGTATTTACTCTGAGGGGTCTTCGCCTGTCCGATAAGAAGAAACGCATCGCATTGTTTTTGTGCGCAATTGTCTTGATTGTTCTCCTCGGCTCATTTCTTCTTCATTTCAACGGGATTTCATCCTCTGAAGAGGGTGGCAGGTGTAACGAAGCGGAAGAGATAGCCGTTTTCCTCAAAGGGATTTTGCGTGAAGGTGATAGGATTCTCGCGTATTGTCCCTGCGATCTGACAATAGCGTATTACGCTGAAAAACACGGGATTGCAGGTGAATATCTATACGGAAATGTCTTTCTCGGAAAGAGACTGATATTTGCCGTAAACAGGGTGCCGATTTACTCGCAATCGATAGAAAGTGTGCTTGCCTACGGCGGCATAGATTATAAGAAGGTTAAAGGATCGATAAAACTTATAAAGCGTTTTGAGTGCACTGACATATATGAGTGCTATTTGAGATAGAGCGCATTTTACTTTCGAGCGGCTGCTGCTAAAGACAGTTGTTAGCGTTGAGCGCTCTTGTCTTGTGCAAAAGATTTTTGAGAATTTTTGATTCTTCGGATAGTTTTGTAAGGAAGCATATCTTTCGAGTCGGTTTATGCAGACTGCAAGACGGTAAATTGCAAGGAGGGTAAATTTGAGCCGGGTCCTATTATTGGGACATTCACCCCTTCCATGGGAGGAGACTGAAAAGTCGTACGGTCCTGGAATAAGGACTTGGCAGTTTGCCAAGCCTTTGATTGACGATGGGCATGAAGTAACAATCATCGCCTCCCGCATACCTTTCGTTTACGAGGACGAGCAAGAAAAGCCCTGCCCGAGCGTTGAAAACGGATGCGTTATTTACCGTGTCTATCAGGAGGAATTCGAAAGGGGCAATTTCACTGAGTGGCTGATAGGTGAACTGGATCCTGACTGCATTGTCGGTGCTACCGCATACCCCTCTTACGTGGCGCTTCTTTACGCCGGCGAAAAGCCCGTTTGGGCTGACATATTCGGAAGCATTCTTGCCGAAGCTCAGGTAAAGGCCGCTGTCTACGCAGATGATTCTTACCTCGAGCATTTTCATCGCATTAATAATCTGATTTTGCACACCGCCGACCATTACAGCACTGTCTCTGAGCGACAGAAGTACGAGCTCATAGGTCAGCTCGGTGTTGCGGGACGCCTGACAAGCAGGACGCTTGGTCACGAGTTTGTTTCGGCGATTCCCTGCGGAATCGATGCCTCCAGCGCCGCTTGCATCAAGCCCCTTAGGAGAGATAGGGGGGACGGAGAATTTGTTGTACTGTGGAGCGGAGGATACAACACGTGGACCGACGTCAAGACGCTTTTCCGCGGTCTGGAAAAAGCGATGTCCATTTCCGAGAAGGTGAAGTTCATCTCTACGGGCGGCGAAATAGCGGGTCACGACGAGAGGACTTACGCGAATTTTGTGAGAATGGTGGAGAACTCTAACTATCGTGACAGATTTGAGCTGAAGGGATGGTTGAGGAAAAGCCAGGTCATCGACCTGTACGGACAAGCGTCGGTTGGTCTGAATATAGATGCAGTCCATTACGAGGTAACATTCGGTAGCCGTAACAGAATACTTGAATGGGCGCTGTACGGGATACCCGCTTTAACGACCAGCCTCTGCGAACTTACCATGGAACTCGAAAAAAACGGGCTGATTTTCACTTTTTATCCTGGTGATGCGGACTCCCTCGCTGAAAAGATAATTGAACTCGAGGGAAAAGACGAGATGCTTGCCGATCTGGGAAACCGTCTTAGGGAGTTCGTGATTAGCAAATACTCGTTTGAGAACACCACTAAGGAGTTGAGGGAATGGGCTAGCGATCCCGTGCATTCGCCCGATTTTGAATCAAGACTTCCCATGAGATTGCAGGCCAGGAAAGCGTCTGGGCGAAAACAAAAGCATGTCATAACAAAGGAATCTCCCGTAGGGGAAAAGCTTCTTTTCTATTTGAGAAACGAGGGCGTGGTTTCCACCATGAGAAGAGCCGTTAGATATATATCAAAAGGCATTTCGGGGCGCTCTGATTAGACGCTTGTCGCTGCCCGATATTTATGCCTGGTTTTTCAGGTGGTTTTCAGCGCTGAAAAAGGGTTTGAAGGCATGTCCGATTGGAAAGCGCACTTTCGTATAAAATTGTTGGATTTTATTCCTGCTTTTATCTTGTTGTGTGTCTTTTGGAGAGGAAACTTTGAAAATAGCATATTTCAGCCCGTTGAACCCGATTAAGTCTGGTGTTTCTGACTATTCTGAAGAACTGCTCGAATATCTCGCGGGTTACGCGAAAATCGACCTTTTCATTGGTGATTACCGACCCACAACTGCTTGGCTTCACGATTTTTTCAACATCAGAAATTATCGGGAAATATACGAGAACCATGGCAAAAACGACCACGATATTCACATTTATCACATAGGCAATAACGACATACATTCATATATCTACGCATTGAGTCTTCAATATCCCGGTATCGTGGTTCTCCACGAGCCCACGCTTCACCATTTCATATTCTCCCAGACTGTTGGCAAAAATCGGCTTAAGGATTATTTAAGGGAACTCGACTACTGTTACAAGGAGAAACGCTCTGAGATAGTGAAGTTTACGCTTGAGGAAAGGGATGAGTCAGCGTGGTTCAAATATTCCCTCGTTCACAGAATCGTTGACTCAAGCCTCGGCATCATAGTTCACAGCGATTTTGCCAGATCGATAATAAAGAGCATAGATCCATCAGCAAAGGTGAAGGTTGTGCGTCATCACTACACTCCCCCTCCTCCGAACAGCATCAGGCCGGCCTGGAAAGTTAGGGAGATCCTCGGCTTTGGCGCTGGTGACTTCGTGATAGGGTCTATGGGCTACATGACCGCGAGTAAGAGGCTCGATTTGCTACTCGGAGTCGTTTCTTCTTTGATTTCGAAGGGATATCCGGTGAAGGTGCTTCTTGTGGGTAAAATGCTTCCGGGTTGCGAGGTGTTGAACTGGGTTGAAATTCTAAACCTAAACAACAATGTCGTTATATCCGGTTACGTTGACACCAAGACATTTACGGAGTATCTGAGCGTCCCCGATGTTTTTGTCGCCTTGAGAGACCCGAGTGCCGGGGAAACGAGCGGGAGCGTTGTCAAGATGATGGGCAGCGGCACCCCGGTCATAATATCCGACAATTACGCTTTCAGCGAGTTTCCAGATGGTAGTTGCGTTAAAATACCGTTCGATGGTGCGGAAGAAAAAAGGCTTGAGGAAGCGCTTGTTTCTCTTATTGAGGACCCTTCTAAAAGGCAGCAGATTGGTAAAATGAGCCGCGAGTATATTCTCTCGCACCATGATATCCACTCATCGGCAAGGGCTTACATGGAGTTTGCCGTAGAGATTCTTAAGGGTTGATACCCCTTCCGATCCCTGTATAATAGTGCGGTATGTAAAAGGAGGGAAGGAATTCTTATGTCAAAATTCAGGTTTCGAAAAAGAACAGACGGCGGAAGAACAGCATTGTTCTCCATTTTGGTAACGGCGTTAGCGATAATGGTACTTTTCATGTCTGAGATAGTTGCCTGTGATACAGGCGGAAAACAGCGTCAGTCAAGCGAGTTTTCACTTCCCCCCGGCGGGGGTTTCATTCTATCGAACTCTCCGAGCGCATTTTTAGACAGGCGCCTGCTGGGCCTTTTTTCCGAAAGCGTGACGGATATCCTAATGAAGAAGGTTCCGCGCTCTGAATGGAAGTTTGTCAGGAACTTAAGGCTTTTTGCCAAGTGGGCGCAGCTAAACCCGAAAAGAGGGGAGTATAACTGGGCTCCGCTGGACACGGAGATAAAAAATGCGCTCAAACTCGGCATTAACGGGATAATGCTAACGGTCACGGGTCCCGTTCCAAAATGGGCAGTTAATCCGAAGAACCCCGGTGACCGAAAAATGGGTCCACCTAAAGACATGAGATACTGGAAAGAGTTCTGCAAGCAACTTGCCAAGCGGTACAAGGGGAAAGTGGATTATTTCCAGATCTGGCAGGAGCCGGGCTGGGACCTCGATTCACCGGCTCATCACGTATATTATTCCAGTCATTGTGACTATACCTACATGGGGCTCTTGAGGGCCGGTTATCAGGGGATAAAATCCGTTAACACACAAAGCTATGTGGCGTCGGGTTCTCTCATGAACGGGCTTAGAAGAGAGCCTTCTTCTTTCTACAATTATGAAATTCTCATGGGGGGAAGAAATCAGGACCTTGCGATGCTCATTGAGGCAGACGGCGAGGTTGTTGCCGAAAGACCCATGTATTTCAATTACGGGGGGAAATGGTCTGGCGGTCACGTTGAAATGGGGGTAAAGCAGGCAAAAACAGTTTGGTATCTTGCGGAAGGTGCCACCCACCCAGGATTTGAGGAATGGATCTGTATTCAAAACCCCGGCCAGAAGACCGCGAAAGTCAACATAACGTACATGTTCCCTGGCGGCTCAACTCAAGATCAGCAAGTTACGGTAATTCCGAACTCCAGATACACGGTGGATGTCAATCGGGCGGTCGGACCCTACAAGGATGTCTCGGCAAGGTTGGTCTCCGACCAGCCGATTATCGTCGAGCGTCCCATGTATTTCAATTACCATGACTGGCCAGGCGGCTCTGTGGATTCCGGGATAACCGAACCGGGCAAGGTATGGTACCTCGCCGAGGGAGCGACTCACCCCGGATTCGAGCAATGGATATCCCTCATGAATCCGAATGCGATAACCGTCAAAGTCGATCTGACCTACATGTTCCCGGGGGGAGCAACCCAACAGCAGCGCATATACATGCCACCCACATCGAGGGAAACAATACTGGTGAACAACGTGGTCGGACCTTATAAGGATGTATCTACTAAAATAGTCGCGAGCAGACCCATAATTGCTGAGCGCCCGATGTACTTCAATTACGGAGGAAAGTGGAGGGGAGGACACTCTCAGGTCGGCACGAGGAAGCCGGAGCGTTCGTGGTTCTTTGCCGAGGGAACTACCAGATACGATCCTCAAGGGACTTCGTTTGAAGAATGGGTTTCTCTCCAAAATCCGCAGGACGTAAAAGCGAACATAAAGCTAACCTACATGTTTGAGGGTGGCGGCACTCAGGTTCAAACTCTCACGATTCCGCCACACGCCAGGGAGACTGTCCTGGTGAACAATGTTATCGGACCACAGCGCGATGTCTCCGTGCAGGTTGACTCAGATGTACCCATAGTGGCGGAGCGCCCGATGTACTTCAATTACGGAGGATGGGATGGCGGGGATGTGGAGATGGGCTGTATTAAACCCGCTAGGAAGTGGTATTTCGCCGAGGGGACAACGAGGGTGGGATTTGATGAGTGGCTTACCCTTCAAAACCCTGCCGGCAATGATGTCCGCGCGAAAATCACATTCATGTTCAGCGACGGGACAACCCAGGTGAAATGGGTTAGGTTACCGGCAAAAAGCAGGACAACCGTTAATGTAAATCTCTCAGTGAGTCTCGGCACGATCTGCGACGGTATTTCCGTTCATCCTTATGACTATCCACAGCACTGGGCCTGGTATTACTCATATGTCGTTCAACTTGTAGGGAGATACGGGTTCGGGCAAAAAGAGGTCATCTGTTCAGAAATAGGCTGGCCCAACGGCGTGCGCCCGGAGTTCTCGGTCGAGGGTCAAAGGCAGGCCATCGGTGAGGTGGGGGTAGGTGGGCTCATTCAAGCGGGGTGTAAGAAGATCTGGGTCTTTCAGGATGTTGATGCTCCGCCTGGAACTTCGCCCGATGGTGATTATTACGGCTTGTTCAACTACTACGGGAGACCTTATCCGGCTTGGAATGAGTACAAGAAGTGGCAGGCTACTTTTCCAGACTACGGTAACAAGCCGCAAACTTGAAAACTCGACGGGGCTTATCCTTGCAGCAATCTTTTCACTTTGCGTTTTCCTGCTGTGGAAGTATCGATTCCGCGCGTCCGAATGATTATTATTTGTGTCGGGTTCCAGCGAGGGTGTCGCGTATCAATCCCGTGCGTCCCAATGAATACTGCGTTCTTCAACTCACTGGATCAAGGATATGGCATCAATCTCGCGCGTCCGAATGATTACTGTTGTATGCTAGCAATCATGCGGCGTAAAGCGGGCTCGGCCCCGTTTTGCGCTCAAACTGGTTTTTACCCTGCTTAAGGTGCTTGTGCAGCACAACTCGGTTGCGGTTTTCCTACAATGCTGTCCGCCCATTGGTGGTTTTCTCAGTAAGCGGAGGTTGCGCTTACTCACCTGATTCTGGTCGGGTCACCGAAGGTTTTTTCTTGAGTGTTCCCAGAGCAATAGGCGCTTTTTCCCCTCTTTTATCGGGCCAGATTGGCGGCTTCTGAGGTTCTTGAGCAAGACCTATGATGTGTTCTCCGCTTCCTTCAACACGGTCTCGATTCGGTTACGGGCGCTTTCTGTGGGCATAAGGACCGCGTTGCCTTCATGGTCTTTGGAGATAGCAAGTTCGGGCATGAGTACCGCGATCGCGTTTGCGATGGCAGTGGCGGACCTGCTTGCCGCCGCGCGCTCAATCATGCTCCCCGACCGGGCGATCTTTCGGCGCATTTTTTCGAGTTCTTCAAGAAGTGGCAAGACGGTGCGAGCGATATCAGCCTTTTTTTGCTTTTCCTCTTTTATGAAAAAAGAGATGTCATCGGAGGTTCTGCCCTCTATTCTCCACATATAATAGGTGAAGGTTCCAAAAATAGTAATTATGAGAATTACTAACAGGAAGGATGTTAGTTCCTTTAACAGAGATTCCCGTTTCTTACACATCAATCCTCATTCTCTCGGTAAATACTCAGATGGCATAAATGATATTCGTTTTTGGTCGGCAGTGGTGATGTAATGCTCAATTTGAGAATGTGATAACTTATTATTACAATCTTTTGGCCTAAAAGAAAAGGATTTGCCTTTCTTATTGTTATCAGTGTACCGAAAAGAAATTATGGCATGTTGTGAGGACGGGAAATTGTCATCAGCTGAAAAAAGACTTGTTTCGGTTGTTTTGGTTCTTTACAACTCTTATGAGTACGTTGGGCAGTGTCTTCGATCACTCGGGGAAGTCACGTATCGCCCTGTCGAACTGGTCATTGTTGATAACGGATCTGAGGATGACTCAGTCCTTTGCGCCCGGAGGATTGCCAATGGATTCGATTTCCCCTGCGTTTTGAGTACCCTCGGGAAAAACAGGGGTTTTGCGCGGGCAAGCAATCTCGGGGCGGTCCTATCAAAAGGTCAGATTCTTTTTTTCTTAAATCCTGACACCGAAATATACCCGGATGCTATCGACGCTTTAGTAGGGGCTTTCGCCGACGAGAGAGTGGGTGTGGCCGGCTGCAGGATATATTATCCCGACGGAAAGACGCTCCAGCATGCGGGCGGATATATCAGGGATAACGGGCTTACCATGCATTTCGGGTTTAATGAGGCGGATTGCAGACAGTACGCTAAGCTAAAGGATGTTCCATACGTTACGGGCGCCGCGATTGCGGTAAGGAAGGATGTTTTCACACAAGCGGGCATGTTCGACCCGGGGTATTATCCCGCCTATTTCGAGGAAACGGACTTTTGCCTTAAGGTAAGGAGGTTGAAATATCGGGTTGTCTATGTTCCCGAGGCGCGCGTCGTGCATCATGAGTCCACCACAACCGGAAGGTTCACGGAAAGGTATTACTATCTTTACCATAAAAACAGGATAAGATTTATCATTAAGAACTTCTCCCTTGATTTCATTCTTAATCGCGCGCTTCCATTAGAGCAGAAGTGGATTGGAATGATTGAGCCCGAGGAACAGGCTGTTCCGCTTAACAAAGCCTATATGGCTAACATTATTAAGCTTCCCGCAACTCTTTTTGCCAGATGGCGAACGGACCGGCTGCTTTCGGCGCCGAGAATCGAGGACACGGTTTCAGAGCTCTGAGGCGGAAAGTGAGTTTCGGGCAAATGAAAGAATCAGACCAAAGTAATCAAGTGGCTTTACAGATTAAGTCCTCGGGATGAGAACGCAATGAGAATTTCAGTTTTGGGTCCGACATATCCCATAAGGGGAGGAATATCACACTACACCACAATGCTTGTAAAAAATTTGAGAAGAAAACACGATGTCCAGTTTATCTCATACGAAAAGCAGTACCCTTCTTTTCTGTTTCCGGGTCGAACGCAAACGGACTCATCTTCCATTCCCCTGATTGAAGATAACTCTCCCATTGTCTCCTTCTGGAATGCTTTTACGTGGAAAAGAGCAGTCAAAACGATCGCCGAGTTCGAGCCGGAAGGACTCGTTATCTCGTGGGTCAATCCAGCGCTGTGGCTTCAGACTCGCTATATTGCCCGCGGCTTGAAACGCTCACGCCCTCAGGCAAGAATTATCTTCTGGTGCCATAACGTATCCCAGCATGAGAGAAAACCCCTCTACAATACGTTTTCAAAACTCGCCTTCGCGACGGGAGATTATTTCATAGTCACTGGAAAGAAGGCCCAAGAGGATTTGAAGAGATTGTTTCCGGAAGCCCGAGCGGCCGTTGTTCCTCTGCCCGCTTTTGATTCATTCCCTAAAAGGGTATCCCGCAACGAAGCGAGGTCGGCTCTCTCTATTGATGAGGGTGCGAAAGTTGCTCTCTACTTCGGTTTTGTTAGGGAATATAAAGGCTTGCGTTTCCTGATAAGGGCGCTTAGGCAGATTGCCCGAGAAATACCCGATTTTCAACTGATAATCGCGGGTGAGTTCTGGGATGATAAAGACAAATACATGCGCGAGATAGAGATTTCAGAAGAGGAACGCAGGGTCATGATATTCGATGAGTACATACCAAACGAAAAGGTACCCATTTTTTTCAGCGCCGCGGATGTGGTGGTGCTTCCCTACGTCAGCGCGTCGGCAAGCGGTATTGTCCAGCTTGCTTATTATTTCGGAAAGCCGGTTATAACGACTAATGTCGGTGCTCTCGGGGAGGCGGTCTCTCACGGTAGGACGGGATATCTAATTCCACCCGCCGACTCCGAGGCGATCGCGCGGGCGGTGATCGAGTTTTTCAAATCCGGGCTTGGGGAGGATGCGGGCAAGGAAATAGAGGAGTTTAGGGCAAAATTCTCGTGGGAAGAAATGGTTAAGGCTGTAGAGAATGGAGTAAAACTCAGTTCACGAGAAGTATCCGGGCGGGCTTAATTGGCTGTTACTGTTACAATTCTCTCATATCAGGTGCTATAAAACGGTATTAATATGCATGCATGATTTGATTTTCTTGTTGAGGGGTGCAAGATGAAAATTGAAAAAGTCAGCATCGTTATCCCTGCCTATAACGAAGAAGAGGCGATTGGAGGAGACATAGAGGTAATCCGTAAAGCCATGGAGGAATCGGGCAGGGATTACGAGATTATCGTAGTGAATGACGGCTCAACCGACAGAACCTCGGAAATCGTGAGGAAATATGATTACGTCAGGCTGATTGAACATCGCGAAAATCGCGGTGGAGGATTCGCGAGAAACACAGGGATAAGAGCTTCTACCGGGGACGTGGTTGTCGTAACAGACGGGGATGGGACATACCCGAACCAGGACATACCAAGGCTGATCGAGCACATGGAGAGGAACGAACTCGACATGGTTGTCGGTGCAAGAAAGAGGGAAGCGGGAACAATGAAAATCCTCAGAACTCCCGCGAAATGGTTCATAAGAAAACTTGCCATGTGGATGTCGGGCTTCAATATTCCGGATTTGAACTCCGGGCTCAGGGCAATGAAAAAAAGCGTATTCATACAGTTCATCGATCTGCTTCCCTGGGGGCATTCCTGGGTTTCCACCATAACCCTTGCCATGCTCTCCTCCGGTTACAGCGTGGATTATCTTGACATCGATTATTATCCTCGGAAGGGAAAGAGCACTTTCAGACCCGTAAAGGACACATACGCATACCTTACCCTGGTAATAAGGACAATCACTTGGTTCAATCCTTTGAAAGTTTTTATGCCCCTCGCTCTAATACTTGGAGCGGCAGGTTTCGGGAAACTTATCTATGACATGATACGTCACCCTTTCTACATAACCTCCAACACTGTCGTACTCTTGATGGCTTTCATCCAGGTACTCGCCCTAGGGCTTTTGGCTGACCTTATCGCGAGAAGAGGCAGGTAGTCCCCGTGTAATTTTCGCAAGGATGTGGTTTGTTGAGGGATAAGATAATAGAGATAGGTAAGGATTCAACCTGGTATCTCGTCTCCACCATTGTTTCCGCATTTATAGGGTTTATAGCGGTCCCTATCTTTACCAGGATATTTGAGCCACATGAATACGGTATATATACACTTGTCGCCACCGCGATTACCTTGGGAGCACCCGTAGTTTTTATAATGGTCACTAACGCCATCGTTCGATACCTCCCGGAATACGAAGGGCGAGGGGAACTCAGCGTCATTTTCACCACAGTCTTGAGAAGGGTCCCAATATTCTTTGCTCTCATGTTCTGCCTTTGTCTGCCTGCGGTTGTGATCTTCGCGCCCCTTGGAAGGTACCGTCTCGTGGTGGCGCTTGGTATCAGCGTTTTCGCCTTGTACACGGTTTTCAGAGTTCTTTTAGGCTTCATGCGAGCGATGCGAATGGCCTGGCAGTATGCGGTTTTCATGATTATCGTGCAGTTTGGAAGATACATAGTGGGCGCTTTGCTTGTCGCGAAATTCGGGATGCACGTGGAAGGCATTTTCTGGGGATGGCTCGGAACGCTCGTGCTGGTTATCCCTGTGGAACTTGCCATTCTACGGGTCTGGAAGAGGATAAAAAGAGGAGCGTTTTCAAGGACGCTTGAGAGAAACATTCTTTCATACGGGCTTCCCCTTATACTCGTTAGCATATTCTCGGACATTCTCACCGCCGCTGACAGGTACATGGTGCAGGGTTTCTGGGGTTCCAAACAGGTTGGGCTTTATTCTGTTGTTTATACCCTTGTGACAAATCTTGAGGCTATACTGGCAAGCATTATCGCCTTGGGCGCGACTCCGGTTATCGTGAGGTTCTTCGAACAAGAGGGAGAGGAAGCGACTGTAACTCTCATAAGCAGGATAACCCGGTATTTTCTGATGCTTCTTTTGCCGGCGATGGTCGGCATATGGGTCTTGAACAGACGGATAGTAAGCGTTATTACTTCTCCGGGTTACATGGATGCGACAAAAGCGGTGTTCCCCCTCGTTCTGGGGGTATTCATAAGCAATCTTCAGTGGCTTCCTTTCCTGTCGTTTCAAATAAAGAAAAGGACAGACTCCTCGATATTTCCCATCGGTATTTCCGCAGTTTTTAACCTTGCCTTAAATGCCTTGCTTATCCCACTTTTTGGACCCAAATACGGGTTTGTTGGCGCGGCCTGGGCAACACTTGCCAGTTACGTGCTCTGTCTTTTCCTCGTGGTAAGAGCGGGAAGGAAGTATATGAGGTGGGAATTCCCTTGGAAGGGCTCTTTGAGTATAATGATCTCAACAGCCGCCATGGGTCTATTGCTTTTCTTTCTCGATAAAATTCTTTTCGGGAGGTGGTACGGACTTCTTACGCTCGTTATCGCCGGGATGCTCTTTTATTCTTTTACGATGCTCGCTACGGGGGGATTTACGAAATCTGAGCTAACCTTTGCGAAAGAGATTTTGAGCCGCGCCTTTCCTAAACGCGGTGAAGGAAGGCATTAAGTAAAGCATGCGGTTTACCCGCATGCCAGGTTAACGTTCATGAAAATGGGCAGGAAAAAGGTTTGAAGAAAATGCCGTTCGATAAAAGAGTTCTGATCGTAAGTTATAACTACCCGCCGGTCGGCACGGTCGGGAGCTTGAGGGTAACCAAAATTACGGGCAGGCTCCCGTCCCTGGGCTGGTATCCGACTGTTATGAGTGTCACGAAAGATATATCAAAGCCAAGCAGCTGGGACGAGACTGAAGGCGAGTTTCCCGAAGTAAAAGTTGTAAGGGCACCATTCCTCGATCCACTAACGTTCGTTCAAAGGGCGCTCAGAAAGGCAGGGCTGCTCAGTTCTAATGCGCAGGGGGGAGGAAAAGAAGGTAAGAGTTCGGAAGTCTCTTCTGTTTTAAAAAGGTTTGTCCGGTGGCTTGCGCGTTGGGGAACGTTTCCGGATCGTTATTTGTTATGGGTTCCTTCTGCCCTTATTGCATCTTTAAAGGAGCTTGAAACGGAGGGCTATTCGCTCATCTTCAGCACATCTCCGCCTCTTTCAAATCATTTCGTGGCATACCTTCTTTCGCGCCTGAAGGGCATTCCCTGGGTTGCGGATTTGCGGGACCCCTGGGCTCACGGGTACTTGGACCTTTCGAGCACAGAAATCGCTTTGCACAAACGGCTTGAGAGAGCAGTCTTAAGACGCGCGTCTGCGGTTACCGCAGTATATGATTCACTCGCCAGGGAGATAGAGCGTGACTGCCGCATGGAAGATGGAAGTGTTGTGCATATCAGTATTGGTTTTGACCCACTTGAATATCCATACAACGTAAGTCCTACTCGGGAAAAGTTCGTTCTCACTTTCACCGGCTCGGTTTATGGGCTGAAGCAGGACCCGAGACCTCTATTCGAGGTCATTGAAGAGCTCATAGATGAGGGAAGCATTTGCCCGGAAGAGATTGTCGTGAGGTTCTACGGACCTCCGGATGAGTCGCTTGAGAAATTGCGTGATACCCTCAGGTATCCTGAGATAATGGAAGTTCACGGTGTTGTGAAAAGAAGAGAAGTTCTCATGAGGCAGCGTGAGTCCTCCGCTCTTCTGGTTCTGCTCTGGGACAACCCATATACCGCGAAATATTTTGGCGGTAAGGTTTTCGAGTATTTGGGAGCGAAAAGACCGATTCTTGCTTGGTGTCCGGCAGGCGGCGAGATAGTGAGTCTTCTTGAAAGATCTGGGGCTGGAGTCGCGGTAACATCGAAAAATGAATTAAAGGAAGTCTTAAGAAAATGGGTGCGCCAGTACATGGAAAACGGGGAGATAGAGCTCCCAGAGGGATCCACGGAATTATCCTCGTATCACTGGGATAGGATTGCCTCGCGCATGGTTGAGGTTTTCGATCGGGTGATCAGTGCAAAGTAATGCTTTACTTGTGGCTCGCTTTAGCTGCAGTCTTCTCCCAAACCTTGCCGATAGCGAAGATAGTTTCCAAAAAAAGCGAGTCCATCTGTTCTTCGGTGCTTCTGAATCGGTTTCTCACATAGGGTTTGCCCTCCCCATCCCCTTCTTTTTTCCCCACTGCCATCACGCACCAGTTTCTGCCGTGCGTAACCCACACGAAGCCGGTGCGGAGCCAGATAGGGACCAATCCGGCTTCTCTCATGCATTTGAAAAGTGATTCCTCGGAAAAGAAGTTTATGTGCGTCAAAGGCTCTTTAAGCCTCATCCACTCGCGGAAAGCGCCTAAAGGCACCTCCACGTATATGACGCCGCCCTTCGAAAGCCTTGCGGCGAGGTCCTTTAGAAGCCCAACGGGTGATTCGGCGTGTTCGAGAACGTGTGAAAGCAGGATGAGGTCAAATTTTTGATCTTTGGGAAGGTCATCGAGAGTTTTGCCCAGATACTGGATTCCGCTGGGAGTTTCCATTTTGACCCAGTCAAGAACGAAGCAGTTGTTTTCGCCCGCGAAAGAAATAAGGTTATACCCTTACGCCACGCCGTAATCAAGAATGTTGCCTCCTTTTAAAATGCGATCAAGTGATTTCTCTACCACGCGCCTGATTCTTTCAGACCTTTTTTCAATTCTCATCGGTGGATTTTTCTCAGCTCTTATCTTCGCGCTTTGGAGGCTGTCAACTGTCCTGTACTTCAATTCAATTTCTTCAGATGTGAGTCTCGGGCTTGTGAAAATAAATCCACACGTATCGCATAAGCGCGCTTTTACCCTTTGAGGCTCCTTACTTCGCGCTATATAGTTGAAAAAGATCCAGAGTCTTTCTTTCTCATAATGGGTGTTCGGTGTTGGAGGATCTGGGCAGTCTTCAGGGTAGGAGAAAAGGTGATCGGCGATTGATTTGACTTGAGTGCTTCTGCAGACCGGGCATGACGTGACGTCTATCATGCTTACTTATCTTTCGTGATTTTGTCCCGCGTTCGGTTCATGTTCTAATTGCCGAGAAAGTTCCAAGACTCTCTCGAAAAACAAATTCCCCGGTTTTTCAAGTTTGCTCGAATTTGCTCCCTTTCAAATCGCGGTGCCCACTTACCTGCTTGATTTTTTGCCTGTAAGAACAACCTTTGCCTGTTCCCTTCGGGTGAAATTTTTCGAGCGCCCCCTGCGCGAAACCTTTCCCGTAGTAAAAAGAACCGAGCAGGATAACCGGAAGAGACTTCAAAAAGCCGATTCTTTGGTCGCGCCCGTAGATCATACTTCTTAGGCATATTCTCAAAAACCTTGCGAAGGGAACAAACGGCCAAAGAATCGGAATCTTCGCCACGAGGCTTCCCCTCATCCTAAAAGACCGCCTTGTTTGGCTCGCTCCCCTCGCAAGCCTTTCCTGGTTTTTTAAAAACTGTTTTAAATCTGTTCTGTTTCGGTGCGTTACCTTTATTCTTGGATCGAAAATTACGGGTATTCCTTTGCTTGCGCAGTCCTTACCGAACGCCACGTCGGACCCTTTCTCTAAGGCTTTAAATCCTCCCGCAAGAAGGAAGTCCTCCTTGCCTATTGCGAGATTCGCGGTGGGAAGGAAACCCACCCTCTTTTTACCCATCCCGGGGAGAAAAGCGCTGAACTCGGAAAAGTACTCGGCTGTGCCAACTATATTAGTTGGGGTTCCGTTGAGGAGAGGACCTCCAACCACGGCTCTGATTATATGGGGTCGGCTTTCGAGCACTTCTCGCAGCCATTCTTTGTCGGGGATACAGTCAGCGTCCGTGAAACAAAGGATTTTCCCGGAGGCCAATTCGGCGCCGACGTTTCTCGCTTCCCCGGGGAAGAGTCTCTTTTCGGATCGGATGAGGATTATGTTGTCCCTTTTTTCGAGAAGCGCTTTCGTCTCGTCGTCGCTGGAATCGACCACTATGATTTCGACTGGCAATCCTTCTGCCGCTTTCTCGACTGCGTTCAAGCAAGTGACTATGGCGTCACCCGCGTTGTAACAGGGTATGATTACCGATATAATTACCCCGTTTTTACCGCGGTTGCTTGCTGCCAAGTGCATTATTCCTTGCTCCCTCCATCGCGACAATCAAACCCAGCTCATGTGCTTTTTCGGGTATTGAATTCTGACCCTTTTATATTAAGTGTAGTCGTTGTTACCACGATGATTCTATGTTTAATTAAGCGCGCTCATAAACCGCGAATATCCATCTCGGAGGCTGCCTGTGGATAAGGGGCGCTCTCAAATAAATTTTTCTCAGAAACGCGAAAAAGCTTGGACCTCTCTTGTTTGTTGACCCAGTGGGATTTTTACCAAACGAGGTAAAACCGCAATTCAGGCATGTCTTGTTTTCAAACGGAAGGTATCTTTTGAGCACTCTATATCTTAGGAATAGCTCCAATTTTGGGGGTACTCTAATTGGCTCTCCCGCCTCGATTAAATTCTTCAACAAAAACCCGGGAAAGAGCGAGGGCATATCCTCAGGTGAAAACGAGCGGAAGTGGTAAGAGGAATTGAAAACGAAACCGCAGCGCGGGCAGCGGGTAAGGTTCTTACTCAGATTTTCTTTGTTTGGCACAGAAATAACGATAAACCTCCTTGCGACTCTCGTTATCTCGTAAATTGAACGTTCAAAAATATCTTCGGGCAAATGTTCCAGGACTTCGGAGGCGATAACCGCGTCCCAAGCCCTATCCGGAACGGGAATCTCATCCGCGCTCGCTATTAGGGCCGGGCGTTTTATTTTTCTCAACGCCTGCTCACTAACATCAACTCCGATTGCGGGAATCCAATCTATCTGATTGATTATCAGACCATCTCCGCATCCGACTTCCATTACTGATTGTGCATCTTTCGGAAGCATTGAGATAATAATCGAAGCCCTTTCCAGGTTTTTCAAGAGGACTGTCCCCGAGGAGAATGACCATTGTTCATCGTAATGCTTCTGAAGGTCGCTTTTGTCTTTCATATTCATGTTACCGGCTCCAGTATCTCTGCCTGTTAAGCTATCTTGACCCGACACTTCGCAACCATGGAACTCTCGCGCTTGGATATATGTCAAATCTTAATACAATTCCTGATCGAGTTTGACCCCGGTCATTTTCTCAACTTCCTTCAAGAAGATTTCGATGGACATCAAATTGGTAATGAGCCTCAAAAGGTTTGGATACCCTCTTAGGAAAAGATCGACCTTCCCCATCAAGGCATCTGGGTTGATCATATCCGCGGTGACCATCGTCTCCGGGTTAAGGACCTCTCGCACAAGATCAGCGTGATAAAGCCTGATCAACGGGGTGTAATCGGGAATGTAGTTCAGACCCACGATCTCCCTTCTTAATAGGAACCTTCCAATCCTGTTTGCCCCTTTCCTGTACAGGTCAAATGCTTTTATCTTCGTTGCCGAAGCCTTCACTTTGAGCGGGGGTCGGTTAAATCCTATATATTCGCCTTTGGATGATGGAACAAGGCAAAGCGTTGGTTCATTTCTGGAGATAATGTACCTCGGGATTGTACTATCAAATCTCTTTTCCAGAGGAATCCTAAGTGACATTTCCACGATCGGCATATAAAGCCAGCAATCCCAGATTTTCATCGCTTTTGCCGCCGGCGCGAAAAGATGGGTTGTGTAGTTGGATGTCCTGTCTCGGGCAAGCACGTATTCGCACCAGGTATTGAAGGAAACGCCCGCTTTTCCATCCCCGAACTCTTTGGCGGCTTGCTCGGTCAGTGTATGGGCGATTTTCTCTAATTGCTCATTTTCATTGAATCCGCGGAGTATATCATGCGCCCAAGCGGTCCTGTATCTTTGAATTCCCAATCTAAGAACGTCATTGCCGGAAATTTTCCTCCCCTTTAAATTCTTTACCGCGTATGCCTTGTAAAGGTCCGGACAGATGCCAGTGAGAAAAACATCCGAATGTTGGCACTCATTCGCAAAAACGTGCTTGAGATTGGTCGCAAGTACATGATTCACAAGACCATTTTTCTCAATGGCGCCTTCTTTTACGTCTCGGGGGAACGACTCGATCACATTCCAATCAAGTGGGTAATGTCTGTGTTCCAATCCGAATAAAGCGCATATTTTTGTAGCAAGCCTGATATCCGTATTGGTCGAATCACCGTAAGTGAAGCACGCCAAACGCTCGCCGTATGGGGGGCACGCAGAAAGGATCGCTCTGCTGTCGAGCCCCCCGGTAAGTGAGAGCGATGCCCGGTTTGATATTTCGAAAAGTTCCTTGAAGTGATAATT
>CAKZLU010000026.1 GCA_937127245.1 uncultured Actinomycetes bacterium
AAGAAAGAGGCGGCCTAGCGCCGGAAGAGATGCCCAACGGGGACGGGTGGCTGTCCGGTAGGCTCGTGACTAAAACATCTTATCCCGTTGCCCTCTTTTTGGAAGGCGCTGATAGGAGGCATCCAGGAGCGCTCTTCAGTCTGAATAGTCACTCCCCTTTAAAGCGGGTCCACAGCTTCAATTTATTTTGTTCTTCTCTTTTCAGGACCCGTTCTGCTAATTGTGCCTCAAGCTCATCAATGTGGGAGTCTTTCGCGCGGATTTCCTCTTCAAGGTGGCGCGCGTATTTCGCCGCTTTGTCAAGCTCTTCCTTAAGCGCAGCGATCTCCTTGTTGCACTCTCTCATCATGAGCCCGAGATCGTAATTGCTTTTAAGAAGTCTCCTCACCCACTCGCGAAGCCTCAGAAAACGCAAGTAGTACAGGTAGAACATGAAAGATTCTCGCGGCGCCGCGTCGTTTAGATACACGTAGGTGTCAGGGTGAAAACTGAATGTGGCGCGTCTCATCGCTTCGGGAGGCGTATCTAAACTGATGAGCCCCTTTGCCACGGCCTCATGCCAGACGGCTGTGCCGGGGAAGGGGATGAGCGGGTACACCATGAACTCATCGAAGAGGTCACCCAGGTTTTCCTCTATGAACGCCGCCGTCTTTTTCATGTCGTCCACCGTTTCGCCGGGTGTCCCGAGGATGAATGAGGCGGTCACCTTGATTTCATTTTCCTTGAGAAGCTTAAGCGCCGAGGATGCAGCATCAAAAGAGGCGTGTTTGTTCATTCTCTTTAAAACGTTGTCTGATGCCGACTCAAGCCCCATGTAAACCCTTACCACGTTCATTTCCTTCAAAAGGGAAATAACCTCTTGATCGATTTCATTGGCGCGGGCGTTACACATAGAATCAATTTCATCGGCAAGACCGCTCGAGCGCATCATCGCCGCGAGCGCCCGCAGCCTCCTTCTATCGGAGGTGAAAAGGTCATCGTAGAAGAAAAAATGGCTGGGCGCGTATTCCTCTTTTAGTTGAAGTAGTTCCTCCATCACGTACTCTGCGCTAAAAAAACGCGGTCCACCCCAGAATTGAGACGAAGAGCAAAAGGAGCAAGCATACGGACATCCCCTCGAGGCATAGACGTACTGCACACTGCCGTGGACGGGCGGCCACTTTTCATCGAGCAATTTTCTGTCAGGATGGGGGATTTGATCGAGCGGTTTTATGGGCTTGCGCCTATTCTTGCCCATCAGGGTTGTTCCATTCCAAAAGCAGATACCTTCAACATCCGGGAGGCGTTCGCGCCAGTTTAAGGGGTACTTACGTATAAGCCTTATGAGCTCAAGAAAAGTTTCTTCCCTCTCGCCAAGAACCCCGGCGTCGAATTCTTTGGAGAGGTTTTCAGGAATACCGGTTATGTGATATCCGCCGATAAAAAGAGGACCGTCATATCCGCGCTCACGCAGTTCGCGCGCCATTTCATCGGCGAGCCTTGAGTTTTGGGAGACGGCGGAGATGCCCACCACATCAGGTTTCATTTGAATGATTTCATCAACACTGAGCGCACAGGAAAATTTTATGTTTTCCTCGCGCGCTTTTGCGTAAGCGGAAAGGTAAGCAAGACCTATTGGTGGGATACCCATTTCCCTTAAATCTTTTCTGTTTGCTGCTTGTGCCAATACTACTCGCATTTCCCTTCCTTGAGCGGTCCTTATGTTTCTCCCACTGACCAGAATACCCGCCAGGGCGGCAAATCGGTACGACAATTGTCAAAAACGGCGATTCTCCAGGTAACCCCCAAAAATTTCACGCGTTCTTGCCCATTGTTTTCTTGAGATCCGCGCGTTTATTGTTTAATACGCGCATGCAACATGAGCAACAACGAGCCGCTTCCATGAAAGATCCATAGGTTTGGATTCTTTTTTCAAGAACAAGGCAACGCGTAACTCGTTTTGAAGATCGAGAAATCTTAAGAAAGCGATCGATTCCCTACTCTGTATACTCCTTGTCTCTTCGATTGAGGTGGGATGTGTCGTTGAGCACCTCCAGGGTCGCAAAGTTCCCGTTATATGTGACGACAGATACCGAGGCAAGCCCGAGCGAGAGGGTGAAGATTCGCTCGAAGGGCAGTCCAATCAGTTGCGCGATTATAATTCTTATGGGAGTGCTGTGGCTGGACACGAAGACGTTTTTCCACATGTATTGCGACCAGGCAGAATCGAGCCAGAAGACCACCCTCTCTCTTACGCGCCCAAGGGATTCACCGTTCGGGGGCACGAGGCTATCAGGGTTCTTGCTCCACTGCTCTATAATGTTCCCATATTGCTCGGAAACTTCGGCATATGTTTTCCCGCTCCAGGCCCCTAAATCCATTTCCTCAAGCCTTTCATCTATGCTTACCTCGAGATTGTGGATCGCTGCCACGGCTTTGGCGATTTCAAGGCATCTTGACAGAGGACTTGAGAAGACCGCGTCAATGTTTTCGCCCGAGAAACGCGAGGCGATGAGTTTTAACTGATCGTGTCCCGTCTCATCGAGTGGCACATCGATTTTACCAACATGCATTTTTGAGGCATGCCATTGCGTCTGACCGTGTCTTACAAGATATAACCTCATTTAGCTCTCCTCAAAACAACTCTCACGTAAACGCAACCTTCACTTGAGTGCGCCGGTTCACTTCCTTATCGCACATATTCAAACACTTGAAATCGCCTGACCTTCGCTCGTTTCGCGCACGGTTGTTCCTTTGCGCACATACGTACTGCACCTTTACCTTGAAATTGCCTGACCTTTGCTCGTTTCGCGGAGGGGTCAATCGCAATGGATACATTTTAACCGTTTGAGATTGTTTAAAGATTTTACACTCAGGGTCAATTTTTCGATTGGCGAATAGGGCGTAGGAAATTCGTTCGCCATCCCCAGTGACGTAAACATACGGAAAGTATTTTCAGGCGACAAATAACCTCTCAGACCACGTCTTTTTAAGCGCGCTCAGATCATGCAAGTTCCGAAAGAATCTTTCATATCAGAGCAAATTTTGGAATTAAGCAAACGTGAGGTCCGCGCATTTATTTTGCAAATTCGTGGTACGCGCCGCGAAACTTATTGCGCCTTTTTGCTTGCCATTTGGGCTTGATGGGTTTTCAGGGCGTGAATCCGATCGGGTTTTTATGGGTACCAAAGCACCTTCCGCCCGCGAGCTCCTCATCGCATGCGTCAATCAAGTCTTGCATTGTGACAACCGCTTTGGCAACACTCTTTTTGCGTGTGCGCGCTTTTGTCAATTTATCCTGAAGTGAACGCTTACATTGATGCTTCTGGAAAGCGCTTTATTGCAGGCGTTTATGACCGCGTTCTTGATTTGCCCTCCAGTCAGGGGGTAGTCTTTCGCTAAGCGCTCGATGTCCACATCTTGGCTTAAGGGGATGTTCCCATCAAGCAGCAGACGCCAGATCCCTGCCCTTTCAGGGTATTCGGGGACATCGAATATTATTTTTACCGCGAGTCTGCGCTCGAGGGCGGGGTCGAGAGCCCCCGCTCTGTTGCTGGTTAGTATGACGGGTAATTCGTGTCTCTCAAGACAGGATAGAAAGACATTCACTATTCTGTAATCCGACTGGTCGGTGGTATGACGGGCGTAAGCGTGCCTGGTGTAAAAGTAAGAGTCCGCTTCGTCAAACACGAGCACCGCGTCGTTTTCCTTGGCTGTCTTAAAGACCCTTGCCGCGAATTTTTCGCTTGCCCCGTATAATGGATTGACAATGTCGTTCCCTCTCACCAGAAGCATCTTCTTACCGAGTTCTCCCACGAACGCTTCCGCGGTAAGGGTTTTTCCCGTGCCCGGGGGGCCGGCGAAAAGACAGGTAACCCCCTTTCCAATTTTTATTTTTTCATCCAGACCCCATTCTTCAAACAGCACCTGGCCGCATTGCGCTTGAATGATCGCCATATTTACTTTTTCAAGGATATCTAAAGGAAGCACCACGTCCTTAAGAGTCAGCTGCGGCTCGATTATCGAGCTTGAAAAATGTTTTTTCCTGTTATTTCCGGGTCGAGGATCCCGCATCTATCGCGCCCTCTTTCTTCCCGGGGAGAATCGGATGTATCTTTACCGAGCACGGCAAGGTAACCTTCGTTGGTGATGAATACCACGGTTTCAAAGAACAATCTCCAGCGGGGCATTTCTGTTTTTATCAGTCCTATCTTTTCAAGCTTTGATTCGCTTTCGAAATAAAGCTCGGTTTCGATTCTTTTCTTATCAGAATTACTGCACAGCATTGCCAGGGTTCTAACTGGGATTTCGGCGCATCTGCCTCTTTCGAACATGGCTAAAGCCGCTGTTACGGTGAGCACGAACTGTTCAAAACGGTTTAACTTATACCTTTTTATTAGGGCGCCTATGGGGTATTCATATGGCTGATTTTTCAGCTTTTTCCCAAAGGCCCGAATTCGTTCCAGAAGCCTTTTTTCTTTTTCTTCAAAATTGTACGGTTGCTCACCGTCGCTTTTCATCGTTCCAAGGTCGCGCCGTGTTCTGGAACGCAAGGGCAATCGGAGATATACATCATCGTTTTCGGCTAACTTGAGCATGACAAGCTCGTGAACGCTTTTCAGATAATCCTGCTGCTCATTCAACCGCTTTTTTTAAAAATTTAAATTTTATGTAATGCGCTTCACCTTCCCGCCTTTGCCCGAGGGCAAATGTTTTGTATTTTCGTTTTGATAGTAGCATCAGGGTGTGACAAAAGATTTTGCGCTTTTTGTGAATGATGTGTTGAAAGCGGTAAGAAACCGCACTTCCGACACTTAAGAACATCTTCAAGTTCGCATCTTCTTAAAGCCATAATGGCCGAAAAGACCAGAATATGGCTCAAGGAGGATGGGGGATTACACTTCGGCATTTGATGTCTACTGGGAGAGCCGCTCATCCTCCGAGGGGGAATCTAACTGGTACGCTGTTTTGACATACGGTTAAATGTGTATCAGTTCTCGCATAATCAGTAACATCCAGCCTGGGCGTTTTGAGGTGCGGACGGGCTTCTTTCTTTAATGGCATATTTTCTCTTTTTAAGAATTCAAAAAAATTCATAAAACTGTCGATAACTTACGCACAGAGTTGTTTGAGTTTAACGGTGGGTGTTCCTTATATTCTCGCAATCTGGGGTTGAAGCAGCGTGCTGGATCCGTTTTGTGTTTCAGTTTATCGGTAGGTGCTTTTTGCTTTTTATATCTGTTTTTTAGGTTCTGCGATAGTCTCCAGATTATTCAAGTTGTTTGAGTTTAACGGTGGGTGTTCCTTATATTCTCACCGTTTGAAAAATGAGATGGTTTGCGGAAAAAGCATTTCAAGTATTAGTATCAAGTAAGTTTTTTCAGGTTTCAAATCAGCCCTTTTGTTTGGACGAGTGGAGCGGAGATGGATCTCGTAACAGGCGGAGCAGGATTTGTTGGGTCGCACCTTGCACGGAGACTCATGGAAAAAGGCAGAGATGTGCGGGTATTTGACATCGAGAAAAGCCCTTATCTGCCGGAAGGCGTGGATTTCGTACAGGGGGACATGAGGGATTACCAGGCCGTAAGAAAAGCGGCGAAAGGAGCCGAGGTGGTCTACCACCTTGCTTTCGTCCAGTCTTTAAGCAAGAGACCGGAAAGCGAGAAGTGGCAGGTCAACTTCGGGGGAACGGAAAACTTCTTGAGGGCGGCTGTCGAAAATGAAGTCAAGCGTTTTGTCTTTACGTCAACTATCGAGGTTTATTCCCCTTTCCCTCCTTTCAGAGCTCCTGAAACCGCCCCTTCGGACAGACCTTTCGGGTGGTACGGAAGGCACAAGAAAGCCTGCGAGGAGTTGTGCTGGCACTATCACTATCAGTATAACTTGCCCGTTGCGATGATGAGGATGCCAACCATATGCGGACGCGGCTATTACGCGAGGATTGACCTTGTAAGGGCGTTCGATTGGATTTTGGCGGGAAGACAAGATCGCATGGATAGGCGGCAAGCAGTACAAAGGCGATTTTGTCTGGGTTGAGGATGTTGTGCAAGGGTACATCCTCTGCGGCGAGAAGGAAGAGGCCGTCGGTGAGGTTTTCAACATTTCGTGCTCCGAGCCCTCCACGGCGCTGGAGATAATCGAGGCGCTCTTGAAAGAGGCGAATAACCCGCACAAAGTAATACTGGTTCCACCTAAGATTGCCTGGCCTTGCATAAACCTCGCGGTCGCTTTGAGAATCATCAAGATGCCGGCAGAGCAGCTTCTCTATTTTAAGGGTGATTATTCCTACTCGATCGAGAAGGCAAAAAAACTCCTCGGTTATAATCCTCAGAAAAACGCAAGCGAGGCAGCGGTTGAATTGTTGAGGGGCTACATTGATGACAGAGAGCGGATCAGGGAAAAGGCATGCTCCTATTAAGACGTGAGAGGAAAGGCTCCGAAAAACAAAGATGGTAATTGAAAGCGGTCATTCTGGCTCTACTTCTGATGAGCGCGGGGTTGTTGCTAAAGTCTGGCCCTTCTATCCCCTAATGATAGTTCCAGGGATTGTACTTCTCCTTGCGCCCTCCATAGTTGATGAATTGATGGACGCGTTCAAAATCAGCTCAGGTCCGGGAAGTCTCCTTCAGGTTTCTTATTTTTTAGGCGGCGTGGCGGGCATGCTTCTTATCACAAGGATGATGCAGAGCTTTTCTGTCCGCAAGATAATGGTCGTAAATATCCTGATACTTGTTGTTTCTCTGTGCTTTTGTTCTCTTTCGCCTAATTACTGGGTGTTGCTTGCCATTTACCTTACCTGCGGTTTCTCAAATGGAATACTCATAACTTTCCCGGGCGTTTACGTGACAAGAATGAGGGTTCAGACAAGCCATCGCGACCAGAACATTCTCTACAGTTTCTTTTCGCTCGGTGTCGTCACTGGTCCGCTCATCTCCGGTTCGATAATGAAGGCTTTGTCTTGGAGGTGGGCGTTCGCCTTTCCCGCTTTGCTCATCTTGCCGCTTGCGCTTCCTGTCATAAGTATGAATTTTCCGGCGGTTCCCGGGGTGCTTCCGGCGAGTAGGGAAACAATCCGAAAGGCGATCAAATTTGAAAGACCGCTTTTCGCGGGTCTTATTGTCGCGGTCTTGCTTTACATCGCCGCGGAGAGCACCGTTTCGATGTGGGTAGTGAATTTCATGGATGAGGCGCACCGGCTTTCATCCGCGCAATGGGTACTTACGCTGATATGGGCAGGAATAACGGTAGGGCGCTGGATATGCGCTCCTCTCACCAGGAGGATTCAACCATACAGGCTTTTGCTTTTTCTTTCCTCAGGAGCGGGCTTTTCTCTTGTTCTTGCGCCTTATGTTGGATGGAGGTATCTTGCGGTTTTCCTGTACGCGCTTACCGGTCTGTTCTGTTCAGGCATCTATCCTCTTTTGATCGGGTATGTTGCGCGCTTTCCAGCAAGTGTCTCCCCGTTTGTCTTCACCTGTATGCTCGCGGCGGGCGCGGCCTCAAGCGCCGCGCTGATATTCGCATCCGGGCTCGTTAACCAGTTTAAGGGTCTTTTGAAATTTGGAATGTCGCTCATATCCCTTCCGATATTTCTCCTGCTCTTAGTGCTTTTCTGGATGAGGGAACATATTGCCGAAAACCGCGCGTAAGTCTTTGAGTTTTCTTTATTTGAATCACTTTGGCGCGAAATCGGGCTGTGGGTGAGTTATTAAATATCTCGCGGTGAAACGAGTTATTTTTTCTCGAACCCACACTGCGCTTGCGGAAGGTCTTAACAGTATGCACCGATCAGGAGATGTTGGTAGAATTGCTGCTATTAGAATTGCGCGCTTGGTTCAAACCAGAAGAGAATTAAGAGGTGCGAAATGGCGGTTTTCTGGATAGCCTTCTACATCCTTTTTCCCGTGTTCGCGATTTATCTGTGCCAGAAATACAAGGCTTTAAACAGGGTTGGCGGTGTGGTTCTCTGCTATATTGCGGGTCTTATTCTCGGGAATCTGAAATTCATCACCGCCGGTCACATTGACATCCTTCCTCGTGGATTTGAAAACACCCAGGACCTGTTCTTCATACTCTCAGTCGCATTTGCGCTATCGCTTATATTCTTTTCTCTGGACATCAAGGGATGGACCCGCGTCGCGGGCAAGGCTCTACTCTCCTTTGGGCTTGGTACACTCGCAGTGCTGATCTCGGCGGTTAGCGGTTACATGATATTTAAGAACATGATAGGGGGAGAGACGTGGAAAGTCTCTGGTATGCTCATAGGTTGCTACACCGGGGGAACCCCGAACCTCGCGGCAATCGGCACGGCGCTGCGCATTGATAAGACTGTGCTTGCCTCAACTCAGATTTCAGACGTCGCCGTCGGCGCACTTTATTTACTTCTAATGGTTACCATCATGCAGAGGATTCTTCTCAAATTTCTTCCACCGTTTAAGCCATATTCAAAAGGAGAGGAAAACAATCCCCCAAAGTTCGGCGCAGAGATGGCAGATTACGACTCCTATGAAGGCATCTTCTCCCGGGAAGTGATAGTTCCATTGCTTGGTGCACTGGGTCTTGCTTTGCTGATTGTAGCAATCGGTCTTGGATTGACTTTCATCTTTCCCGAGGACTACGCGATGGTGGTCGCGGTCCTCGTAGTCTGCACGCTTGCGATACTGGCTTCCTTTATACCTGCGGTGAAAAGGATACGCATGACATTTCATGTGGGGCAGTATTTCATCTTGATTTTCTGCGTCGTGGTAAGTTCAATGTCCGATTTGAAAAAGCTATTTACGACAACCCCCGCGATGGTGGGGCTTGTTGCCTGGGCTGTGTTCGTTGGACTCATTCTTCACGTACTCTTTGCGAAGGTCTTTAGAATAGATGCAGATACGGTAATTATTACGTCAATAGCCGGTGTCATGTCCCCACCTTTTGTGCCCATGGTTGCAGCGGCGCTTAAAAACAGAGATATCGTGGTAACGGGGGTGGTAACTGGCATAATTGGATGGGTTATCGGGACATATCTGGGGATTGGCGTTTCCTATCTGATTCGTTCCCTTTGATGGAAGGATAAGGATTCCAGGGGGTTTTGAGTGGGGCGGTTCATGGTAATCCACACGATAGATGCTATGGTCTGAGGAAAATATCTCGCGATTCGGTCGCGTTTCAATTCTTTTCTCAGAGAAGACGATTTAAGGAGAGTAAACCAAACTCTTATGAAATGTGGGTTTGAGTTGAGCGCGGTCTATTAAGAGTTTTGCTTAACTTTCTCAACTGCTTTTAAGTATAAAAATAAAATTTGAAGCCGGTGAAAAAATAGGCCTTTCTGAGAATCCAAACGATTCGGGGATATTGCACTTTGATTTTAAACTGACTGTCAGTAAGAAGCGTTTCGGCAAATTTTTGGGGGGTGCAAACATGAACACATCGATAAAATCATTTAGTGTTTTGTAATTCTTTTTTGCTTTTGTTTGCCGCACTTTTTTTCTTCCCTACGCCTGCAGCTAACGCCGCTCTCCTTGAGCGCCCGCTCTGGTCGTGGAAGAATCCTTTTCCAACCGGAAATTCCCTTATTGCCGTGACAGTGGTGGATTTCGATAACGTCTGGGTTGCGGGCGGCTGCGGAGCAGTGTGCAAAACAGCAGTCGGCGGTTCATCCTGGTTTACCCAGTGCGTAGTCGGCCTGGAAGCGTTTATTTCCGATTTAGAATCAAAAAGCGCGCAAAAAGCCTGGGCTGTTGGTTATGTCAGGGTGCCGCCTGCAAACCAGGCTTTAGTGCTTAGTAGGGGAAATGGCATTGATTGGGAGGTTTACGACGGGTCGCTGCCCAACCAACCGTTAACCAGGGTCTCCGCTGCGGATTCCCAAAAACTGTGGGCTGTTGGCGCGTCGGGAACGATTATACATACAACCAACGTTGGGCAGGACCGGGGAATCCAGACGTCTGGGACGTCGAGCGATTTAAACGGCGTCTGGGCGGAAAGCCCCAATGATGCATGGGCGGTAGGCGCTTCAAGTACCTTACTTAAAACAAACGATGGAGGGGCAACATGGAGTGCCGTTGAGGTTCCGACAACCGCGGACCTTTACGGTGTTGCTGCCTTAAACCCCCAAACGATATGGGTAGTAGGGGATGGCGGCGTTATTTTACGGACGAGTGATGGTGGTCAGAATTGGGTTGCGCAAAATTCTCTCGTGGACTCCACTCTCAAAGACATAGCAATTCCCTGTGATGATTATCCTCGTGTTTGGGTGGTTGGCTTGGAGGGAGTGATTTTACTCACGAATGATGGGGGCGATAATTGGTATTTATTTGAACAGGGAGAAAATACGAAACTCTTGAGCGTATCATCGAAAGATTTTTATCCGGTCTGGGTAGTGGGCAGCTTGCACTCTTCTACAGGGGAATACCTGAACAATGTGCTTCTTTCCTCTAATGATATCGGGCAATCATGGGTCAATCACGCGAAATCCGTGACTTCAGCTGGCCTTTACGCTGTTGCCGCCGTGGACGACGATACCGTGTGGGCAGGCGGCTCGGGCGCTATCATCAAGACGCAGGATGGCGGGGAGAACTGGAATCTTCAGTATGACACCGGCGTTTACACGGTGCGCGCCATAAGCGCTGCGAATAAGGACAACGCTTACGCTGTTTCATCGGGTTGGACTTTTGGTGCTCCTTACGGAGAGATTTGCAAGACTTCCGACGGTGGAGCAAGCTGGTGTGTTGTGCGTGATGAGTACGGCTCACAGTTTTTCGGGGTTTGCTGTGTTAACGCCCAAACTGCTTGGGCGGTTGGCTATGCTCACTCTGGGGGAACTTATAACGTCAGGATACTCAAAACTTCCGACGGGGGACTTGGATGGGTTGATCAATCCCCTCCGATTTCGGGCATGCTGTACTCAATATCAGCCTATAATTCAAGCATCGCTTGGGCTGTTGGCGCGGGAGTTTTGATACTCAAGACCACAAACGGAGGGCAAACCTGGGAACAGCAGTCCTCAGGTGTGTCGCACGACTTGAGGTCAGTTTCTTGCGCTGATTTTTGTAGCGTCTGGATTGTGGGGAGCGACAACGCTTCCTCTGGGTACAATGGTTTAATACTTAAGAGAACAAACGGTGGGCAAACATGGGTAAAGCAATACGAGCCGCAGGGTTATTACCTTGCGTGTGTCGATGCCGTGGATCCTCAATCAGCTTGGGATAGCGGCGTATACAGTAACTTAGCGCAGGGGATCTACAAGAGCGCCGCTTTGAAAACTCTGGATGGGGGGCAGACATGGATGGAGGAGGAAACCTGAAGTATATTAGGAGGGTTGGGGCTGTCTGCGTTAGATAGAAACACCGTTTGGTTTGCCGGCTTGGGGGAAAGCGTTCTTAGAAGAGCGCCTTTCAAGGTATCAAAGATAATTCCTGAATATGGAGTGGGAGGAACGATAATCGAAAATGTCAACATTAAAGGCGGTGGTTTTGCGCCAGGGGACTACGTAAGTTTTGAAATTGGTGGCACAGGTTACAGCATCTTTAACGTTGTCGGGCATTCAGAATCGAAGATAACCGGAAGGCTTTATCTGAGAAACATGCCGTATGGCAAATATGATGTGGTGGTTTGTAAACCTGGTGGGCAGGAGGCGAGGCTGAGGGAAGGTCTTAGGGTCACTGATATTTGCGGGGGCGGCGCTTCCGTTCTTGTCCTTTTCGGCATTTTCATGGGTTTGATGTCGGTGGCGGGAGTCGCCAAACATAAAATTAACACGAGGCTATCGAACAAATAGTCGACATGACCGTTTCTCCACAACTGGTTTATAATTAGCCCGTCCTTGCGATTTACAAGTCCGTGCTGAGTATTAATCCTTACGGGATTATTAGAATTTGAAGGAATCGTGTTGAGCAATGAAACTACCAGCATCCTTTCGTGCTCTTTTAATTCGCAAATCTAAACCTGTTTTTGTTTTCATTTGCACCTTACTGGTCCTTTCCATGCTTCTGATTCCTCTCCGCCCATGCGATAGCGCAGCACCTTTCGCGCTTGAGCAGCGCTGTTTTTCTTTATTCAGGACCCTCTGGTCAAGCGTGCCATCAAGTAATTTCAGGACAGGGAATTTTTCCATAGAATGGAGCAATCCCCCGTTCTGCGGACCGCGTTTGAGAATATCCCGCGGGCAAGAAATGAAAGAAATCCTCTGGGAAAGCGCGAGGGGCGAAGCGTTCTTTTCCGCTGCCGTGGGAACCGCAAAGATTTTCGAATCCAGGGGGTCATTCAGGATTCACGATTACGTAAAGAGGCGCTTTTACCATCAAAGCGTTGAGGAGATAAAGGAAGAGAACGGCTCAATTGTAATCGAGGGGCATTTTCTCGATGCCTCACCTCCCCTTCGCTACAGGGTGGTTTTCAGCGGAAGAGACGAGGTGGGGGTCGATTTTGATTTCCAGGTGCTTGAAAACGATTGCGATTTGGGAAAGGTTAATCGCTCGTATCTGATATACAAAACATCCGCCGATGAGCGCTTCTTCGGGTTCGGAGCGCAGTATTCCCACCTTGATATGAAGGGGAAGAAAGTCCCCGTGCTGGTTCAGGAACAGGGCATAGGAAGGGGATTGCAGCCGCTTACGTTTCTGATGAATCTTTTCGCGGGTTCCGGTGGGGACTGTTTCTCGACCTATGCGGCTGTCCCCTTTTATCTCACGAACCGCCACCGCTCGCTGTTTTTGAAAAACTCTGAGTATTCGCTCTTTGATCTGACCCAGCTGGAAAGAGTCACGGTAAGCCTTTTTTCGAGAAGAATGAGGGGCCGAATCTTGAGGGGCACATCCCCTCTGGAAATTGTTAAAAATTTCACGCGTTATTCCGGGCGGATTAGGCAGTTGCCTGACTGGGTTGGAAAAGGCGCAATCGTATGCGTTCAGGGAGGAAGCGCCCATGTGAGAAAAACGCTTAAGAAACTCAAAGAAAACGGTGTTCCCGTCTCGGCTTTATGGATTCACGACTGGTCGGGAAGGAGAAAAACGATTGCCGGCTCCCAGTTATGGTGGAACTGGGAACCTGACCCTGAGTCGTATCCCGATTTTGCCGAACTCGTGCAGGAGGTTCGAAAGCAGGGAATACGCGTGTTAACTTACATAAACCCCTTTCTTGTCGATGTGAGCGCAAAGCCCTCATATAACAGAAATCTTTTCCTTGAGGCGAAAGACAAAGGATATCTGGTGAAAGACATAAACGAAAAGCCCTATCTCATTCCGAATACGGATTTTTCGGCGGGGATGGTGGACCTTTCAAACAGCGAGGCGCGCGAATGGCTAAAAGAGATAATCAAGACTCAATATCTTGACGTGGGGGTTTCAGGGTGGATGGCAGATTACGCCGAGGCGCTCCCTTTTGATTGCGTCCTTGATGGAGGTAAGAACCCGGCGTCCTTCCACAACCGTTACCCTGAAGAGTGGGCAAAACTGAACCGAGAGGCAATCAGAGAGGCGAATCTTGAGGGAGATGCGTTCTTTTTTACTCGCTCCGGCTTTACCAAAAGCCCCTCTTTTTCCACCCTTTTCTGGCTCGGGGACCAGTTGGTCAGCTGGGATGCTTTTGATGGGATGAAGACGGCTTTGATAGGCCTTCTCTCAAGCGGAATCTCTGGCTTTTCTCTAAATCACAGCGATATCGGGGGCTACACTACCATTGGCGTATCCTGGCTTCCCTGCTTTGGATACAGAAGGAGTAAAGAGTTACTTTTAAGATGGATGGAGATGAACGCTTTCACTTCCGTTTTCAGGACTCATGAGGGGAACATGCCCGAGCTGAACTGCCAGTGGGATTCGGATGATGAAACGGTAAGGCACTTTGCGAAATTCGCGAAGGTTTATAGGGCGCTCGGTTTCTACCGAGAAGAACTGATGAGTGAAGCCTTTCAAAAAGGATATCCACTTGCAAGACCGCTTTTCCTCAATTATCCATCCGACCCCGAAACATGGGACATTGACAGTGAGTTTATGCTCGGAACCGAGTTTTTGATAGCGCCCTGCTTCCAGCCGGGAGCAAGAGACGTGCGTCTTTACCTTCCCGCCGGTCAATGGGTGCATCTATGGACAGGAGAGGTTTTTGGAAGCGCTCAGGCGGGAAAGTGGGTTACCATGAGATCACCGGTGGGCAAGCCTCCTGTTTTCTACCGCAAGGGTTCGGCGGTCGGGAATAGAGCGGTCGAGGAATTGCGGTCCGCAGGGGTTTTAGACTGAGCCCGTACGGGTGAAATTTGTCGAGCGCTTTCGGCGTCGCTTATTGCTAATTCTTGCTCTGTTTGACTTACCGTCAGGAGTGGGTCGCGCAAATTTGCGCGTTTAGTTCTCTTTGGGGCGAGGCTTTTCATGGCGCCCGCGCCGTGGGGCAGGAGGAGGTGCTTTGGGGAAGGGGGCAAGAGTGGTCGCGAGCGCTGCCTGGCTGAAAAGCGTACGGCTTTGCGCGGGTGGAGTTGTCCGGAAGAAGAGGAAATAGAGGAAAGAGCATATGGACTGGGAAGCAAGCATGAAGGAAGCTGTCAGTGGCGGTGACGAGGTAGAAGCGGCAAGAATCGCCGATGCCGCGCTCGAAAAAGGGGTAGCCCCCGGGGATATCCTGGAAAAGGGAGCCGTTCCCGGCATTTATGAGGCCGGAAGGCTATGGAGGGAGGGCACGTTTTTCCTGCCTGATATCATCCTTGCCGCTGAGGCTTTCAAGGAGGTTTTCGTCAAAGTCGAGCCGCTTTTGAAAAGCGGTGATATCGCATATAAGGGCAAGGTTGTCATAGGTACGGTTCAGGGTGACGCCCACGACATCGGGAAAAATCTCGTAATAGCCATGCTCCGCTGCGCTTCTTACGAGGTGGTCGATCTCGGGGTTGATGTAGCTCCTTATGCGTTCGTAAAAGCGGCGTGCGAGCATGAGGCTTGTGTTCTGGGGATGGGCGCGTACATGACAACGACCATGCGCGTCATGGAAGAGGTAATCCGACTGCTCGATGAGGCGGGTCTTAAGAAGCGCTTGAAGGTGGTCGTTGGCGGCGCGGCGGTGACCCGAGCGTATGCGGAATGGCTCGGCGCGGATGGTTACGGGGAGGACGCGGTCAGAGCGGTGGAAGTGATTGATGCTCTCTTAGGATGGTCCAGATGAGTTTGCCCCAACCTTTGGGGACACAGTTGAGGGTGATGAAGTACCTCTTTAAGGGCATCGCGCTGGGCAGGGGTTTAAAAGTGAGGAATCCCGGCGGCTTCGAGCGGCTTGTCGCGGCTATTTACGGGACGCCTGATCGTGTTCCAATCCTTGCTCAACCCTACACCTACGCGATGAGCATGCACGGGCTTGAAGCGAGTGTTTTCTTTTCAAAAGCGAGACCCTTTATCGGCGCCTCGTTCAATTTCGCTCGCTACTTTGACATAGATTTCTGGTCACCTGTGTTTGATTTTTACAATATCGAGGCGGAAGCGTTGGGCCAAAGGCTCATCTGGCGGAAGCACAGCGAGCCTGACGTTGATACCTCGCAGCCTCTCATTAAAAGCGAAGACGATTTGAAGCGCTTGCGTCCCCCCGTTCCGGGAGTCTCTGGACGGATGCCTTTCGTGCTCGAGTCATACAAGAGATATATCGAACTTATGGGGATACCGCCCATGGTCTACGCGTGTTCCCCCTTCACGATGGCGGTGTTGCTCAGGGGCTATGTGAATTTCATCAGGGATATCAGGCGGAATCCGCGCTTCGCGCACCGGCTGCTTGATTTCTTAAGCATGGAGGTAGTGGTTCCCTGGATCGAAAAGATGGTCGAGACTACCACAGCTTCGATAGTAGTGATGTCTGACGCCTGGGCTTCTCAACCGAACGTCACGACCGACATGGTGAGGGAGTTTTGCCTTCCTTATATCGAGAAAATCGTTAAAGCGACAAATTCTTCTCTTCGTACCGTTGTTGATACGGGGAGCTGGGGCGAGTGCTCGGTTGGAGATCCGCGCGAGGTGCTCGACATAAAGTATGAAATGATAACAAGAGGTAATTTTTTCAAATCCTTACGACCGCTATTTCTCCTCGTATGGAACGAGGATTATGAGAAGATAGGAATTGTAACAGCCAGGCGGTATGCCGAAGAAAAAAGCGTGTGCCTTATGCTAAACGTTCGTCCCAATCTGATTGAGGAGGGTCCCCCGGAGGCGATCGTGTCTGCAATGCGGAAAATCATAAGGGAAGGGGCGGGAAGGGGTAAGTTTGTCATTATTATGAACTTGATCCCTGTTGCCTCCCCCCTCGAAAACGTTTTTACCGTCGTTGAGTCGGTAAAGCAGTTTGGATCATATCCAATCTCTGATGAAATTGAGACCATCCCATTTCGACCGCCGGCTTTCATGCCATTTTCCGATTGGTTTCGCAGAGAGGGTTTGCCGTTAGATTAGAGCACCGAATTGCAAAAACTCGTAGGGCAGGTCGATAAAAAGACCAGCCACCTCAAAACTACGGAAGATTCGACTGAAAATTAATCACTCGCCGCTCGGTCTGAACGCTTATCATCTAAGCAACCGGGAAAAGGATTTTATCTCTCTCCTCAAACGCGTTCGAGTTTTTCAAAAACTACCAAACCCAAAAAACGCGAGCCGTCCGCTCGATGGATGAGTCGTCAAGGAATACCTCCACTTTGCCGATAAATTGATTGAGTAAAAGCAAGGTTTAATATGAGTGACGTTTTGCTCTGAGCGGAAATGTATTTTCTTTTGTTGAAGCGGTACGGAGGCAAGTGAAGGGCTATGGCAGGGGCAAAAGTGCTAATTGTCTCAAATGATGATGATTTTACCTCCGAGCTTTCAGACGAACTCGAGAAGCTCGGCAATGATGTGTTTGTTGTCGAGGATTGGATTTATGGAAACAAAATAGCACACGAAGAGAAACCGGACTTAATTGTCTTAGGGATGAGTTTTGCTGGGCGTGAAGGGTTGGATGTCCTGTCGGATCTGCAAAACTCGGTCGAAACCATGCTTATCCCCGTTATTGTGGTGAGCCGTAGAGACAATCCCGTGGAGGAAAAAGAGGCGTTGAACCTTGGCGCGGTCGCGTATTTCAAGACCCCGTTCTCGACCGCTGAGGTCTTACGGACGGCGATGAATTTCACCGGTGATTAAAGACACGCGACTTTTAGCGTGCTATCGGCTTACTTGATTTTCGAAATAAACGAAAGAAAGGAGGGGACTTAGTCAGCTCCTGAGCGGAAGCGACTTGGTAGTATCAAATGGAAAGGAAAAAGATCCTGATCGTTGACGACGAACAAAATATCTTAAAAGCGCTTAGTCTGCGGTTCAAGGCTGCGGGCTATGACGTGGTGGTGGCAATGGATGCTCTTCAAGCGGTCATGATGACACATAGGCACAACCCGGATTTAATGATCCTCGACATCAGAATGCCTGGCGGCGGCGGCTTGTCTGTACTTGAAAAACTAAAGTCCTCTATCAAGACCCGAAACATCCCCGTCATAGTGGCAAGCGCCTTTGATGATGACGAGACGCGCTTAAAAGCCAAGGAACTGGGAGCCGTGAAATTTTTCAGAAAGCCTTTCGACACGGAAGACCTCATTAAGGCGGTTGAGGAAGAACTGAACCCCAAGCCCAAGCTTTTCGTTACCAAGCCTGATCCAGCGAAGACCGCCGGGCGCATGTGAATGCGGCGTCCGCGCGCGCTCAACCCGGTTTTTCAGATAAGTGACCGCTCGGGTTATCCTGTTCATGAATCTTTTGGCGGCAAATGGACGAGGGAAAAAAGGATCCCAAATGGCACCCACTCTTTGTCTTGCTTAAAGCTCTTCGAAAGAATTTTCCGTAAAATTCTCAACTCAAATCAGATTTGCATTCTCAAGACACTCGTGAACAAGCTGCGCTTGAGCGTTGGTTAATTGAGGGAGGGGCTTCTTGACGGCACTGTTAACGGGATGACCCAAAAGCCTCATTGCTTCCTTTAGCATTGCGTGCGGGGTTGGGGATGCGGCAAGAAGGCTTGTAAGAGAGTATATTTCGTTCTGCAGCGCTTCAGCCTTTTCGAGGTCTTTTTCCATAATAGCGTCATACAAACTTAAAGTTTTTGAGGGAATGACGTTTGGGAGCGGGCAAATCGCGCCGCAAGCGCCCACCGTCATTGACGCGAGTAGATTAAGGGTTGTGCCCGTGAAGACTGAGAAACTCTCGTCTGTCGCGTCCACAAGAGCTTTTATCTCGTCTATCTCAAAAATTGTTTCTTTTGCCCCCACCACGTTGGGTATTTCGCCGATTCTGGCTATTTGACCAGGAGAGAGTTTTAGGTTTGTCGCCGCCGGATAGTTGTAGTAGAGAACCGGCAGACCTGATTCCCGTGAAACGTCCTCGTAGTATTTGAAGATCTCCTCCTCATCGATCTGGTAAAAAACATGCAGGGCGACCAGCAGACCATCCGCTCCCGCTTCGCGAGCGAATGTCGCGATTTCTAAAGCGGGTTCGGTTCCTCGCTCGTTTATTCCCACAATTACCGGTACGCGCTTCCGACAAGTTTCGACCACCGTCTCAATAACCGTTTTCTGGAGGTCTCTTGTCAGGTAAGGACATTCTCCGTTGCTGCCGAGAACGACAAGTCCATGCATTCCTGAATCTATCAGGTATTCGGTCATCTTTGACATCGCGTTGACGTCAATCCCGTCGTTTTCGTTATAGACAGTAAGCATAACGGGGAATATTCCTTTGAAACTCTCCATAACGCGTCGCCTCCGTGAAGTATGTCGGTAACCTGCAAATCCATATCCTTATTGCGGGCTTGTATCTCTCTTTCAATAATGCTCGGTTGAAGCGAAGGAGCGCTTCTCTTAGGGCATGTTCTCAATCAGAGCTTTAAAGGCTTGCCTGGAACAAGGATTTTCCCTCTACCCGGAGGGAGCAACTCCAAAAACCGTCTCGGGTCAAGCGTTTTCCCTTTTACCTGGTAATGGATAGGGATTGCGACGGGCATATCCGCTTCGATTGCGAGTCTTGCCGCATCATGAAGATTCATGCCATCGTCTTTGCCGAAATATCTACTGCAGGCAACTTGCAGAAGTCCCGCGTTCACGTTGAAAGCCCTGATTTCTTTGGCGAGATTGTCGTCATACCTTGTGTCACCAGAAAAATAAAGCCTTCTTTCCGCTTCTATGACGAACCCGACCGCGTCTTTGGCAAGCGGATGATAAGCAAGGGTGGCAAATATTCTGACCCCTCGAACCTCGTCATGATCTCCTGGCTTCATGGCTCTTACGTCTTCGATGCGGGCTCTTGCGGCAGCCTTGGCGGCGCGCCTCGAGCCCATGAAGACCGTTCCCCGCTCCTTGGCGAACCTCAAAGCGGCGCGGTCTAAGTGATCTATGTGTTTATGTGAAGCGAGTATTAGATCGCATTTCGGGATTTCTTCCGGTTTCATCGCGATAGGAACGGCTCTGATAAAGCCGTATGATTCAAACCAGGGGTCCGTAAGGATTACGATACCGCTGTCAAGCTTGATAAGTACAGTGGATTGCCCGACAAGTGTTAGCTCCAAACTACCCACCCCCTTCCTTGCTGCTTTTCAAAAAACCGTTGCCCTTACCGCCTTTGGCGTAAAGCCAGATACCGTTGCGCGCGTGCGTCTCAGGGCTATGGCCTTAAGATTTATTCCTTTATGATTGGATAGGTAATTCCTCCTTTGGGGAAGATGAGGACATCCGCTTTTGGAATGCGCTCTGCTGCCGTTTCGAGTGTCTCTTGGAACGTTTGCGTGGAGAAAAAGTATGACAGTTTCTTTCTTGCCTCCAAAGGTATTTCAGGGGCGTATATGACCACTCTGTTTCTCAGCACTGTCCTGAGAGCGGTGTACATGTAAAATCTTTCCTCGATGGGTATGCCGAACGGCAAATATCTTACCACCGGGACAAGCGCCATCTCCATAAGGCGTATTGCTTTTTCAGATTTCGGGATGGAAATCTTGGGCACTTCCATATCGCCTGCTCCGCTCTTGCAGCGCATCGCGGCGATTACAAGCCCTCTTTCTTTCGCTGCGGCGAAGGTATTTGCTACCGCTTTTACGCCCTGCCTTAGATCGTGGTCCATGGGATGAGAGCTTGAGATCACTACGTCGGCCTGACGCTCTATCTCGACGCCGTAGATGCTTCTGGAATAGGAGAGTCCCGCTCTGTGAGCTTGGATCGGGTCGCCAGCGAAAATCCTTGAGATCTTGAGGTCAGGCGTGAGCACGGTGTTTACCATGAATGTTTGCCCTTTGAGCATTCTGCCAACTTCCTCGGCGTCCAGGCGCATCGGGTTTTTCTCTGGTTCCCACCCGACCATACTGTAATTCCTCTTTGTCGCGGAGAGCAGATGGTTGTATCCAATCGTTTTGTCCGAGGCCACTCCAGGAACAATGTTTTTGAAACCCCCTCCGAAACCAGCGTGCGGGTGCGGTTCAATTGTTCCAACCAGCACGACGAGGTCAGCTTCAACCACGAGCTTGTTTAGCTCAACCGGCGTTCCCCTCTTTGTTTTGCCGAGGCTTACCATTGAGCTTTTATCTCTGCAGTCATGGTTTACCCACCTGAATTCTTGCGCGACTTCTTTTCCCACTTTTTCTTCCATCTCAGCTTCCGTCATCGCTCTGTGGGTTCCGGTTCCGGTTACAAGAGTTATTGCCTCTTTTTGTGCGCCCCAGCGAAGCATCTCATCGAGAAGTGATTTCATGAAAAGGTTGGCTGGCGTGGGGCGGCTTATGTCTTCCACCACTACCGCTATTTTGTTTTTCCCCTCGCAGAGGCGCTTTAGGGGAGGAATTCCAAAAGGCTTTTGCAAAGCGGACCTAAGTTCGTCCTCAACCGACTCGGTTGGCTTTACCTCGGCAGGTTTAACGTATCCCAGCAGATTCCACCCGCTGGGCAGTTCAAAGGCCAGTTCCTCACCGCCCCATGGAATTGATGGCGACATCTCACTCACCACCTTGAATGGGTTATGCTAACGGCTGACTAGTGTCTGCTAATGGGTTTTCACGTACCACTCATAAGTGTCGATGAAAGCCTCAATAGTTTTAAACTCAGGTTTCCATCCGAGCACGCTCTTCGTTTTTGAGACATCGAGTACGAAGTCGTATTCGAAGAGCAACAAATGGTCGGGCTCGACGGGGGATATCTTGACGGTGCCGAGCGCTTTCAAAAGCCCGAGGGTGATTTTCTCATTGAGGCTTACGATTTTCACATTCGAACTAGCGTGTTCTTTGACGGCGTGCGCAAGCTCCCACATGGTTGGAACCTCGCCGTCGCATCCCACGTTGAAAGCCTCTCCGATTGCTTCCTTTTTCTCGGATGCTAATATCGCCGCATTAGCCACGTCGCTTACGTGAGACACCTGCCATCTTGTTCTGCCTCTACCCGGAAGGGGAATCACCCCGTTATTCTTTATCTGACCCAAGAGAATGTTCACCGTCTCTTCCCAGTTTCTCGGTCCGACGATGCTTGTTGGGCGTAGTATGGATATCTCTAACCCATGGGATTTCGCGAACTCATGGCAGATGAGTTCGCAGGAAACCTTGTTGTGTCCGTATTCCCCGATCGGGGCTTTCAGCGCCGTTTCAGGACAGGGGATTTCCTCGAGAATACCGTAAACTTCCGAACTCGAAAGATAGACAACCCTCTTGACTTCTCGCTCTGCACATGCTTCAAGAACGTTTCTTGTCCCACCAATATTTATCTTCCTCATTTCCGGGTGCGGCATTTTTGACTGAGGCATTATTCCCACAAGATGGAATACGGTGTCGGCTCCTTTGAATGCCTCTATGAGAAAATCTTTGTCTCTTACGTCCCCTTTTACGAAATTGACTTCTTTCGGCAAGTCGGGGGATTTTGCAATGTCGTAAACTTTAACCTTTTCGTTGCGCTCAACAAGTTTTTTTGCGATCTCGACTCCCAGAAACCCGGAGCCACCTGTGATGACCTTCATGCTTCCTCCTTTCTTTTTTACCCGGCAAGCAAAGCTCGCTTCAGGCTTTGCTCAATCTCTCTAACACAGCGCCCCTGGAAGCGGAGCCGACCATCTGGCGATATCTTCTAAGGTAACCCTGAGGGATTTCCCGCTCGCGGGGTCTCCATTCCGCTTTTCTTTTTTCCATTTCTTCGTCGCTCAAGTTCACATTTATGCTCTTTGCCGAAACATCAATTGAGACGCGGTCCCCATTTCGGAGAAGAGCTATCGGGCCGCCGTCGTAAGCCTCGGGGCAGACATGACCGATCGCGAGCCCCGAAGATGCGCCCGAGAAGCGCGCGTCTGTTATCAACACAACATGCTTTAATCCCAAAACCTCGATCGTTGTCGTGATAGAGAGAAGTTCGGGCATTCCCGGACCCCCTCTCGGACCCTCGTAGCGGACAACAATCGCCGTATTGGGAGGGACTTTCCCCTCCGCTATTCCCTCGAGCGCTTCGAATTCCCCGTCGAATACCATTACTTCTCCCTCAAAAGTGAGCAGTTCCTCTGGGACCGCGCTCGACTTCACTACGCACCCGTCTGGGGCAAGATTTCCGGAAAGAATAGCGATAGCCCCCTCTTTTTTATAGGGTCTTTTCATGCTCCTTATCACGTCTGGGTCAAGCACTTTTGCCCTTCTAGCGATTTTTCCGATTGTCTCGCCTGATACCGTCAGACACTCCGCGTTTATCACGGGACTAAGTTCTTTTAGAAGCGCGGGCACGCCTCCTGCGGAGTAGAAATCTACCACCCCGCGTGGTCCACTCGGCGCAATCGGACAAAGCGTGGGCACGCTTTTCCCGAACCTATTAAACAGCCTAATGTCCAGATCGATCCCACGTTCTCTGGCAATGGCGGGCAGGTGAATCACGCAGTTAGTTGAGCCTCCTATGGCAAGCGCTACCATGACCGCGTTCTCAAAAGCCTTTTCGGTAAGTACAGCCGACGGTCGAATGTTCTCTCGCACAAGCTCCACAACCTTCTCACCGGTTTCCCAGGCGACCGACCTTTTCTTGGAGGAAAAAGCTGGGGTTGCTGCTGCTCCCGGTAAAGCCATGCCCATTGTCTCTATCAGAAGCTGCATCGTGTTAGCGGTGGTTAGCAATTCACACGCGCCGCAGGTCGCGCAGGTGGTTGTTCTAACTTTGTCTCTGAGGCTTTTGTAAGTGTGATGCTCTATTGATTCCATTCCAGGCGTAAACCTGACAGCCATCATGTTGGGACCCCCGGGAAGGAATATCGAGGGGAGATCTAGCCTTGCGGCGGCCATCATCATGGCGGGGTTAATCTTGTCGCAACTTGAAAGGAACACGAGACCGTCGAGCCACTGAGATCGGACATACATCTCTATCATGTCAGCAATAATATCCCTTTGCGGAAGCAGGAACCTCATTCCTTCGTTACCGTTTCCCAGTCCATCGCACGGACCCGGAACGTTGAATTCGAAGGGAACGCCGCCGGCTGAGAGTATGCCGTTTTTGACGGATTTCGCGAGTTCTCCAAGGTGAACATGCCCGGGGTTAAGCTCACACCAGGAGTTCACGACGCCGATGAGCGGTTTTGTTCGAAGTTCCCTCTGCGGGATTCCGAGCCCCTCGAGTATGGCGAGCCTTACAACCCCCATGCTGACGTCCCCTCCGGCGTGAATCGAGGCACTCTGCCATTTAGAATACTTTCTTTGCAAGTAGCCGTGGTAGGCTTTGGACAGTTTTTTTACGGTATCAAGCCCCGTGCTCATCACTCTTGCTTGCAAACCATGTTTTTTCGCCTCGGGCATTCTTATCACCCCCGATAATCTCAAGGCAGGCTATTCTAGCAAGTATCATTACGCGACATTTCATTTGGCGCGATTACTCAGCGAAGTATTGCTTGCGGGTCCAATTCGTATTTATGGTCGGTGCCTGGGCACCTCATTTCTTATTCACTTTATATTTCATTATTTCATGCCCAGGTACTACCCCGCCGCCACCCTCTCGCTTTTCGCTCCGCTTTAAGTTTCGGCGCTTCTGAACATTGAGTCTGATGGTGATGATTTCATGGGGATCCAACTCAACTATTACCGATGAGCCCATTCGCGTAAGTTCGCTTGACGGTTTTTCGTCGAATCCGGCAAGGCGCGCGCTTATAATCTCGAACATTCGCGGGAATGTGACGCTGGCCACGGTTTTCAGTCCTTCGGTCTCAACGAGCCTTAATATGAGGCCATCACCCTCGCAAGGTTTTTTTACGCATCCTATCTCTACGTTTTCTTTATCAAGCGAGATTACGCTCATTTCTCCCGGGGGAAGAGGACCGTTCTTATTTGACGCAATCGCTGATCTTAATGGATTGGCAAACACGCGGGCTTGGCTCCGAGTAACCGTGGGAGGAGTCTCTGATTTGCTGGTCGTCAGGGAGAAACGAGCAGTGTATGACCCTGGAACGACGAACGCGCTCCAGGAGCAGGTATCCAGCACAACAGGGAAGTAATGCGGCTTTTCGGGTTTCGTATATCTCGCGTGGTCAACGAGGTTCAAGTCAGGTCGCCCGAAGGTGAAAGACCCAATGTCCGGGGTCGAGACAGTCACCCGCTTTTGGTTGTCTTCAAATTCTATCCAGTCACAGGCATGGCGGTGGGGAGAGGGTCCCCCCGGCAGTTCATCCTCGCCGGCTGTGACGACGGAATACGGGTTTTCGTATCTTGCTTTGAATTCCTCTTTCATCCTAAACGGAAAGGAAACAGCGATTCTTTCAAACGGGTTGCACCCGGTGCTCTTGATGAAATTGATAAAGTCAATCCTTTTCAACCCGTCGAAAAGGACAACAGTCTGCCTTCGCTCGGAGCCCCTCGAATCCCGGGATACAATTCGAATTGCTGACATTACCGGGCCGCTTGCCGCCACTTCAATACGCCCGGTCATCTTTTCGGGTTCCCATATCGTAACGCTCGACCTGGTTATGGCATCCAGTATGGGCTGCCAGAACGGGCGATTGGCGTGCATAAAGGGTAGATGTATAAGGATGTTGGCGCTGTCAAGCGAGGGATAGCCTTTCAAGAATTGGTTCAGCCCGATCTTTTTCCCGCAAACGGAGGCGTTCTCATCAACGAGGTTCTCCCCAAGTTCCTTGTCTTTGATCTCGCTTACGGCGAGGTTATCGGGGTCTATCTTTACCTCATAAAACTGATTTGAAACGGTGTTTGCGGACGCCTGGCATACGGCATTGCTTTCCTGAACTATATTTCCCTCAATTACGCGGTAGGTGCGGTACCCCATCGCTGGGACGTCTCTGGCGATAAAGACTATGTACTTACCCGATGGACGTGGGGGATCTGGATAGGCGCCGTTGAAGTGCTCGTTTTGATATTTCATTCTTGGACGTCTTCCAAAGTAGTCTTCATAAACGTTTGCCTCGATTATCTGATGTGGTATCGGTTTCCCGCTCGGCTCCTCAACTACAGAAAAGCTCTTAGGGAAGAGATTTTCCGGCATTTTGAGGGCAACGGGCGCTGTCGCTTCATAAGAAAGGGTGTTTGTTACGACTATTCTTTGAATTCTCCCCCCTTTGATCAGGGAGGAAAACATTTCCTCAGCCTGCCCGAGCGCCTCCCGCGAGTTCTTCTCCGCGATAAGCGCCCATTCCGCTTTAGCCCAGTCTGGGTTCATGATGTCCAGGACGATTTCGCCAGTGTTAGGATCCAGTTTCCCACCGTAGAAGAAGTCGTGAGCCTCGATTTTGGCGATGTTATCCCATGATCTTGAGATTTTTTCGGTGAGGTCAAAAGCTGGCTTTTGAAATATAGAGGTAAGCCCTTCAAGCGTTTGCGCTTGTGTATTTGCTCTGCGGGCAAACCTGTCATACAGGTTTATGATACCGTGATTCATGAGAATAAATTCCCAGCAGTTTGGAAGTTCGCCTTTTAATGTCGGTATTTGGTTTGTGTATAGTGATTCCATTTCTCCGAGGAACTCGGCGTAGGATGAGATCCTGAAGCGGGGGTACGCGAATTTCTGATTCCAGGTGCGGATAAAATCAATCGGTCCGCTATCCGCGGGCTCGTTATCGCCGTAGTCCCAGAGGATTGCGTATTGGTCAAATGGATAGAGGAGCGCGGGGTTGAACTTGCCATTATCATCAAGCCCCTCCTGTCTTCGAAGGAGGATCTTGTTGACCGAATCTTCGCGTGCCTGCTCATCAGATGAGGTAAGCTTGAAGTAATCCTGTTTTTCAGCGTTATATCCGTAAGAGCTCCTCCAGCAAAGCAATTTAGCGCCGCTTTCGGCTCCCCAGAAAAAAATGTAAGGAATGGATATCATTTCTTGAATTCTGTAGGAAACATTTGGCGCGTAAACAAGATAGCGCACGCCCGCTTTCTCCATGAAACAAGGCACCTGTTTCATTACTCCGGGGGTATCGTAAACGGCAAGAAATTCGGGTCTAATGCCGAACTCGCTTTCAATGTTTCGCCCGAAGGCAAACGGACCGAGCTGCGCTTGGGCGTAACTTTCTCCACTGGTGTTGGTATGGTGAACGCCGGTTAGTTGCGCTCCAAAATCTATCCTTCCTGACCTTATAAGATTGATAAACCTTTCCACGAGTTCCTGCGAGCGGCTCCCGTCGAGGTATTCGTATATGGGGATTCGGTTTTCGAGCTGGAAAGTGTATTCGGGGTACGCCTCGCACAGATCGCAGGCGGTATCGATTATTTTTCGATGCTGTTCGGGGGTGAGATCGGCGTTTGCGGTGCTGTAAAGATCGATGTGCGAACTCGGGATAAGGGAGATACTCCACTTACGCTGTGGCTTCCAGGCGGTTTCTATCTCGTTTTGAAAAACGCCTGGCTTGCCATGGGTCACATCATAGAGACGGAACAAAAATTTTCTGGGAGAGTCCGCATCTGGAACTTTCACGCGGTACTTATGCTTCCCCTGTCTTACGGAATCAATCTCAGTTGAAATGGTTTTCCCACTCGATTGGTCCGTGACTTGAACGAGCGCTTTGAAAATTCGCGGCTCGGGCAGCCAGTAGGCGATCTGAACCTCCGCGAGTTGGAAAAGCTCATCATTTTCCTGAATGAAAAAGACCGTTGGGGAAACGCTGACGATCCATTTGAAAGGCGGTCCTGAGCATCCCGAAAGAAAAAACACCGTCCCTCCTGCAAAAGCGGTAATCAATGTTGCCGCAAGCGCGATCCGTCCCTTCTTATTTTTATTAACTCTTTGCCTCTCGCTTTTTGCCGATCCGCGCTCTAATTGCAAAGCTGTTCTCCCCGTAATTTGCAATCGTCAAATTGGTTTCATGTCGTGGTGCACGTCTTTTTCAAGGTCGCCCCCACGCGGTCGGCGGAAGAGGTGAGCCATCCACGCACTCCGGCTCCTCCCATCCGAGTATCTGGTATATGGTGGGCGCGATGTCACCTATCGTGACCTCCCCTGAGTATTCGCTTCCCGGCGCGTACCCTTGGTATCCGAAAGGAGCTTTGAAAAGAAGGGGAATGTCGCTGGTTGTGGGTCCTCCGTGAGCCGCTGGAAACCCCAGCTGCATGGAATCCGGGAAGTTTCCGAGGGAAATTCCTATTGGATTGAAACCGCCGGCAAGAATCTGTCCGTGTGAAACCACGTTGTAATTGAAAAGCGGGAATACGAACAGGTCAGCCCACACCTGTCCAGCCTGCGGGTTTTCTACCCAGAACTCAGAGTAGAGCTCCATCGGTCTTATCCTGCCGAAGGGCCCAAGGTCAACACCGTTTTTCATTTCTTCTCTGTTTATAACTATGAGGGGTCGAATAAGCCCGAGCTCAGGATCGTTTACCTCGTAGTTTTCGAGCGCTTCCTCTATGGCTTTTGCTCTGGAGGGATCGTGAATCCAGATTGAACTTCCAGCGCCGCCGTTTTCATGGTAGTCTTCCCCGTATACTATGCCGTGGGAGCGGAGTATCTCACGGAGGTCTATCAGCTTGTAACCTTTCGCTTTGTCTTTCAAGTTTTCCATTCCGTGGTCTGAGAGAAAAACTATTATGCTGTTGCTATAAACCCCTCTTTCTTTGAGCGTCTCGATGAAACGACCGAACAGGAGGTCCGCTTCCCTGCATATGTCCAAGGAGTCATCCCTTCTCATCCAGGGGCTGAATCTGCTTTCATCGTCTGCCGCGCTCGGGGTTCCCTTGGTGTCCCATTCATCCATCGTCCAGGAAGCGCCAGTGAAGTGACCAGTGTTGTCGAGATCGGCGATATTGATATAGGAAATATCCGGGTCCTCCTCAATCAGAGACCGCAGGAATGAGTCAACGAGATAGGCGTCCTCACAGTGATCGCCAGGCGTCATTCCGAAAAAGAGGTTTACCGGCACAATGAACATCCCAATCCCGAGGATCAGGCTGTACTGCCCGAGGAGCATGGGAACAATCAGCTCCCAGGTTAAATCGCTGTAGAGGCACATGGAGAATGGTCCGGCAAGCGGATCGGAGGGGTCGTTATCGGATGCCGGGTCGCCCGCGACGTGCTTATACGGAGGCTTGAAGAAGAACGGAAATTTCTCGCTGTGACCAGCTATATCGACGGTTCGCTCGGATTCAAGTTCCGTAAGCCAGTTTTTGTTTGACCAAAAACCGCAGAGCGCCCTGCCGGATGTTTCGCGTTTGGCGACCTCATAGAGGCGCTCTATAGGCTTTCCCTCGGGACCGTAGCGCATCAGTTCCATCGAGTTAGGGCCCTGTAAGATTTCATCGTATTCGTTGAAGCCTTTCACGCTCCCGCCCACAAGGTATATTCCTGAAGTTCCAGAATAAGTTCCCGCAAGAGCGCTCGTGTGGTTCATATCGGTTGCCGCGGGAAGGAAGCATTTAGCGTTCGTGTAATTCACGCAGTCGGATAGAAACGAACGCACGTTGGGCATCAGCCAGTCATTCTCGCTTCCAGGACCTGTTCCAGCCCTGTTCAGATAAAGATACTCGGGATTCATTGAATCGATAGACCAGAAGTAAACTTTAGGTCTATCGGTTGTTTCCGCAGCGAGACGTATTGTTTCTGCCCTGCCGGTGGTGCTCTCCGCTCTCACCGTAAACTCTACGCGTTCTCCCGGAGTTTTCACCAGAGCGGGCGAAACGGTCAGGAGCGCCTGAACCGTTTTAGTGGGCTCAATCCCGTAAAGGATGGGAGGGTCAAGGGTAATCGTCCAGCCTGGGTGGGGATTGTTGATGAAAAGCGAAATGTCCGCATTAGCGCTATCCATGTTTGTGACATGAAGCAGGAATGTCGTTTTGCTTCCGGTTCTGACTTGATGGGCGTGTGGTCTTGGACCGTCAAGGTCGTTAATGCAGAAAAGCATGCCAGGATTGAAAATTTTGACTTCCAATTCTGATGTTTCAGAAGTATATGAGCCGGGTCCGAGTCTGAACCTCAGCGATTTTTGCTCATTTTTGGGAAGCGCTACCAAAGGAGTCACGACAGCCTTAATCTGTGCGGTGCTAGGATAAAGCAGGTTGCGCGTTAAACCTTTGACTTTGACGCTTGATATCTCGTTTCCGGCTCCGTCACGAAATCTAACCGAACATGGGAAATCGGCGATATAACTTAAGTTGAAAGTATCCTCGACAAAACCCTTGTTGGTCGCGCCGAGATGCCATTCAAGGGGCTGACCGGTATACGGTTGTACTTCGGGGTTCTTATATCCCTGACCTATCAGAGGGTACCCGGATGACCTTTCAAGGAGCGGCTTTGAGGAAAGAGCTACAACCTTTAACCACTGTCTGTGCTTTTCGGTTTTATATTTTCCCGTAACTTTAACGTAACATATAGTTCCCTCAGGCGTGCCCGGATTGCAGGAAACCAAAACAAATGCGGTTGCTTTTCCGTTCTCTCCGGTGATGGCCAGGCGGCAGGGAATCACAGTAGCGGTAAAATACGGCGAGGTGCATTTCGCCGCAAGCGATATGGTCTTGTATGAGGAAGTGATGTTTCTTGCCTCCACGCTGAAAAGGGTAAAGGTCGCCCTGGCAGACGGAGCCACGTACTGTGTCTGGAACATCGAAAAAAGGTCGAAGGTTGCCTTCGTATAGTTGTTAAGCTTCGGTCTTCTGACAGCCGCCGCTTTGGCTGGAGTAATCAACATCGCGGATAAAAGTGAGAGTGTGATTAGAATGGACGTGCCGCGCATTATTCGAGAATTCATCCTGTGGAAAATTTGACATGAGGGTTTATCGCCCATTTTAACCCTTTATCAAAACCGCCTACACCTAAAGATGAGAATGCAAGATAAATTATATAAAGATAAATTATATATAACCAATTATATATAATCACATAATCACGGCTTTTGGCGTATATTCCCATTTTTAGTTTTTTGCCCCCCGACTTAAGGGTAAAGCGGTATTTCCGTTCGCATTTAGTCCATCACATTCTTGTCTTCGGGACAAGCGCGATATGCCAGGACCTTCTTATCGATGATTCCCGCAAGTTTTACCTTTTTCCGACACCCTTTATTGTGCTCTCTTGCGTGACTGCATCCGGTTCATTTTGGAATGATGGTGTCGTTTTTGCGCGCAATAGAGAAAAGTCGCCTGTTTTGTGGAAAGAGTTTTCCTTCAATGCCTTCAATGGCGAAGGGGCATCCTTTCGCAGTGGTCTTTCAATGTGGGTTTTAGCATCCCGTCCACAGGAGAACTTTTTAAAGTGGACCTCGTGTTTGACTCACCAAACTGGGAGGCGTTTAAACTGGCAGGCAGGGGTCTGCTCCCGACCATTGGTCTTTACCTCTTGCATCGGTTGCGAGGGGTAGCGCGCCGCACTTATACAGGTTTGCTAAGCGTTGCCCAAGGCAGGCACAAAGGATTCTTGGAGGAATTTATGTCTCGTTTTTCCTGGGAGGGGACTCGAGTATGCGGACTCGGTCATCGTCGGTGAGGGTGAAGCAATCTGGCCTGCTTTTTTGAGGATTCGGCCGCAGGGAGGCTAAAACCCCTCTACAGACAGGAGGATCCCCTCGATTTCCTCAATCCCGTGACGCCCCGGCGTAATCTTGTAAGTCACCGTCCATACCTCTCCCACAACGGCATGCAGACTGTCCGCGGATGCCAGAGGGAATGCAGTTTATGTTCGGCTAAGAGATTTCAAGGTAGGTGCTCCAGGATGCGCGAGGCTGAGCATATACTCTATGAGCTAACGCGCCTCCCTGAGATGGGTCCTCTCAGGTCAAACGGTTCCGTTTGTGGTGGGTAAGTTCGGTCCTTCGGAAAAGAAGACCGCCGGACTGTTTAGGGGCAAGTCTGACCTGAGGACAAAGTGGGCGCGGGTGCATATCTCCTTTTGTGATGACGATAAAGAGATCAGTTCCCTGGCGAAGGAAAGCGGCTGCCGCTTCCCCTTTCTCAGAACGGAGTATATATTCTGCGATGCCTGCGGGCAGGACGCGGATTCCGTTGAGAAGGTTAAGGTTTACGGTCGTGCGTTTCGCTTTATCAAAAAACACGGAATTACCGCGATGAGTGATTTCAATTTTGGGTTCGACTTTGATGACGCAAGTGTATTCGAGCGGAGCCTGGATTTAACGCTTGCTAACCCGATCGATTTGGTGCGTTTAAACATTGTTATCCCGTAACCGGGAATGCGGTTCTATTATCGGCTTAACGAAGATGGATGCCTTTAACCACATTATTGGATGAAATCCAAATGGGCAGATCGGGTTGTTTTCAAGCCGAAAAGAATCAGCCCAAATGAATTGGTAACAAATTGTTCCAGTTTCCATTATGAATCTTATTCCTTATTCTCGGCGGCGCATTCTAAATCTTGCGGACTTAAACACGAAGACCAGACATGTTATTCCCCTCGGCTTCGTGTTAAGACGACACGCCGCCCCGGGAAGACCTCGAGGTTTTTTCTGCCTGTCACTTGGGACCGTTTTCGAAAGAAACCGCACCGCTCGCATTCGGGTGTGCGGGGTTTGGCGTTTGAGTACGCGGTTTGGCGTTTGGCGAGATGATTTGGTGCGCCTCTGTTAGAATGAATTTCGCTACTTTCTATCCGGTGGTTTTAAGGGCGTTGAAAAACCTGAAGCTTTTCTTAAGTTCAAAATTTTGTTCTTAGTGCTTAACGGAGCTGGTGATGCATGGCTGATCTGGACATACTGGACGCATATCGACCTTTGTTTTATCCCCGCTCTATCGCGGTGGTGGGCGCAAGTTCAAATCCTTTTAAACTCGGGTTCCACGCCCTGCTCGCCGCGAAGAGCGCTGGGTTTGCCGGTGAGATATTTGCCGTCAATCCTAAAGCGGGTGAAGAGATACAAGGGGTGAAAGCGTTTCGAAGAATATCTGACCTGCCCGACAATATCGACTTATTCGTTTACGCCATCCCGGATAAGATGGTGGTCCCGGCCGTGAGGGAGGCTGTCGAAAAAGGGGGGCGCGCGGGAGTTATTTTCGCCGGCGGTTTCAGAGAGGTAGGTCCGGATGGTGTCAAACTCCAGAGAGCGCTTGTTGAGGCTGCCGGACGCGGAGGGATGAAACTGATAGGACCCAACTGCATAGGTGTCGTTAACACTCACGTGGGACTCAATGCGACATTCGCCGTGCCGCTCGGTGGCATTAAAAAGGGTGGGGTATCGGTGGTAAGTCAGAGCGGCGGCGTGGGCATGTGCATAGTAAGCCATCTTTTTGACGAGGGTGTGGGGCTTGGGAAATTCGTGAGCATTGGTAACCGCGCAAACGTTGAGTTTGCGGACATGGTTGAGTACCTCGCTTTAGATCCGGACACTTCGGTGATCTGCCTTTTCATAGAGGGGATCGATGACGCGCGCCAGTTTCTGATGCGCGCCCGAAAGTACGCGAGGCTGAAGCCAGTTATCGCCTACAACCGCGGATACACGGAAAAATCCTCCGGGGTTGCGCTTTCCCACACCGGTTCAATGGCTTCATCCGAGGAGGTTTACAGGGGCGCTTTCAGGCAGGCTGGAATTATTCAGGCAGAAAGCCTTGTCGAGATGGCAGTGCTGGCTAAATGCTTTTCCATGGGCGTCCGTCTTGAAGGCAACGGAGTGTTCATGTGCACTCATACCGCGGGACCCGCGATAGTCATAGCGGACATATGCGAGCGCGCGGGGGTGCGCTTTCCCGAACTGGAGCCGAAAATAGCCGAAGCGATGAGGGAGTTTTTACCGCCCCACAGCGTTCCCGGAAATCCGCTCGATATGTTCGCACAGGCTTGGACCAATTCTTCCCTGTATCTGAAAGCTACAGACCTTGCGCTCAGGCAAAAGAACATTCACTGCGCCGTGGCTGTTTTCCAGTCGGGGATGGGGGCAGGTCCCGCCTTCCCAGCGCGGGAGTTTTCACAGTTAGGTCACAGATATGGAAAACCCACGTTTCTCTGCTTGACTGCCCCTCAAGCCTTCGCCAAGGAGATGGAGGAAGCGCAAAATCAAGGGGTTGTGACTTTCAATAGGGCTGAGAAGACAGGCGCGGCAATTGTAGGTCTGACCCGCCTTTTGAAAGAATCGCGCGTGCATGACCGGAAAAAGTAGCGCTATCTGGCGGTCACGATGAACCCTTAAAATTTCTTTTCTCGACTGAACTTACAAGAGCGTACCACGCGCGTTTAAGAAAGGCTTTTCCTGGACCGAGTTCTTTACCGAATATGTCGCTTTTTTCCTCAGCGCTTTTCGGCTTATGAAAATCTTCCACGCCGAGCGTAGCGCTTTCGGGCTCCGCTTCCGCGCCGAGATAGGGACCCCAGTAAAGGGGCACGCAAGTATTTCTGCACGGATGCCCGCAGGTGAACCATGTGGTGAGTTTTTTCGGCTGGATCTGAATTGAATAAAGCGTGGTGCTCATTGAGATCTCGAGAAATCCCTGTTTGAATTCCCCTTTTCTTAAGTGATTTAAGAAGTTCCATGGATGGGCGCATATTGTTGAGTTGTCGATTCTGTCCTCCCACCAATTGCGTCTTACACCAAAATTACTTAAGAGCGCGTAGTCGGGGATATGGTCCGATACTATCGATTTTGCGCGCAATGGGTCGATGCTCCCGCTGTTTTGTTTGAGCAAGGACCGCATCCTCGCAAGCCTTGAGTAAGAGCCGGAAATGGGGGGCCAGCTTTCCGGGTCAAAAGAGCCTGTCAATTTCCTGTCGAGAAATTGATGGTGGTTTGCCGACGCGATAAAGCCTTCGCTCGGTATCTTTTCTTCCCGAAAGTGATTGTGGGAGTATTCCAAAACAGAGAGCGCACCATACTCATCCGCCCAGATCATATTCCAGTTCATTAGCATGCCGATGGTGAGAGCCTTTGTGGCCTGGCGGGGGTTGTTTTTGAAGACGGCGACAGCCTCTTCAACTTTCGAGCATGTTTCCATGGCCATGTTGTTGAGTTCAAACGGGTTCAGTCCCGGTCCGTCGTCTTGCAAGCCGACCGCATTCACGACGCATGAAAGACCCCCAGCGTTGAGGATGCCTATACCAAAAATTCCGGGCACGCCAAGACATAGGTAGGGAATTTGCCCTTTCAATTTGCGGACGAACAGCGGAAATTCCCCCATGAGAAGCCTCAGTATATAGGGCGCGTCGAAATTCCAGGATATGAGGACGTCCTGGTTGGATGCAGCGGGAGGGACTGCCCCGAAGTTAGTGCAAAAAGGCGAGGCAAGGGATTGAAGTATTTTCTTGGCCCACAAGATGTCATCCTCGGACACGCCAAGACTTATCGCAAGACCCTTAATCTCCGGTTGTTCTTTTCGGGACTGCTCATTGGGGTGAGCGTTTTTGATATCTTGCCTCAATCTTTCCGTTAAAAGAGGGGGAAGTGTCTTTTCAAGACGCGAGAGAACTTTCAGGACCACCTTTATTCTTTTTCCTGCAAAGAATGCGGCGTTTCTTCCCATTTGAAACGGGTCATCACCGGCAAGTATGACTGGCGCTGGTTTTTTCATGTCTAATACCTCGCTTGTGATATCGTTTATGTTTTCATGTGATTATTGTAGTTTAATGCGATTATGATCAGATTTAACGGTTGATTATCATTCTCCATTTGCGCACGTTATTCAAGGCAGAATTTTCAAAAAAAGCAGCAATTGCCCACGTATTGATAGTGTCTTCTGTATAGTCTTCGAGGTTTTTAGAGGTGTCTGTTTGTGTTTCTTGTTCAATAAAACACAGACACTTTGCTGTTAAAATCAGTGTTTGGAAAGAACAGGATGTTTTCGATGGCGGAGGTCTTTTAGTTTGGGAAGCAGGCAATCATTGATTGCCGAAAAACGTGAAAATATTCGACCAGAAGGGATTAGGGGCATTGCTCTTTCATTCTTTCTTATCTTTGCTGGTGGGGTCATCCTATTCCTCAGCGCAGGGAAATTTCGCTGGCTGGAAGCATGGATATACATGGTCCTCGTTTTGGGGTATCAAGCGGCTTATGTTCTCGTGCTTATCCGCACCAACCTGGGTGTGCTAAATGAAAGGGGAAAACTCGCAAAGATGGGGACAAAGGGTTTCGATCTCGTATATTTTATCTTTTACATACGTTTACGTTTACCGGCCTTGCGGTAGCGGGGCTCGACAAGAGATTTGAGTGGTCAGCGATGCCCCAGTGGGCCGTCGCGATAGGATGCGCGCTCCTTGTGCCCTCGTTCTTCATCGGGTTGTATGCTCTTGCCGTTAACCCGTATTTTGAGTGCACGGTAAGAGTGCAGAATGACAGGAACCAGGTTGTTATTTGCTCAGGTCCTTACAGGTATGTGAGGCATCCTGGTTATCTCGCTCTCATAATGTCGCTTGTTTCTGTGCCTCTTATTCTTCGATCGTGTTATGCTGCTCTTCCTTACGGAGGTGTTGTCTTGATGGTTCTTGTTATGACCGCCTTGGAGGATTTGACGCTCCAAAGAGAGCTTGCCGGTTACCAAGATTATGCGTCCAAAACAAGATTTCGCCTTTTACCTCACATTTGGTAGGGGTTCCACCTTAATTGGCTTCATTAGTATTTATTTTGATTTTGTATTTTTGCTTGGTGTCAGGAAATTTCAACTCGTATTGGGAGACGAATAATCCCGTGGTGTTCATAGCCCATTTCGCGGTGAAGAAGTTTGGAGCTTTTCCTGTTTCCTGTTAGTTGACCTATCGGAGGGAATATTGGGGTTGACGCGTTGAATTGGATTCATAAAATTTAACTAACCCACAAATTAGTTGCGGCGTAGGGCAGGTACGTATTTCACAGAGGAGCGGGAAAAATGGATATGCAAAGACTTAATCCAATTTATCGTACAAAAGAATTATTTCTCCTTTTTTTACTTTTTTTGGTGGCTGCTTTACTTGTCTGCGTCCCTCTGGGTCTGGCAAGGGGCAAAACCGCAAATTTGCGGATTTCCGCCTCGAATCAAGAGGGCAAACTGTATTGGGGGTCTGATGACAATTACAACCCCGGAAACTTTGTGACCGGTTTTACCCGGGGGGGTAATCAAGGAAAAATAAATGAGACCACAATGACCAATCAGGGGGAAACCGCTCCTCCAGACCCGTACGGGCGTCACATGCGGGCAAGCGCTTGGCTAAGCGGCATCACTGATGGTGAATATACGTGGGTGACAAACACTCCAATCAGCCTCGCTGGCATTGACAGAATCAAAATAATGTGGAGACAGACCTGGGATGACTCAGGAATATGGCGGTTGGTCCTGTCAAACGTGAAGACTTCCGGTTACAACTCTGATGTTATAAGAATGGTCAATCGCACCTCTAAAGTCTCCCCTTATGCCGTGGATACTATGGATGTCTCTGACTTATCGGGAGCCCACTACATAAGAGTGCATGCAAGGAGGTTCACGACTTCTCTAAACTTTAATTCCACGACGAGGGTTTACAAACTCTGGCTCGAACCACCAGTGCGATATTTCATAAGGACCTCATCTTATCCATCGGGTGGAGGGACTACGAGTGGGTGGGATTTCTACACTTACGGCTCAGAAGCCACTGTCAGAGCGACTCCCGCTCCTAATTATGAGTTTGTCAACTGGACAGAGGGCGGAAACGTCGTAAGCGAAAATCCCACATACACCTTCACCGTTACGAGTGAAAGGCACCTTGTTGCGAACTTCAGGGTTTCCGAGAAAAGGGTATATTGGAATGGGACTGAAAATTATCCCATCAACAGCGGATTCAAAGACCTTCTCGGCACCGTGAGGGAGAAGAGATCAGACCACCTCTACCTGAAGGCTGAGTATGCTGTATCCGGTGTG
>CAKZLU010000027.1 GCA_937127245.1 uncultured Actinomycetes bacterium
CGGTTGATGGTGATAACGCTGCCGCGATGAGATACACCGAGGCAAGGCTTTCCCCCAGCGCCGTTGAAATTCTCGAGGATATCAGGAAGGACACCGTTGATTTCGTCCCTAATTACGACGGTTCCATGATGGAGCCGAGCGTTCTTCCCGCGAAAGTCCCAAACCTTCTCATAAACGGGTCGAGCGGGATCGCGGTGGGGATGGCAACCAATATTCCCCCCCACAATCTTGTTGAGGTCGCCGACGCGATAATCCAGCTTCTTGACGACCCGGAAACCACGCTTGACCAAATTCTGGAGTTCATAAAGGGGCCTGATTTTCCGACGGGCGGACTCATACTTGGAACCGGTGGGATACGCGAGGCCTATCAGACCGGCAAGGGGATCATACAGGTTAGGGCGAGGGCTCATATCGAGCAGCTGAAAGGCAAGGCGAAGATAGTGGTCACTGAGATCCCGTACCAGGTTAACAAAGCGAAACTCGCGGAGAAGATAGCGGAGCTCGTTAGGAACAAGACAATAGCGGGTATATCAGACTTGAGGGATGAATCCGACAGGAGCGGGATGAGGTTGGTCATAGAGTTGAGAAAAGACGCCGAACCCGAGGTGGTGCTCAACCAGCTGTACAAACACACCCAGATGCAGACCTCTTTCGGCATAATCATGCTCGCCCTCGTTGACGGTGTGCCGAAAACGCTACCGCTTAAGGAGATTATCCTCAGGTATGTAGAACACAGGCGGGAAGTCATAACGAGGCGGACGAGATTCGACCTCAACAAAGCGAAGGAACGCGCGCATATACTCGAGGGTCTGCTTGTCGCGATAGATAACATCGACGAGGTTATAAAGATAATACGCGGATCTGCAACCGTGGATGAAGCCAGAAGCTCCCTCATTGCCCGGTTCGCTCTTACCGAGGTTCAGGCGCAGGCGATCCTGGACATGAGGCTGCAGAGGCTTACGGGACTTGAAAGGAAAAAAGTAAAAGATGAACTTGCCGAGCAAAGGGAGACGATTAAGAGGCTGGAGCGGATACTTGCTGACCCGAAAGAGGTCACCTCGATCATAAGGGGAGAGCTCGAGTACCTGAAAGAGAGGTATGGCGATGAAAGAAGAACCGAGATAGTAGGTCCAGCCCAGGAACTAACTCTCGAGGACCTAATCGCAGAGGAGGAGATGGCAATAACCGTCACCCATTCGGGCTACGTGAAGCGCGTCCCGGTCACGACTTTCAGGAAACAGAAAAGGGGCGGGCGCGGGGTAACCGGCATGGAGCTCAAAGAGGGCGATTTCGTAGAGCATCTGTTTATCACGACCACCCACCACTACATCCTTTTCTTCTCGAACAGGGGAAAGGTTTACAGGCTGAAAGTCCATGAGCTGCCGACCGGCACCAGGACCTCCAAGGGTAAAGCGATAGTCAATTTGCTCCCTCTTGAGCCGGGGGAAAAAATTGTCGAAATAATAGCGACGAAAGATTACTCCGGAGGAAAATACCTCGTCACGGCTACCAGGAATGGAATAGTGAAGAAAACCCGCTTCGAGCTCTACGACAGCCCGCGCAAAGACGGACTAATAGCGCTCAGCTTGCAGGAGGGTGATGAGCTCATTCGCACGCGGCTGACCTCCGGGGAAGAGGATTTGATTCTGATCTCGAAAAGGGGGCAGGCGCTTAAATTCAACGAGAAAGACGTCCGACCGATGGGGAGAACGGCGACGGGCGTGAAAGGGATGTCGCTCGGGGAAGGCGATAGCCTGCTTACGATGGTTGTGACAAGCAACGGGACGGACCTTCTGGTTGTTACGGAAAACGGATACGGCAAGAGAACGCCCGCGTCCCTGTACCCCTTAAGGCACAGAGGGGGTAAGGGGGTAAAAACAATAAGCCTCACGGAAAAGAAGGGATTGCTGGCGGCGGCCAGGATGGTCATGGATAATCAGGACCTCCTTGTGGTTTCACAGGACGGGATTGTGATAAGGGTGCCAGTTAACGGGATACCAAGGCAGGGAAGGGCAACGCAGGGCGTGCGGGTCATGAGGCTTCAAGAAGGCGACCGAGTTAGCGCCGTCGCGCTTGTCGTTGCCGATGATGAAACCGGTTCTCACGCGGTATCGGAGGAAGATCAGGGAGGAGAGAGATAACCCCTCCTTCCGGAAGCGTGCTTACGCCACTACGTTGCTTGTGTCGGAGGAGAGAGGTAAACCCGGGTAAATGGATTTTCCCCGACATGTCCGGGGAGGCTTGAGCAGTAAGGTAACGCATGAGTCAAAGAATTGGTGGTTTTCAGATGCTTGAGCCCAAGAGGAAGGCCGAAACAACAAGACCCGACATAAGAGAATACCGAAGTTTCCTCGACGTGCTGGGCATACCTGTTTTAGTAGTGGATTCACGGCATGACATCTCTTTCATGAACTCCGCCGCAAAGGAGAAATGGGGCTCCAAGGTTGGGGATAAGTGCTTCCGTGCGCTGAGGAAGAGCCTGACCGCCTGCAAAGATTGCCCCATTGACGAGGTTATCCGGACAAAGGGCGTGCATCGCAAAAGAGCTCGGCTTCTATCCGGCGAAGAGTGGCATGACTACGAGAACGTCTATGTGTTTGTTGCGGGACCGATCGACGGGATAAGTTACGTTGCTTTGGCGTGCACCGACGTTGAAGATACGGACAGGATTGAACGTAACGCCCTTACCTATAAAGCGCTCAGCAAAGCCCTCCTCGATTCAGCCGAAGAGATAATGATAGGGCTGGACAGGTACGGGAGGGTGAAATTTGCAAACCGAGCTGTCCAGAAGATAACGGGATTCCCCGAGGAGTTCGTCAAATCAGGCGGATTGAAAGTATTGTTTCCCGAGGACGCGATTGGAGCACTTGATGAGTTTATGAGTCATCCGGATGCTGAAGCGACCAAGACACCCGCCCTGATACCTGTTGTTACTCGGGATGGCGACAGAAGGATGGTCTCCTGGACGATGGCCAGGCTTGAGACTTACCGCAGCGACTCTCCGGGAGTCTTGCTGCTCGGGCAGGACGTGACGGAAAGGTATCTGTACAGAAAGTCCGTCGAAATGCGCGCCAGAGAGGTTGAGCTCGTAAATAAAATTCTCTCAACGTGTTCGGCGGCTGAAACTCAGGAAAAGATACTGGCTGCTGCCATCGAGATACTCGTTGGCGCTCTCAAGATGCGCGCCGGAGTCGCTTATTCTTTTATACCCGAGATGAACGCCGGACGTCTCGTCAGTGAGATCGGCGTGTCAAAAAACAACCTCTCGGAGACGATAATCGGCACCGAAAATATATTCCCTGCTTCCGCAGTATATTCTGGTGAGATTCAGACCGCGACTACCGACACTTTGATGTACGAGGAAGCCAAAAACATTGCCACCGGGGAGGAGTTCAGTGGCCTAGTCGCTATACCAGTGAAACCGCGGGGCTATCCCGTGGGTCTTCTCTTGCTCGGACACAATTTGGAAAGCGAGGAAATAAAATCCTACTTGGGTCTGCTTTCTGCCTGCCGCGAGGCAGTTGAACTCTCCGCGGAGAACGTGTTTTTACGGTCTCGCGCTGAGATGCGCGCAAGGGAAATGGAGTCGCTTTACAAGCTGGAGAAGACCCTTTCGGAGCCCCACGATATAAAGGATTTTCTCAAAGTAATAGCTGAGGAAGCATCCGGTCTTTTGCGTCCTGATATATGCTGCGTTTACCTCTACGATGAAAGCTCTGACCGTCTCGAGCTTGGATCGATCGTTGGGTTGTTGCCAGAGGAGGCGGAGGATTCCCCGCTTCTAACCCTTGCTGATTTCAAGAGCGTTATTGGAAAGACCACCGGGACTGTGGTGCTGAAAGATGTCGATGCTCTCGGAGGTCTTCCCGAGTATGCAAAAAGGAGGTACGGCATCAAAACCCGAGCGATGGCGCCGCTGATTTTCAGCGGAGAGATTTTTGGAGCCCTCCTTTTAGACAGCAGGAAAGAACGCTTATACTCCACCGAGGAACTAAACTTCATTTCCGCTTATGCGCAGGAAGCCTCTTCCGTGCTTCATGCGGCGGTCCTTATGAGTCGGGTTCGCGCATCCGAGGAGAAATACAGGACGCTTGTCGAACTCTCACGCGACCCTGTCTGCATAGTTAACGGAGCGGGGAAAATTCTTTTCACCAACAGAGCAGGCTCTTCCCTCCTTCAAAAGAGCGTTGACGAGATTATAAGTAAAAATATTTTCCAGTTTGTCACCCCGGAGGAGATGGATGAGACGGCTTCGGCTTTGATGGAAGTGGCTTCTGGCAAGACCCAATGGAAAAAGAAAGATGTTAAAGCGGTAATTAACGGGGAAGAAATGACGTTCAACGTGACCGCTTCCCTTTTAGGCGGCAGAGGGGAAAGCGCGAAAATTATGCTGGTTCTGAGCGACATAACGGAACAGGAACGCGTTTTGGCCAAGCTCAGGGAGTCCGAGGAGAGATACCGGACCTTGGTTGACCGAGCCGGTGAGGCGATTTTGCTCTCCGACAGGAGGGGGGAAATCGCCTTTGCCAACCGCGCGGCATCCGAGATGTTGGGGCTGCCCTGCGAGGAATTCCTGGGGAGGAGTATTGATGATTTCATCCACCCTGATGATAGGGAAAGGGTAAGATCCGATTATGAGCTGAACTGGCGGCAGGGGGGCTCTGTTAGTAGCTATCGCTTGAAAGGCCTCAGAAGCAATGGGGAAGCCTTCTGGGCAGAGGTGAACTCTGCATTTCTCGTGGACCTGGATGGCCAGACGAAAAAACTCCTCTTGATCAGGGACGTTTCGGAGAAGGTGGCGCTTGAGGGGGAGCGCGAGCGAAGGCTAAAAGCCCAGGAACTCCTATCATCTGTCGCTGAAAGTCTGGTGCAGATGGGGGCGCTTCGAGACCCGATTGCCTGGGGCGTGAAGCAAGTCGCGGATTTCGTTCGAGCGGACCGGGGTTACTGGGCGGAGATAAAGCGCGAGCCGTTGACCGCCGTATGTCGATTTGAGTGGGTTGCGGAAGGGATAGAGCCCGCTTTCGGGGCGGGAGGAAGCGTTGAGATTTCGAGCGGGTCGATTTTGGGGCGGAAAATAGGGGAATCGGCGGAATTCTTTGCCTGCAGGGTGGATGAGATAGAGGAACCCGACGAAAGGGGAGAATACCTGCGAAGGGGCACGAGAGCCGTGGCTTTCAGCCCTCTTATCACAAAGGATGGGGTTATCGGTTTTATTGGTTTTGAGAGGGCAAGGGAAGAGCTTACCTGGGATGATGCAGAGAAAGATTTGATGGCGCGTCTCGGCGAGACAGTCTCCTTCGCGTTGGAGAGAGAGAAGTGGGTCTCCAAGATAAGACAAAGTGAGAGTTTCAGAGCGAGGATAGAGGAAAGCATTGCGGAAGCCTTGATGGTTTTGCGCAACGGGGTAATTGTTTGGTCCAATCAGAGGGTTCGGGATATTTACGGCTACGAACCAGAGGAGCTCATAGGGCGCACGCCCGAGTTCCTTTTCTACAAGCCGAAGCGCTTTGAGAGCTTCGCGCAGGAAGTCATAGAGGAGGTCTACAGTAAGGGAAGGCTTGGGCGCGAGGAGGAAGGGCGGAGGAAGGACGGGAGCGCGATCGACGTATTTGTCTCTGTTACTCCTCTCGGTGAGGCTGGGGCGGAAAGCGACGAACTCCTTATCGCCGTTGAGGATATAACGGAGAGGAAGAAGGCTCAGCTGGAAACCGAGATGGCGCTCGAGGCGTATTCCACTATTTATACCACCGCAAGAGACGCACTTTTTGTCCACAACATTGAGGGGAACATTCTTGACGTAAACGAGATGGCGACCACCCTCACCGGTTATGAATACGAGGAACTACTCAAGATGAATGTAAAAAGTCTCGTTTCGCCTAAACTGGCTGCGCTTTACGGTGATAGATTGCGGGAGTTGCTCAGGGATGGTGTCACCACGTTCCAAATGCAGCTTGAAACCAAATCGGGCGAGAGGATTCCGGCTGAGGCTGAAGCGAGGCTTACCAAGATATGGGGCGAGACCGTGATCATATCGAGCGTAAGGGACATAAGGGAACGAGTGCGGGCGGAGCTCGAGGTAGAGAAGAGGTTGGTGCAGCTCGATATATTAAATGAACTCATGCGTGTGGCGACAGCGACGATGGACCTGGATGTGACATGCGGGGCTATTTGCGAGATCATGATACACAACACCCACGCCGACGATGGCGCTCTTTTGGTCATCCATTATGACGAGGATAAGATTAGCGTCTCAACGCCTGAGGGAAGCATTATCGCATATCCCTCATCGTTTGGGGGTAAGGAGCATATTAGCGCCTTCGGTAAGCTCGTGGAGGACGCGGGCAATGCCATGATAATGGTTTTTGAATCTTTTGCTCCCGGGATGACTTACTCTGCTATTTTGAGCCCATTTCATCACAAAGGCTTCGAGGAGGTCCTTGCTATCCCCTTGAGGAGCGGGGAAAGACCGGTGGGGCTGATAGCGCTCGGTTCTAAGACAAAGGGGAATTTCAGCGCGGAAGAATATTCGCTGTATGAGGCTGTGGGCAAGGAGATGGGGATCGCCATCGACAACCTGCTCGTCTATAAGAGATTGTACAACGAGCACGAGAGGCTTTCGACTCTTTTGAGGAGCGCTCAGCATATTTCCGGAGAGGCTGAGTTACGCGCAGTTCTCAAGGCCACGGTTGAGGATGCTCTATCAACGGTGGGCGCGAGCGCGGCGCTTATAGCTCTTAAGCGGGATGAGGGTTTTCATTTCTTCCCGGCGACAGCGGGGGACGTGAGCGCTTCGGAACTCGCGGAGTTGAACGTCCCGGCGGACCAGGGAATAGGGGCTCAAGCGGTCGCCATAGGAAGGGCGCTTACGGCAGGTTGGGAGGGGGCGGACATGCCGGGTATCAAAGACCCTCTCCTGGACAAGATTGGCACCCGGAGCGCTGTCGCCGTTCCCCTCATGTCAGGACGAGGAGCACTCGGATTTCTTCTAATCTGTGATCCTGGCGGAGGTCGTGGAATAAGCGCGGAGGATGTCAGGCTTCTCGAGGCTTTGGGAAGGCAGGCGGCGGTGGCTATAGAGAAGGCGCGGCTGTTGGATGACGCGAGGAGGAGCCTTGAAGCGCTCGAGAACGCGAACAGAGAATTGACGTCACTTGACAGAATGAAGTCGGAGTTCGTCTCCACGGTGTCGCATGAATTGAGAGCACCACTCGCTGTTATCGGGGGTTTCGCCAAGACGCTCGTTGAGCATTTCGACAAAATTGACCGGGAAACCGAGAGGGAGTCATTGGAGATCATCCTCAATAAGACTCACGCGCTCGAGGAACTTGTGGAAAACCTTCTTGATATGTCCAGAATTGAGGAGGGAAGGCTCGAGGTCCAGATTGAGCCAACCGACATCGTGGCAATATGCGAGCAGATAAGAAGAGACCAAAATCAAGTTGTTGAGGCTCATGAGATCGTTCTTGACGCCCCTGAAGAAGGATTGATTGTCCTTGCTGACCCTGACAAGGCAAGAGTGTGCGTTAACAACCTCGTTAGCAACGCCGTTAAGTTCTCGCTGGGCGGGGGCAGGGTGACTATCAAGGTTGCGCGGAAGGAAGAGCTCGCGGAAATCAGCGTGATGGATACCGGCATCGGGATTCCGCTCGAGGAACAAGGGAAGATATTCGATAAGTTCTATCAGGTTGAGCGCGGAGAGACGAGAGGATTTCCAGGCTCGGGGCTCGGGCTTCATATAACGCGTGAGCTTGTGCGCGCCATGGGAGGGGAAATTTGGGTTGAAAGCGAGCCCGGGAAAGGTTCCACCTTTACTTTCACGCTTCCGCTTGCGCGCGGGGGATGATGCTATCTGGGGAATCCCATTTGACTGAACTCTGAACTCCATTGTTGTGGAGCAACCACTGTAGTTTGTGGCTACCATACCCTCTCTTTGTTTTTTGCAGTATGTAGTAAATACTTGGGGCGCTCTTGTCCGGCATTGCTTTCTTCATGGGAATTACGTTTTGAGATGCAGGGGATGTTTGGATTTTCTTGAGGTTTGTCCTTTTCAAGAAGCGGGATGTGGGTTAAAAAATCTTTGCGCTAAACGTTAAGCTAATCGATGCGGAAAACCGGGAGATGACGCGCATGTTTAGTGTCAGGCAGATAGAGCATACCGCTGATGTGGGCATCGAGGTAGAGGCGGACTCGCTCGAGGAGTTATTTGAGGGCGCTGCTGTGGGTATGTCTTGCCTGATGTTGGATATTGGGAAAGTTCGAGGCGTTGAGGAGAGGGAGGTCTCGATCCATGCTTCTGACCTGGCTGAAATGATGTTCAAGTGGCTTAACGAGCTGCTCTTCCTTTTCGAGACCGAGGAATTTTTGTTTCATGGGTTCGATGTTTGCAGGATAGAGGGCGAAAATCTCGAAGCAAAGATTACCGGGGAAAATTATGACCCAAACAGGCACGAGATATTGGATGAGATAAAGGCGGCGACCTATCATATGATGGAAGTGTCCAAAAAGAATGGGAAGTGGTTTGCGAGAGTCATCTTCGATGTTTGAGACTGGCTTGGCTGAGTTTTGTCCTGAAGCAATTCATCGCGCTCGTTGCTGATTTTTTGGAAGGCAGGCAAAGGTGTCGGTTAGATTACAAGGCTCGGTCGGAAGAATTATGAAAGAGAACTCTGCGCTTGAGAATAACCATCCTGCGGGGTGATGCACAAGATGGAGAAGCTTAAGCAAGAAGGAAAGTACAAGTGGGTGATGAGCAAGGATTTTAAGGAAGGGATGCGCGTTCCGGGCGTGGTCTTCGCCGATAAGGAACTCATCGCACAAGCTGAAAGAGACAGGGCTCTCGAGCAGGTTGCTAACGTGGCGTTTCTTCCCGGAATTGTTAAAAAATCGCTCGCGATGCCTGACATCCACTGGGGATACGGCTTTCCCATTGGCGGCGTGGCCGCTTTCGGCGAAGACGGCGTAATATCACCAGGAGGAGTTGGTTTTGACATCTCCTGTGGGGTTCGCCTCGTGAAGACTAACCTGACCGAGGAGGACGTCAGGCCGGGATTTGAGGAATTGCTTGGTCTCCTCGAAGCGAGCATCCCAAAAGGGCTTGGCAAACGCGGGCATATCAGGACGGCGGAAGACCTTCTCAAAAAAGTCTTTAAGGGCGGCGCCAAAGCGGTTGTGGCAATGGGCTACGGGCGCGAGGATGATCTGGCAAACATCGAGCGGGGAGGGATCTATCCTGGGGCTGACCCCTCGAAGGTGAGCCACAAAGCTTATGAAAGAGGGAAAGACCAGCTCGGCACCCTCGGCTCGGGGAATCACTTCGTTGAGATTCAGGTTGTAGAGAAGGTCTTTTTGCCCGAGATTGGGCGGAAGTTCGGCATTTTCGAAGGACAGATTACCGTTATGATTCATTCTGGCTCCCGCGGAGTGGGGCACCAGATCTGCACCGACTATCTCCAGGTTATGGATAGGGCTGTTCGGCAAATGGGCATAGATCTTCCTGATAGGCAGCTTGCCTGCGCACCTCTGGGCTCGAAAGAGGCAGAAGATTATCTTGCCGCGCTCAGCTGCGCCGTAAATTACGCCATCGGAAACAGGCAGGCGCTGATGCACTGGGTGCGCCACTCTTTCGAAAAGCACTTCCGGTCATCAGAGCGAAAACTGGGGATGGACCTTCTCTTTGACGTTTCGCACAACACCGCGAGAATGGAGCGCCACCAGGTTGACGGGAAAGAGATTCAGCTTTGCGTTCACAGGAAAGGGGCTACAGCCTCTTTCCCGTCGGGGCATCCTGAACTCCCCTCGCATTATGCCGAGACGGGTCAGCCGGTGATAATTCCTGGCGACATGGGAACAAACTCCTACATACTTGTAGGGACTGAGGATGCTATGGAGGAGAGTTTCGGCTCCACCTGCCATGGGGCGGGCAGGATGATGAGCAGAGCGAAGGCAAAGAAGAGCATTCGCGGAAGCGAACTTAAGAAAAGGCTCGAGTCGCAGGGCATAATAGTTCTTGCGGAGAAAGAGTCGCTTCTTGCCGAGGAAGCTCCTGAGGCTTACAAGGACGTTTCGCGCGTGGTGGACGTGTGCGAGGGCGCCGGGCTCTCGAAGAAAATCGCCATGCTCCGTCCGATTGCGGTTCTCAAAGGTTGAGGTTTCTTCTTAGGACATTATGGATATTTTTAGACACGTCTGAAGTATTTTTTCGCAAGAGTAAAGCGGGGAGCCCGGAATTAAGACAACGTCGAACGGCATCAGGCGAAGGGTAACGGTACCGGGCATCAGCAACAGGTATTGAATCTATCAACCTTAAATGATAATTTTCTTGTCGTGGGCCTATAGCTCAGCAGGTTAGAGCGCACCCCTGATAAGGGTGAGGTCGGTGGTTCGAATCCACCTAGGCCCACCATTTGTTTAGGTTGATTTTGCACCACGTGTGGGCATAGGTGGATGAAGAAACA
>CAKZLU010000028.1 GCA_937127245.1 uncultured Actinomycetes bacterium
GGTTCGAATCCACCTAGGCCCACCATTTGTTTAGGTTGATTTTGCACCACGTGTGGGCATAGGTGGATGAAGAAACACCGTGGGTCCCCGCGCTCCGAGAGCACGTCTAACAGGCAAGAGTCACGAAGCGCAACCGCGTGCTCTGTAGGTAGCCTCCTTCGAGTGGCAGGATACGGGTCGAAAGCAAAGCTTCTCCCGCGATTTCTATCTTTTTCGCGCTTGTTGCCAGAATTCGCATTGAGTGATGACTTGACATGCACTTTTCAAAGAATTCCTGAAGCTGCGGATCTGAGAGTTAAAGTCTTTATCCAATAGGTGTTCAAGACCGTCAAATACAAGAAGGTAGGCTCCTTCTTTAAGAATGGAGAGCAAATAGATTGTATTTGAACGGATGTTACCTTCAGGTGAGTGCAGGAATTCGAGCAATTCCGCTTTTCTGTTTTTGTCGCCGTTTCGCTTCAAGAGTTCACCCACTCCACCGAATATGAACTCGAGGTCAGGCTGGAAATTTTTCGGGCACAATATGTACAAGATGCCGTCCGCGCCCATTTTCTTAGGTATGTTGGTTAGAGAAAAAGAACTATTTTCGATTTCTTGACAAGCCGTCGATAGGAGCTTGGTTTTCCCGATGCCGCCCCGCCCCACAATGCATACGAGTTTCACATTTGAGTCGAGAAGGTAGCGTTTCAGACCCTCAATTCTTCCTGGCGGTCGAAAAAGCCTGGGTCCGCGGGGCACATGCCGACGATAGGTTTTCCGGGGTTTCGAAAAGTGACTCCGCCTTAACAATTTCATGATAGATTTGATCAATCTTTTCGCTTGAGAGTATTATTCTTTCCTGGGGCTGTTCGTAAATACTTTTTAGTTTCGAGCCGTTTGGTGATTCACAGTAAAACCATTTGATCACTCGGATGAAAGCGCTCAGAACAATCTCGGCATCGTCTATTGTAAGCTTTATTTTTTCTGCCCCTTTGCTGGGATTGTTGCCCAATACGCGCGTCATTTGTAGATATGATGCTATTTCTTCAGGGAGACCTATTTCTTTGACTGCATGGTCGATGCAGTCATAGAGGTTTTGACTATTGGGCATAGATTTGTCGGCGGAATGGAAGAGCAGCTTCATGAAATCCAGAACCAACCGTATCATGGTGCTAAGCACCTGCTCAACAAAGCCGTGGGTACGGAGTGTCTCAAGTAGGCGCAAAAGGCATTCCCGGATGTCTTCGTTTACTTCATTCCGCAGTGAAAAGATCCGCTCGTTTAATTTTTTTGGGAGGCAAATTCCCTCCACATTTCACCTTTGCTCATCTCAACGTCGGACATTTCCATGAATTTTATATCGCTGCCCTTCAAGCCTTGCGGGTCTTCGGATCAAAGTGTCAAATTTTGCCATTGGCTGGATTCAGGAACTTAAGAACCGAGCGCATATTGTCGGGCAAAAAATTCTTTGGATGGAGAATATGAGTTGACCCCCCATTTCACTGCAAGTGATGGCATTTCCTATTGTCCCCGCAAAGGCTCGCCCGTTATATCGCCAAAAACTTTATCAATGTACAAATAACTGGCTTCGTGCTATTAAACCATCGAGTCTTCGGCAAGCAGTCTTGCGCGTGTGGACATAAGGGAATTGTGGGGGCATGTTTTGGTGAGTTCCTATTGCGCTAAAATCGGCGGGTTAAGTCGATAAGAGGCTTGATGAGGCCTTTTTCAAAATTCAAGGCGACCCGGACGCGAAAATCAAGGGATTGTGGATTGTGATAATTTGGATAATACGGTTTCTTGATATCCGCATTATAGCCGGAAAAGTGCTGAGAAATCTTCAGACATGCTTGAGAATTTCAGGTTTGCGAGATTCAGATTTATTATCAGACCTTTAGAGAAAATAGAACTTCCCGCTTATAAAGGGTCAACTTTTCGTGGCGGTTTGGGAGAACTGTTGAAAAAGGTCTGTTGTTCTAACCTGGCTGAGTAGTGCGAAAAATGCTTGATTTGCTTTGAATGTCCTTATTGCTACTGTTTTTAGACTCCCGCGAGGGACGCAAAACTCGCGCTCATCGCATTGGCCCCATCCTTATGTTCTTGAACCCCCGCTTGGAGAAGAGCGTACTTTTGATCCCCTTGATTTGGTTGAGTTTTAGCTTGTTCTGATTGGTCGCGGGATTGATTTCTTGCCTTACTTTATCTATGTCTTCGACGAACTTGGGAAAAAGGGGATCGGCAAGGGTTACGGTGGTATATTCTGGAGATGGTTTGTGATGAGTATAACAACGCCATATATAAAAGATCTCGCCCGAGTGAGTTACGCGGTTTCCATGCAATGGATTTTGATGAAATGGATAGAAATTTTGGCGGCATGCGCGTTGAGCGGATAACGCTTAAATTCATGACTCCGACCAGCATAGAGCGCGATGACCGCCCCGTTGGTGACATAGATTTTTTGACTCTCCTTTGTAATCTCATAAGGCGGATAGGGCTTCTAGCATATTCTCACTGTGGCGAAGAATTCAACGGCAGACCGCTCCTTGAAAAGATTGAAGATATTGTAACGGTCGAATCGAAACTGAGTTTCAGGGATTAGGAGAGATACTCAAGAAGGCAAAGAAGGCGGATGAGGCTCGGGGCTTCGGTTGGCATGTTAAGTTCATGGTCAACCTCTCGAATTTCATTCCTATTCTTAAGGTCGGGGAATATCTCCACGTTGGAGGAAAGACTAGTTTCGGTTTCGGGAACTATTTGATGTTCTTCGATGAGAAAGGGGCTTGAAAAGAGCGCGGAACGAACACAATAAACCCAATATTTTGACAGGGCCATCAACTTTTAGTTATAAGTAAAAAACTCGCATCCGTGCCTGTGTGGACAACACGGCTGTTGCTTTGAGCATCTTTGCGGCATGAGAGTCGCGAATGCTTTTCAGCGCCGCCAGAATATCATTACAAGGGTTGGTGCTTGACCCGTTAAAAAGTGCGGTCAAATGAGCCGCAGGGCTATCTACCTTTCGGTTTTCAGCCTTTCTATAAGCCTGATTCCCTCCCGTGCGCTTGAGGGGATGCCACTTCGGCGTAGGATTACCACGTATTCCACGGTTCTTGGTCGTGGAGAGTAACGCTGAGAGCTAACCCTGTAGCGCTTGTAGGATTCGGCTTTTACCTCTATGAGTCCATAAGCTGAGGCAAGTTCAAGGAGTTTGTCTGCGGGTATTATCCCGTCGGTGCTGTAACTTACAAGTACCCATCTGGACCGAGTCAATTCCAGGACTTTTTCCATCTCATCGAGGGCGGTTTCTCGGTAGCAGAAAAGCGATTTCCTTTCGTTCCTCCAGTCAAGCCTGATAGCGGACTTGTTAACAGTTTTCCCCCCTACAATCACTTTCCTGTTTAACGGCGGCTTGTCCCAGAGGGCCACCGTGTTTAACAGATGATAATTCGAGCCATACTGGTGCTGATTGTAGGGAGGGTCAATGTAGGTTATTTCAGCCTCGATTTCGGGAAGGATCTCGAGAGCGTTCTCGCATAAGACGATATTTTCATGCCCGTTGTCGTAGAGTACGGGAGGTCTTACGTCCACCCTACTTAATATCCGATAAAGCGCGGTCCTGGTCGAGCCTCCCCACCCCTGATGGTAAGCCTTGAAAACACCCGAGGTGTTGCTCACGTAAGATACGGAGTATATGAGCGGTCCGAGGATATATGATTTTTCAAGGTTTGAAATAAGGGATTTGCGCCACCAGTCCTCAATCATTTCCCGCATGGCGTCTATCCGCATGCCGTTTTCCCTGGTGAAGAACATCCGTTCGTTTCTCGGGTCCGGCTTGCTGTCGTCAGACGGGCAATAATGCGCGGTTATGTAACCTTCTAAAGGCTCCGCGTTATTTAAGGTCTTGAAAACCTCATCGTGGTCGATTCCAAGAGCTTGGAAGTTCGGTTGTCGGTTGCAGCGGATAAAAGCGGTATTTATGTGAAATGAATACGGCTCCCAGTCGTTTGATATGACCCGGAATCCGAGCGTCTTGGCAAGCCTGGATACGACTCCGCTGCCGCTGAACACGTCAAAAAATGTACCGCCGCAGGCGTCGGTCGCGCGAATGGCGTCGTATATGAGGGGGAGCAGTTTTCGCTTGTTCCCTATATACGGTATCACCTGATTGAAAAGATATGAGCGGGTTTTCCGCGCCGAGTGCCTGCGCGGATTGTAGATGATTTCCTCCGCTTTTTCTGGCCAGCCATTCCGGATTATCGAGTCCTGTTTCATTTTTTCTTGTCCCGTTCACTTTCGCTTTGATATTTTATTCAACCCTGAGCCGCTTCAAGAAGAGGAAAGGTGTTTTATATAATATGTCCGCCCGCCTTAAATTACAGCCGAAAACCTCTCGATTCCTTTGTTTCCGTACTTAATGGTTCGGATAAGTCCACTTTAGTGGTTTAGATGGAGAGTTCATATGGGATAATGAGCTTGAAATTTTTGATTTAGCAAAAGCGACTTAAAGCACAAAAACGCTGCAGCCTGGGCGGGACATGGCGCAAAAAGATGAGCGCGCCCATCTTCTCTTCCAGATTTCATGAGCTAAAAGCGCAACTGAAGGGACAAAAATAGCAACCAGCGATAGCGTTGGAAGAGGCAGTAAGAAGAAAACGCGCAAACAGATCAGAGGGGTAAAGAGAAAGGTCCACGGCGCCTGGCACGTGATGGCACTTGAGGTTTTCAGGGTAAGACAAAAGCTGCACAGCGCCCCGCTTGAGGATCCCGGGCGCTCACTTAAGGCAAGCCTTGAGAAAGCCAAGGCTTTCAGCGCGGTTCCGAGCGGGGCGAAAGTTGGGATCGCGCTTGGAAGCAGGCGAATTGACGCTCTTTGCCACGTAGTGAAGTGCCTGATCTCGTATCTTGAGCAGCGCGGGATCAAGCCGGTGGTGATTCCCGCGATGGGCTCTCACGGTTCTGCAAGACCAAAGGGGCAATTTTCCATTCTATCCTCACTGGGCTTTAGCGAAAGCTCACTCGGGGTGGATTTTGTTGACCCGGGACGGCCCGTTAAACTGGGAACGCTCGATTCTGGGGTGGATGTCTTCACCTGCGAAGCCGCGCTTAAGGTAGATGGAATAATCCCGGTAAATAGGGTCGCCCCTCACACTGGCTTTGTGGGTCCGGTGCAAAGCGGGATTTTGAAGATGCTTTCGGTTGGTCTGGGAGGACCAGCCGGCGCCAGAAGCATTCACGAGCCGGGCTTCGGAGTCAACGTCATCGAGGGAGCGGGCGTTTTCGCGCTCGAAAGGGTGAATGTGCTTGCTGGAGTCGCGATCGTTGAGGATGGGTTGAAAAAAATCTCTTTGGTTGAGGTTATCCCGCCGGAAGAAATTGACCGAAAAGAGAAAATCCTGCTCGCTCGCGCCATCTCGATGTATCCCTCGCTTCCAATTGATGAGGCAGACGTGCTGATTGTGGAGGAGATGGGGAAAGACATTTCCGGCACAGGCATGGACCCGCTCGTTATCGGAAGGGGGAAAGAAGGGGCAAGCGAGAATTTCCGCGCGAAAAGTCTCGCGGTTTTATCGCTTACGCCGGCGTCTGCGGGGAACGCCACCGGAGTGGGGCTTGCGGATGTGATAACGAAAAGATTGTACGACCGGATCGATTTTGAGGCGACGATGAGAAACGTGGCCGCCTCCGGCGCGCGGGAGCGGGCAAAAATACCCGCTGTTGCCGCCAGTGACGAAGAGGCCATAAAACTTGCGATTGAGCGGTCAGGCGTATCCGGAAGCGAGCCTTTTAGGCTTGTGATGATCAAAAACACCAGGTCGCTATCGGAGTTTTTCGTATCCACGGCGCTCACGGATGAACTGCAAAGAAAGCCCGGCGTTTTTGTCGAGGAGAAACCAACAAGAGTTGATTTCGACGAACATGGTGACCTTATTTCGCCGTTCGGGGAAGGCGGCGTGGTTAATTTTCACTTTTAGTGATAATAATGATAACCGGATGAGTTACGGTCGAGTGTCGGTCCTTGGTCGCCCGTGAACCGCTGAACCGCGAATCATCGGGATAGAAAGAGCAAAAACGGCACGGGATGAGCAAGCGTTTGAATGAAGATTTCACAGAATTTTAAGAGGCTTTTTGACGCAGGAGGTGTGAATTGAAAGAGAAGTACGACGTAATCGTTGTGGGAGCTGGCATCGCCGGTTTGAGCACCGCCGCAATTATCGCAAGGTCGGGGTTGAGCACTGCGTGCGTGGAGAAAGAGCCTCAGGCAGGCGGGAGGATGCAAAGTTTTGATATTGAGGGAGGATGGCGCGTTGACATCGGCCTGCACATGGCGGAGCTCGGCGACGCCTCATCGAGCGCCGAGGTTGCAAGATCAGTCGGAAAAGAGATCGAGTGGTCTAAGTTCTCGGAGACGGTGGAGATTTTCAGGGAGGGAAAGTGGTACACGCTTCAAGAGCTTATAACGCTTGCCCCCGAAGAAATTGAGGAGATAAAAAACGTGATGAAGTCCGTCGCGGCGATGACGGATGAGGAAATACAATCAAACGACCTCAAATGCTGGGAGGACTGGCTGAGGGAAAATGTCCGTTCCGAGGTGGCGCGCGAGCTTTTCAGCACAAACGGAATGATCATGACGACCGTCCCTGACACCGCAGAGATGTCGGCGGGCGAGATTCTGTACATAGCGCGGGACAACTTAAGAAAGAAGCGCAATTTCCTCACCGCCGCTTATCCCAAAGGCGGAATGATGGGAATAATCGATCCGCTAAAAGAGGCTTTCCTTGAAGCGGGCGGTGAACTGATTCTCGGGACCGCTGTCGAGTCGGTCCTTTTTGAGGGTGGCAAACTCAAGGGAGTTGCGATTGAGCGCAAAAGCCTCTCCCCGTATCCTTCATGGTTCTACATGCCCGAAAAGACGGTTCTGGAGGCGCCGGTTGTGGTTATTGCAATCCCGCTCTGGAATCTCGAGGACGTGCTTGATCTTAATCCGCTTACCTCGCTTCTGCCAGAGTGGTGGATCAAGCGGTATGAAGATTTGAAATTCGAGACCACGGGTTTGATCGGTTACACCATAGCCTTAAAAGAGCCGGTCTATGACAAGCCCAATTTCCTTTCCTCGCTTTGCCTTGATAATACCGGTCTTCCGTTCCAGGCTTTCGTTCCATCCGCTTTTGACCCGGAAGTCGCCCCGCCCGGGAAATCGCTTATGCAAACTGACTGCGTGGTGGAGGTTGACCAAATCTTTGACAAGTTTGAGCTTGAGAGACTTTTGAATCTGATGTGGAAGGACATGCAGGAGATGTTTCCGGGGATAGACGAGAAGGTGGAGTGGAAGTTCCCCTACAAGTGCATCGGGTGCGATGGTCTGGCTCGCAAACCAGGACAGGTTGGCGCTTTCAAGCCGGACGTGGTCGCTCCCGCCGTTGAGGGCCTTTTCTTCGCCGGTGATACGTACAGGGGAAGGGGTCTCGCGCTCAACAGCGCGGCACTTTCTGGAAAGATATGCGCCGAAGAAGTGCTGAAAAGACACGGTAAATAGGGTTTGGCTGCCATTTATGCGAAAACGCTTTTGAAAGAGCGCATAAAAAGCGTAGTTCTTTTCGCTGTGATTTTTCGCTGGACCTATTAGATGCGAGCCGGTAAAGAACCGGCAAAGGTAAGGAGTTTGCCTCCATGCGGATTGATGCGGTGAAGAATGTCAATCCAGAGGCGAACTCGCAGGCAAAGACGATTCATGTCAATGCGATATTTCTAAAGGAAAGCGTCCGTGTGTTTTTCGCCGCGGCCGCGCCTGATACGTGTGTCAGGCTACTGAACTCCTTTTCCTGATATTTTGTTCTCTTATGAGGTCAAACAAGCTGCGCAAGAAAGCTTTTCAAATTTTGATCGGGGCGGTTACCGCGATAAGCGTTACGTGCTTCTTCGCGGGATGCGCGAAGAAAAGCAGTGTCCGGTTTTCCCGTGTTGAAGAGTGTTCAAAGCGAGACCTCCAAGGTAGACTCGTATCAGGCGGAATTTCTCGCACTTATCTCGTGCACCTGCCGCCAGCCTACGACAGGCATGCCAGGCTGCCGGTAGTGCTTGCTTTTCATGGTGGAGGTGGCGCAGGAGAAGGCATGATGAAGCTAACGGGTTTCAACAGGGTCGCCGACCGCGAGGGTTTCGTCGTGGTCTATCCGAACGGGCTTTCAGGGTCATGGAATGACGGAAGACCAGAGCACCCTGCCGGTCCGGCAGATGATGTTGGCTTTGTGAAAGACCTTACAAGAAGGCTCGCCAGGGATTTACCCATAGACAAAAAGAGAATTTACGCGACCGGCATGTCTAACGGTGGGCTGTTTTCATTCAGGCTCGCCCTGGAAATCCCTGAAAAAATAGCCGCGATCGCCTCGGTCAGCGCCACCATGGGTGAGCATATATCCAGGAGCGCAAAGCCTTCCCTGCCGGTGAGCATCCTCTTAATGCCGCAGACACAAGACCCCTTTATTCCCTATAACGGCGGCGAGATAAGGTCGCCTTTCAGAAGGCGCGGAAGGGTCCTTTCAGTTAGGGATACGGTAGATTTCTGGGTTAAGCACAATTGTTGCGCGTCATCCCCTGTGAAAAAGCGTTTGCTTGACGCGGATCCAGACGATGGAACCCGGGTGAGAATGGAAACATATCTGGGCGGCAGAGAGGGTTCCGAGGTGGTCGTTTACGTGATCGAGGGCGGCGGTCATACCTGGCCGGGCGGATGGCAGTACTTAAGCGAGCGGATAGTGGGTAGAACAAGCAGGGAGATTGACGCGAGCTGCGTCATTTGGGAATTCTTCAAAAGACACGCGCGCGCCGGCGCCTGATAGCCTTCAACAACTCAAACCAGACAACCCCGGCAATTCCTGCCGCAGCGCAGAGTCCGATGTCTTCCGCATGAAGAGTTGTGAACTTGAAGATTTTTTGAATGCCTGGCACGTAAAGGACCATAGCGAGGAAGAAAACGGTACCCGCTACCACCGCCCAGAGCGCCCTGTTTCGCTCGCAGATGGTCTGCGATATCGATTTTGTCCATGATCTGTTGGCAAGAATGAGGGCGAGGTTTGCTATGCATAGGGTCGTGAAAGCAAGCGTCCTGGATTCGAGCATCACGCGGTTTGAGGAAACGCCACCTTTAGCGGAGCCCACAAGGTAAACGAACATGACCATGCCTAGTACCCAAAGCCCCTGCAAAACGCTCAAGAGAAGGGTATCGCGGTTGAATATGGGTTCCCCTTGTTTGCGCGGAGGTCGCTTCATTATGTCGGCTTCCTCCCTCTCGGCCTCGAATGCGATCGAGCAGGCGGGGTCTATTACAAGCTCGAGAAAGGCAATGTGGACTGGCATGAGGATTAGCGGTTTTTTGAAGATAACCGGGATGAGGGTCAGGCCTGCGATCGGAACGTGTATCGCCACGATGTAGGACATAGCCTTCTTCAGGTTGTCAAAGATTCTCCTCCCGAGCTTTACCGCCCTCTCTATCGAGACGAAATTATCATCAACCAGCACCAAGTCCGCGGCTTCGCGGGCAACGTCGGTACCTCTTTCCCCCATCGCGATCCCGATATGCGCCGATTTCAAAGCGGGTGCGTCGTTTACCCCATCGCCGGTCATCGCCACCACCTCACCCGTCTTTTTCAGGGCTTCAACGATCAGAATTTTGTGCCTTGGGCTAACTCTTGCGTATACGTCGATTTCCTTCACGCATTTTTCAAGCTCATGTTCGCACAGTGATTCGAGCTCGCTGCCGGTGACAATCCTCTCCCAATGCTTAAAACCAACTTCTTTTGCGACATGACGTGCGGTGTCCGGGTGGTCACCCGTGACCATCACGACCCTGATTCCCGCTTCATGACATTCCCTCAAGGCTTCTTTAGCGTCAGCTCTGACCGGGTCCACTAGACCAAGAATTCCCAAAAACTCGAACGCGAATTCATGCTGGTCGAGCGGCAGGTCGCTTTCGGCGAATTGGGATTTCGCGACTCCTATCACGCGAAGGCCCTCTTTTGCCATCTCTGCCGCTTTTTCCATCACCTTTCGGTATTCTTCATCCGGGAGGTGACAGAGGCTTGATATAGCCTCCGGCGAGCCCTTTGCGGCGATGATGTATTTCGAGCCTTCGGGGGATCTGTAAACGTGCGAGAGCGCAAAGAGGTCACCGGTAATAGGGTATTCTTTTAAGAGTTGCCATTCGTAGTGCAGGTGCTCGGTGGCGAAAAGTTTGCGGTCTCCGAGTCTTTTTATCGCCCTTTCTACCGGGTCAAAAGGGTCCTTCTGGCTTGCGAGGATGCTGTACTCTACTATCTCGTGGAATTCCTCTGGCAGGGGCGCTTTGAGGTGCTCTCCGATATCATAAGCGCTTTCCCCGACAACCAGCTTTCCGACCGCAAGACGGTTGTGCGTGAGCGTTCCCGTTTTATCGACGCAAAGCACGGTCGCGGCTCCGAGCGTCTCGACCGCGGGAATCCTTCTGGTCAGGACATTGCTTTTTGATATCCGCCAAGCTCCGGAGGCGAGAAAGACGGTCAAAACCACAGGGAACTCCTCTGGAATCAGCGCCATCGCCAGGGTTAGACTGACGAGGATGCCTTTCGGCCACTCATGCCTGGTGAGTCCGTAAATTAAGAAAGAGACAATGCACAGGGCGACCGCGAATAGGGCGACCACCCTGACAATCTTACGCATCTCTTTTTCGAGCGGGGTATCCTCAATCTCGATCTCGACAAGAGTGCCCCCGATCTTTCCGAGCTCAGTATCCGCTCCCGTTCTTATTGCCTCTGCGATGCCCTTACCGCCCACCACGATCGTACCGGTGAATACGTATGGAGTGCCGTCTCCTCCCGGGGGTACCACTTGAGTTTCCCCGCTTGAAGCTATTTTCGTCACAGGGACCGATTCTCCGGTAAGCGCCGATTCGTCAACACGCAAACCCTCCGCCGAGAGCAAAATTCCATCAGCCGGGATTCTGTCTCCCTCTGAAATGAGCAAAATGTCTCCCCTTGCGACCTCGCGCCCGGGGGTTCTCTTAAGCTCACCATCTCGGAGAACCATCGCGCGCGGGCTTGAGAGGTCCCTGAGCTTCTCGAGCGCGTTTTCAGTCTTCCTTTCCTGATAGACGGTGATTCCCGATATCAGCAATACGAAACTCAAAAGAATTACGGCCTCACCGTGGTCCCCGATGGCGAAGTAGAGAATCCCGAGGGCGACGAGAAGGAGAATCATGGGCTCTTTGAGGATTGAACTTAACGAAGGCAAAAAACCACGCTTCGCGGCTTTGGGCAGGACGTTGTAACCTTCAGCCCGGAGCCTTCTTTGCGCTTCTTCCTCTGTAAGACCTTTTAATTCCGATAAATCAGTAATGCTCTTCACTTTTCCTCGCGGCACGTCCCGGATGCTTTGCGCCGGGATTTAATGCCATTGGTTATCAAGTCCTCTTTCAGCGCTTTTCCTCGCGGCAGGTCCCGGATGTTCCGCGCAGGGTTTTTTCTGGGCGGTAATTAAGGTGCTTAGCGGGATCGAGATGCTTTGGCGCTTTCCTGCAAATTCCTATACTTACTAAACTTGCTCAGGTTCTCGGACGAAGCCGTGATTCTCTTACCTCCAGGCGTTATTCACGCTATTATACCAAACGGATCAGGGGTATTTTGTCAACGCGGATCTGTCTTCGCAAGTGCAAACCGCATAAACCGCGCAAGGATGAAAGCGTAAGTGCTGGCGGATTTCGGATTATTGAGTAGTTTAAAACGGAGACAGTGCGGTCTTTAACTGAGGCTTCTTAGGTGAAATAATTAAATACGTGGCGTCGATGCATAAAGTGGCGAACACGCAGTGTTTCGGTTTGAATGAGCCGATTGAAAGACCTTTGTCGGAATCGTTTAGTCGGATGTTTTAGGTTTTATGTTAGGGGCTAAGGTAATAGCGAGATCAAAACTGAACCTTTTTTTGGATGTCGGACCCTTAAGGGCGGACGGTTACCACCAGATGAGGTCCGTTATGCAGGCACTCGAGCTTGCCGACGAGTTGTATTTGAGGCGAACGGACGGCTCCGGCGGCAAGATTCGGATTCGCTGCAGCGACCGCGGGCTGCCTGTGGACAGGGAAAACATAGTTTGGCGCGCCGTTGAGGTATTCGATGAGCAGACCGGGGAGCTCTCCGGCGGAGGAATCGAGATTTTCATAAACAAGAGAATACCCGTGGGCGCGGGTCTTGCCGGCGGCAGCGCGGACGCCGCAGCGACACTGGTCGCGCTTTCTTACATATACGAACTCGAACTTGAGACTGACGCACTTTTGAGCATGGCGAGCCTGGTCGGCTCTGACGTGCCGTTCTGCGTGCGCGGGGGAACCGCGATGGTTAGCGGCAGAGGGGAAAAGGTTGAGGCGCTCGAGCCGCTTCCGCCGTATCACGTGGTCCTGGCGACAACAGGGGTTGAATCGCACACCGCCCAGGTTTACAGGCGCTTTGATTCCCTGGACCCCGGTGTCCTTCCCGACCCTGAGGGCGTGAGCGAGCGCCTCGATCGCCTTATGGAAGGGATTAAATCGCAAGAACTGGAAGTGATATGCGCGAATCTCCACAACAGCCTGGAAGCGGCGGCATTTGAACCGGACAAAGTCATCAAATACAAGGACCTTGCAAGGGAGGCGGGAGCCGCGGGCGTACTCATGACGGGCAGCGGACCGACCGTCTTCGCCCTTGCAGAGTCCCTCGAGAGCGCTATAAACATCGCTCGAGTTCTTGAGGAATTTGCGCCGATAACTCTAGTGACAAGCTTTTCTGACAAGGGCGCTGAGGTTACTATATAAAGGAGTTTGCCGCAAATGGGGTGTGGCCAAGTGGTAAGGCAGCGGCCTTTGGAGCCGCGACCGCAGGTTCGAATCCTGCCACCCCAGCCACCTGAATCGGCTTTAAAATCCCCGGGAATTTGTAGAAAATCCGGGATGAAATCTTGTTAGAGGGAGGCTCAAGAATTTCAAGATTGTTTTCTTTTGAACGGAGGCATGGTGGAAGCTCGAAACGACACCATCTCGGTTATTATACTTGCCGCGGGAAAAGGCAAAAGGATGAAATCCACTTTGCCCAAGGTGATGCATAAGCTCTGCGGTCGCACGCTTTTGGCGCATGTAATAGACGCTACGCGGTCAATTGCTCCCGGCGATATATGCGTTGTCGCAAGCCGAGAGCATGAGGAGATCGCAGGGGAGTTCGGCGATGAGGTGCGCTTTGTCATACAAAAAGAGCCTCTGGGTACCGGGCACGCGGTTGGGCTCGCGTTGAAGACCATCGAGGTGCGTTTTTCCGAAGTGCTTGTGCTTCCCGGAGATAGCCCTCTCATCCGCCCGGAAACACTTTTGGAACTGATAACCTTGAGGAGGAAGGGTGGGTTCTCCGCCTCGCTCATCACCGCAGTCGTGGAAAATCCCGAGGGTTACGGGAGGGTTTTAAGAGACGGTCAGGGCAATGTTTTGAAAATCGTTGAGGAGTCCGACGCGACCGATGAGGAGAGAAGGGTAACTGAGATAAACGCATCTATGTACGTTTTCGAGAGGAACACCCTTGAGGGGCTGCTTGGGGAAATTTCTCCCGACAACGCTCAATCGGAGTATTATCTGACGGATGTAATACAAAAGCTCACAGAAAGAGGGGCTAAATTGTTTGCGCTGAGAGTCGATGCGGAAGAGGTTATGGGGGTAAACAACAGGATGCAGTTAGCCGATGTCGCTCGCGTTATGCGCGGAAGGATAAATGATCAACTGATGGAAGCCGGCGTCACGATTGTTGAGCCTGATTCTGCGTTTATCGATCGGGACGTTGAGATTGGTCCTGACACGAGGATTGAACCTTTTGTTTTCCTTGAGGGGAAAACGAAGATAGGAAGCGGCTGTCGAATAGGACCTTTCACGACAATAAGAAACTGCGCTATCGGGGATAACTGCAGGATTGAGTTTTCCTGGCTCGAGGAAAGCGTGGTCGGGGATGAATGCAATATCGGTCCTTACTCCCGCTTGCGAAGCGGATGCCGCCTTGGGAGGTCGGTCAAGGTCGGCGGATTCGTGGAGATGAAGAATACGCAGGTGGGAGATGGAAGCAAAGTGCCGCATTTGAGCTACATGGGGGATACACAGATCGGTGAGGGCGTGAATATTGGCGCGGGCACGATCACTTGCAATTACGACGGCGAGAGGAAATACCGCACGGTTATAGGTGACAGGGCTTTCATAGGTAGCGATACGATGTTGATCGCTCCGGTCAGAATCGGGGATGACGCCGCGACCGGCGCTGGGTCGGCTATCTACGAGGACGTCCCTGACGGGAGTCTCGGTATTGAGAGATCAAAGCAGAGAAATGTGGAAGGCTGGAGGGAGAAAAGGAAAAAGAAAAGGGATGAGAGGAAAGATAAGAAGTAGGCTCTCCTAAGAGGAGGTGTGCCATTTGAGGGAAATCATTCGCAAGAAACTCATGATTTTCAGCGGAACTTCGCACCCTGATCTTGGAGTTGAGATCGCCACGGGCGTGGGGGAGAAGCTCGGAAACGTCGAGATCGCTCGTTTTTCAAACGGGGAGATCTACGTGAGGTTTTTAGAGAGCGTTCGAGGCGTTGACGCGTTCGTGATTCAAACCTGTGCCGAGCCGGTAAATGATTACATCATGGAGCTGCTCCTTTTAATTGACGCTCTAAAAAGGGCGTCAGCCAAGAGGATAACCGCGGTAGTTCCCTACTACGGCTATTCGAGGCAGGACAAAAAGACCCTTGCCAGAGAACCCATCAGCGCAAGGCTTCTTGCGGATATCATTTCCGTCGCGGGGGCGGACAGGGTTCTCTCTGTTGACCTGCACGCCGGGCAGATCCAGGGATTCTTCGACTTCCCGGTGGACCATATCACCGCGCTGCCGCTTCTGGCCAGTTATATAGCCCAGAAGAATCTGAGGGATGTGGTGGTCGTCTCCCCGGATGCCGGGAGGGTCAAGGTGGCCAAAAAATTCGCTGACAGGCTGTGCGCGCCGATGGCGATTCTTCACAAACGCCGTCCGGAGAAGAACGTTGCCGAGGTGCTCCACGTGATCGGTGAGGTTGAAGGAAAAAACGCGGTCCTTATTGACGACATGGTGGACACGGCGAGCACAATGGTGAACGCGGCGGACGCTCTCGAAAGAGAGGGCGCGCGGGAGATATACGCGTGCGCGACGCACCCAATTCTCTCGGGGCCGGCCGTGGAGAGGATAAGAGATTCAAAAATTAAAGAGCTCGTGGTTACGAACACGCTTTCTGTTCCGCCAGAGAAGAAGATTGATAAAATTTCGGTGTTGTCCATCGCGCCGCTGGTCGCGAGCACGATTCTTGCGGTTTTCAAGGAAGAGTCCGTGAGCGACCTGTTCGGCGGCGACAATCAAGCTTGATATGGAGTGTGATTTTAAGTGGAAATCAGATTACAAGCCGAGAGAAGGTACGATACCGGTAAAGGGGTCTCGAGGAAATTGAGAAATTCGGGCATGATTCCCGGTGTGCTGTACGGTTCGGGGATCGAGCCTTGTTCCCTCACGGTGAAACTCGAGGATTTGAGCGATGTTATCCGCCAATACGGGGGAACAAACGTTCTCGTGGAGCTCGAGGTACTTAAGGGGGAAAAATCGGAGACTCACCTCGCAATGATAAAGGAAGTGCAGCGGCATCCCTTCAAAGACAAGGTTCTTCATGTCGATTTCATGAAGGTTGAGAGGTTCGAGGAGGTAACCACAAAAGTTCCGATCATGATTTCCGGGGATGAGCAATCCAGAGGCATCAGAGCCGGAGGCACTCTGCAGCATATTCTCTGGGAGGTTGAGGTGGAGTGCCTGCCGAGCGACATCCCGGACCACCTGATCGCGGATATCGAGAAACTTGCGGTAGGTGAGCATCTATCCGTGCGTGATTTGATAGTTCCGCCCGGTGTGAAGGTGCTGACCGATCCCGACGATGTCGTGCTAACGATCCTTGCCCCACGGGTCGCGGTTGCTGTTGCTCCGGAGGAAGAGGTCGAGGCGGCGTCGGAAGCGCCCAGACAAGGGACTCAGTCTAAGGGCGAGAAAGAGACTTAGAGTTCTGATCAATGCGGCTTATAAGAAAGCACCCCTTCGGTACCAGATTCATTAAGAAGAGAGATGTCGTAGCGCTCGTCGCGTGTCTGGGAAATCCGGGCGAGAAGTACTCAAGAAGCAGGCACAACGCGGGTTTCATGGTGGGAGATGTGCTTGAGGAGCGGTCCGAGCTGCTCGAGCGCGCGACAAGCGGTCAAATGTCGCTTGCGTTTGTCAGAGAGAAGGAGCTCAAATTTGCCATTTTGCGCCCGCTTTCATACATGAACAACAGCGGCGTCCCGACCGCAAAAACGCTAAAGTCTCTTCGGCTTTCCTCGGATCGTCTGATAGTGGTTCACGACGACATAGACATCCCTCTGGGTGAGGTAAGGATTAAGAGAGGCGGCGGCACCGCCGGCCATCGCGGAATTCAATCAATCGTTGAAGCGCTGGGGACAAGCGAGTTTCAAAGAGTGCGCGTGGGAGTGGGGCGCCCCCTTGAGGGCGTGGATCCGGTTGACTATGTGCTCGGCGAGTTTGAGCCCGCCGAGTGGGAAATTATCAGGGTATCGCTTTCAATTGCTTCGGACCTGGTCATAGGGTTGGTTGAGGAGGCGGCGAAAAGCGTTGGTCCGGCGCGGGCCTGATTGTTTTCAAGACAGAGGGTACCTGATGCGGGAAGGAGCGATGGGGAAGGACGCGAAGAGATTGGTCATGAGAAGCGCAACGTTGATAACCGCGGCTCTGATAATCACTCTTTCCCTCAGCGGGTGCGGGATACAGCGCCGCGAAGTCAACCAAGCGCTCGAAAACGCGGATAAAATCCAAGAAGAGGTCGAAGCAAGGCTTGAGGTTCTTACGCGCTTTCCCGATGAGTGGGCCTCCGTTTTCAGTTCCGGAGTTAACCAGCAATCCATCGCTAAAGCCGGGGAACTCGTGCGCGCAAGGCTTGCGGAGCTTGAAGCGCTTGAACCGAAAATGAAAAAGCTCCAGGCGGAGCTGAAAAAAATCCTCGGGTATAACATTGACGAGACGGTGAAGGAGTACGCGAGATTAAGGATTTCCGCGGCTGACATATATTCCGAGTACATCAGCGATGACCTGTGGACTTTGTTTAAAACATACGAGGGGCTGCTCGGGAAAATCGCAGCCCGCGCTTCCCGGGAGGAGCTTGACGCGGCCGCAAAAGAAATAGTTGACCTTGTTGGGAAAGCGGTTGAGAAACTCGAAGAGTGCAAGGGCGCCGCGAAACAGGCGGATGAATATTTCCTCGAGAATTCGCTTGATGGAAAGACTTGATGCGGGTCATTGATTTCGCGCATTTCCTCTGAGGTAGGGGCGAAGCGGATTATAGGGGAGGATGAGAAATGGAGAGCGGCTCTGGGATTTCCATTGACGAACTCGAAACCCTTGTCGTGGAGGGCTTCAAAGAGGCTTATCCCGGGATAGAAGAGGGGAAGATAGTGCATATGGCGCGCAATTTCGCCCAGGTCTTAAGCGGGATAATCTCAATCGGGTCCTCTCTGGGAGGCGACAACGGGATAAACCAGATGGATGTCGCAAACGCCCTTGTCCATTCCTGCGTATGGGAGTCCTCTTTAGGCGAACGTCTTTTCGGAAATGAGGCCGAAATCGGCGCGGGCTCAATGCCAGCTTTAACTGAAGAGGAAGAGCGCAAGTACGCCGCCGAGATTTCAGCGAGAGTCGCGGACTGGCTTGTGGGGATAAACGTAACGAAAAAGATGGGCGAGAGCGCTTTTAATGATTTTATAAAAGGGGCACTTGCTTTGGGCGCTGAGGCTTGGGAAAGGGATAGGGCAAACATCAAGTATTGATCCGCGAAGAGGTACACTATCTATTCTCGGACAAGCCCCAAAGGCATTTTTCTTCTAAGTACTTCCATTTTTGTCCGAACGCGTGGTAGCGTTTAGATGTTTCATAAAGTATATTTGCCGTTCCTATCAAACTCATTAGGCGCTCTTCCTGAGCCCACGCACTGGCTTGACTGATGAAAAAACAGAGGTCAAAAGGAATGGATTTCACATAAGTTTTCTCTTTTCGAGCCGAAATCAAAGGCTTGAGAAAAATCCCCAAATTATCTAATGGCGCCTTGTTCCCCTCTCCACCTGGGGTTTCAAGGTCCATTAGGGCTCGTCATACCGCCACTCTGGCTTCACTGCTCTACCACGGCTTGAAATTCGGCGTTTCAGTTAACCCTTTTGTGTTCGTGAACAAAAAAGGCATGCCTTAAAACTCACTATCGGGTCCCGCCGGCGCGAGTTTAAAAACTCAATTCGTTTGGGACATCTCAAACATTGCTGCTGGATCGGTGCTAACATATGGGTAAGGCCTGGGTGTTTTATACCGAGGCCTGTACGGCGTTTGGCTGAAGGTTTTTAAGATGGAACGATTCGCGGATTCGATACTTAAAGAGGCGCTCGGGCACGAGTCTGTCAAACGCGTTATAGACCACCTGGCTTCAGGTGGAAACCAGATTTTTTGCGGCACGGGCGCGGTGGTGCCACTTTTGATAGCTTGCGCTCATGAGGTGCTCGGCGGTCCAATTCTCCTTGCCGTTCCGGGAAAGCCGGAGCAGGTGGCGGCCGACATTTGCTTCTTCTCGCCCGACTCAGCGGTTCATCTTCCCGGCGAGTTTTCAGCGCAGGGGCTGTTAAGCCCTTGCGATGAGGATGTGGGCGAGCGCTTTAAGGCTGCCAAAGCGATTGAGTCAGGTCACATCGTTGTGGCTGGGCCGGATGGAGTTTTCAGCGGACTCCCTGCGGTGATGCCCGAGCCCTGGCCTCTGATTTTTGAGGTTGGCTCGGAGGTGGATCTCGAAAAGACCATCAAACACCTGACTGACGGTGGGTATAGGAGGGAGTTCACGGTTGAAGGGTGGGGGCAGTTCGCGCTCAGGGGTGGCATCCTTGATGTGTTCGCTTCAAACCAGGAAAGACCAGTAAGGATAGAACTTGCGGGAGACACCGTTGAGTCGATCAGGGATTTCAACGTGGTGACTCAGCGTTCATCGGGACGGCTGGGCAGGGTGGAAATATTTCCCGCGCGGGAAATAAAGCAGGACAGCTCGGAGGATTCGAACCAGTTTAAAGGAATGGTCTTCGCTTTGGAACCGGACCTAATTGAGGCGAGCGTGGCGGAGATTGTCGTTGACCAGGGCGAGAGACCCGAAAATGAAAACGTTTTCAGGTCCTGGGGGGAGCCGATAAAAATAAAAACGCTCGAAAGCGAGCCTTCCTTCCTTGAGCGCCGCCCGTACGTCTTTTTCCCCGGGGAGCAGGTAAGGGAATTTCACGGCAACGTTGATTTGGCGTTCAGGGAATTGAGGAGGCAGATGCAACAGGGACAAAGGGTCCTTCTTGTTCTTTCCACTTCAGGACAGATACAGCGGGCAAAAGAAATCTGGGAGGAGCGAGGTGGCGGCGCGGGTTTGCTCATAGAAAAAGGGGCTCTTTCGAAGGGTTTTTCTATTCCTCAGATGGGTGTCTCAGTCTACACCACAGGTGACCTTCTCGTAAGAAGGGAACGCCGCAGAAGAACCCGTAAAGCTTCAAGCGGGGTCCCGATATCAAGCCATCTGGAACTCGAGAAAGACTCATATGTTGTCCATGTTGATGAAGGGATAGGGATTTACAGGGGGCTTGTGTCCAAGAAAGTTTTTGGCGTGACAAGGGAATATCTGCTTATCGAGTACGCTCAAGGGGATAAGCTCTATGTCCCCACCTTTCAGCTTGGCAGAGTGCAAAGATATGTGGGCGCGGAGAATCCCAGAATAAACAGGCTGCGCGGAAAAGAGTGGCTCCGGGCGAAGCGCAGAGCGAGGCGGCACGCGGAAAAGATAGCAAGGGAACTTCTGAGGCTTTACATGGAAAGGAAAACAAAGCCCGGACACGCGTTCCCCCCCGACACTCCCTGGGAGAGGGAGCTTGAAGAATCGTTCGAATACGAGGAGACGCAAGACCAGAAGAAAGCCATCAGCGAGGTGAAAGCGGACATGCACTCTCCGAGCCCCATGGATAGGCTTATCTGCGGAGATGTCGGCTACGGGAAAACTGAGGTTGCCCTGAGAGCCGCGATGAAAGCGGTCATGGACTCAAAACAGGTCGCGGTTCTTGTTCCAACGACCGTGCTTGCAAGCCAGCACCTGGAGACGTTCAGGGAAAGGCTCGCCTCGTTTCCCGTCAGGGTCGAGATGTTGTCAAGGTTCCTTTCTAAGAGGGAGCAGGACAAAGTCATAAAGGGGATAGAAAGGGGCGAAGTGGATGTGGTGATAGGAACACACCGGGTTCTTCAGGATGACGTCAAATTCAAGGACCTTGGTCTTCTCATCATTGACGAGGAGCACAAGTTCGGCGTTTCACACAAGGAGAAACTCAGGTTTCTTATGCGGGGCGTTGACACGTTAACTCTTTCGGCGACCCCAATACCCAGAACCCTGCAAATGTCCCTTTCTGGCGTCAGGGACATAAGCATAATAGAGACTCCGCCTGAGGACAGGCACCCTGTCGCAACTTATGTGGGCGAGTTCGATCTCGAACTTGTGAAAAAAGCGGTCAGGTTCGAGGTCTCCAGGGGCGGACAGGTTTTTTACGTGCATAACAGGATTCAGACGATATCCAGAGTCGAAAAGATGCTCAAAGAGGCGCTTGGCGGTGTGTCGATCGCCGTCGCTCACGGAAGGATGCATGAGGACGATCTTGAGCTGACGATGTGGGAGTTTTCTGAGGGGCGTTACAATCTACTGTTATGCACCACCATCATAGAGTCCGGGCTTGACCTTCCCAACGTTAACACGCTCATAGTTGACAGGGCCGATAGGATGGGACTTGCTCAGCTCTACCAGGTTAGGGGTAGGGTCGGAAGGGGCTCAAGGCGCGCTTACGCGTATTTTTTCTATCCGAAGCGTTCGCTTTTGACGGGTCCCGCGATGGAAAGACTTGCCACTGTGGCGGAAATGACTGCGCTCGGAAGCGGCATGAGCGTTGCGATGCGGGACCTGGGGATAAGAGGAGCGGGAAATCTTTTAGGGCACGAGCAAAGCGGACATGTCGAGGCAGTGGGTTTCGAGCTTTACTGTGACCTGTTAAGGGAGGCAGTTGACGTTCTTAAGGGTGAAAGAAGGGGCGGCGCTCGTTCCTCCTCGGTGGAGATACCGCTTGAAGCCTATCTGCCGGGGGACTACGTTCCCGATGAGGAAGTGAGGGTTGAGTTGTACCGGAGGCTTTCCCTATCAAGCGATCTGGAAGAGTTGGCGGATATAGAAAAAGAGTTGCTCGACAGATTTGGCGAAATTCCACTAGAGGTCGAGCACCTCCTGCTTATTGAAGAGTTGCGCCTGAGAGCCGAGATGGCTGGGATTCAGTCGGTCATGATGGTGAGGGGCGAGCTTGAAATAAGACCTTTTTCCGGTACAGAAAAAATGGCGGAGACAATTGCCGAGGAGGTGGCGTCAGACCCGGTCTTAAGAGTGGAAAGAGTGTATCATGACAGGAAAAGTGGTAGTGTTTTTCTCAAGCTTGAGGATCGGGGTAAGGGCGTGGAGACAAGAGCAATGGTTGCCTCTCTGCTCGGCGCAATCGAGCGGCACGCGAAAGACATAGTAGGTACGGTTGGGAAAAAGCTTTAACGTCCAATAATCTTTGTCGCTCGCTTTAGACATTGGGGGTTAAAAATATCGCAGAGGATTGTAAATGCCTGACGCTTTCGGGAGAGAAAAACCGCACATCCGTTTTAAGAAAAGGCTATTTTCTTTCGCGGCGCTTTCTTTGATTACTTTCCTTATGCTGGCATGCGGGTGTGACCGAGTTTATATAAGGGTGGACGGCCTTTCCATCAAAAGGTCGGAATTCCTCGAGGAGCTCAACGCGAGGATCGAGCGGGTGAAAAAATCAAATCCGAGTGAGCTTCAGGGAGCGAAAGGAAAGAGGCTGCTTGCTGAGGCGAGGCGTCAGGTGGCTACTGAATTGATAAAGCGCGCCATCCTTACAATCAAGGCGGAAGAGCTCGGAGTGGTCATCACAAACGAGGAGATTGAGCGCCGAATCCTTGAGGAGACGAAAAAACATGCGGGCTTGAAGGAGACGAGCAGTGGGCTTGCGGCTTCGCGAAAGGAATTGAGAACGAGGATTGTTGACACAATCCGTCTTGAGAAGATAAACGAGAAATTGACCGAGCAGGTTGAGGTTAATGAGGATGAAGCCGAATCCTTCTACCTGAGGAGAGCGGAGGCTTACTCAAGTCCGGGCATGGTGCATATCGCGCATATTCTTCTTAACACTGAAAGCGAGGGGAAAATTGCCCTGGAAAGGATTAACGCCGGGGAGGAATTCTCTTCGGTTGCCGCCTCGCTTTCGAGGGATGAAAGATCAAGAGCTCTTGGCGGTGATATAGGCTGGGTTGTTTCGGGAACATGTGACCCGCAGATCGAGAGAGTCGCTTTCTTGATGCAGCCCGGAGAGGTGAGAGGTCCTATCAGAGCCTCTGACGGCTATCACGTGATCAAGTTAATAGAGAAGAGGGAAGCCCGAATCCCGCCCTTTGGGGAAGTTAAAGACAAGGTCATAAGAGACCTTCTGAACCAAAAGAAACAGGAGATACTTTCCGACTGGTTGAAGACGGTTTATGCCAACGCGAAAGTTGATGTCCCGGCGGAAATAGGGAGATGGGACCCTCTGCTGGGCATGGTTATCGAGGAATGAGAGTTTCGTGAGGATTCGCGCATCCGCCACTTCGCTTTGAAGGCGGCGCGGCTAACGCGGGTATATTATCGAAAGGTCTGATAACGCCATGATTGAAGATTCAGGCACTTCCGAGGAAAAGGAGAAGACAATAGGCGAGCTAATGGAGAAATTCGCGGGGTTGATGGCTCGCTTGAGGTCGCCGGGCGGCTGCCCCTGGGATTTGAAACAGAACCCGCAGAGCCTATCAAAGCACCTCTTGGAGGAAGCGTACGAAACCGTCCACGCCATCGAAGAGGGCGATTGGGAACATCTTGCCGAGGAACTCGGCGACCTCCTTCTGCAAATAGTATTTCAGGCGAGGATCGCCGAGGAGAATGGAAGATTCAGCCTTGCTGACGTGATCAGGGGAATAACCGAGAAAATCGAAAGGAGGCATCCTCACATTTTCGGTGACGTGAAAGTCAATTCCGCTGAAGAAGTTGCTTCCAACTGGGATGAGATTAAGCGCGGGGAAAAGGAGAGAAAGGGAGCGGAAAGGGTTGCCGCGCATGTTGGGTTGCCTGCCCTGATGGCGGCTTTCAAGATTCAGGGCGAAGCTGCGCGTATCGGTTTTGACTGGGATTCCCCTGAGGGGGTTTATGAAAAGATTGAGGAGGAAATAAGGGAAGTCGCAGATTCACACCTCAAAGGCGATGAGAATTTGGAAAAGGAGATGGGCGACCTGCTATTCAGCGTGGTAAACCTGGCAAGGCATCTGGGGGTGGACCCGGAAAAGGCGCTCAGAAAAAGCTGCAAGGAGTTCGCAAGAAGGCTTCATGTCATGGAAAGGGAGGCTCGAAGAAAGGGCGGAAGCCTTAAAAGCATGACGCTCCGCCAGCTCGACGAATTATGGGAGGACGCAAAAAAGGACCGTTCTGAGGGGGGATAGATTATGAGCACAATTACGGACATATTCGCCAGGGAAATCCTTGACTCACGGGGAAACCCCACCATCGAGGTCGATGTCCTGTTGGCGAGTGGCTCGTTCGGCAGAGCGGCAGTGCCCTCGGGTGCCTCAACCGGAACGCATGAGGCGCTCGAGCTTAGGGATGGGGATGGTAAACGCTACGGTGGGAAGGGAGTCCTACAGGCGGTCAAAAACGTTAACGAGACAATTGCCCGGGAAATAGTGGGAATAGATGCGGATGATCAGGAGGAGATAGACAGGGCGCTCATCAGTCTGGACGGAACCCCGAACAAGGGAAATCTTGGAGCGAACGCGATTCTGGGCGTTTCGCTTGCGTGCGCAAGGGCGGCCGCTTTTGACCATGGGATGCCTCTTTATGAATATATCGGTGGTATCCGCGCAAAGATGCTGCCGGTTCCCATGATGAACGTTATAAACGGCGGCGTGCATGCCGCCAACAACCTCGATTTGCAAGAGTTCATGATAGTGCCGGTGGGAGCGGCGAGCTTTTCCGAGGCATTGAGGATGTGCGCCGAAACTTATCACTCCCTGAAAAGCGTTCTTTCCGGCGCCGGCTACTCGACAGGGGTCGGCGACGAAGGGGGTTTCGCCCCTGACCTCCCCACGAGCGAAAGCGCGCTCGAGATGCTCTCAAAATCGATTGAGGCAGCCGGTTTCCAGCTGGGCAAGGATATCTGTCTCGCTTTAGACCCCGCCGCAAGCGAGTTCTTCTCCGATGGACGGTATGAACTGAAAGGTGAGGGCAAAAGCCTTCAAGCCGAGGAGATGGTTGATTACTACGAGGACCTGGTCAGGCGGTTTCCCATTGTGAGTATAGAGGACGGGATGGCGGAGGAAGATTGGGAAGGATGGAAGATTCTGACCGAGAGGCTCGCCGATCGCGTTCAGATAGTGGGCGACGACCTTTTCGTCACCAATCCAGACAGATTGAGGCGGGGGATTGAGGAAGGAATCGCCAATTCAATACTCATTAAACTCAATCAGATAGGGACTTTGACGGAGACGCTCGACACCATAGCCATTGCCCGCAGTGCGGGGTATACGACGGTAATCTCCCATCGCTCGGGCGAGACGGACGACAGTTTCATAAGCGACCTGTCCGTTGGCGTTGAAGCTGGTCAGATCAAGACGGGCGCCCCCGCCAGGGGCGAAAGGGTTGCGAAGTACAACCAGCTTCTGCGCATTGAGGAAAATCTTGGGGAAGGGGCGAAATTTCCAGGGGGAAAGATATACGGTCTGTAACCTTCCCTGCGGGAAAACGTAAGCGCGGCGGCAGAAAGGAGAGGCGGGCTTGAGTTGAATTAAGGAGCGCGAACCCCCAATCGGCAAGCCGTATCGCAATAAGCGGAACGAGAACACGCCGTTTCTGCTCCTGTCCTTGATAGAGGCTCGGTGGGCAAGATGGATAATGAGGCGAGGACCAAAATAATATGCACAATCGGTCCCTCCTGCGAGGATGATAGAGACATCGCTCGACTTGCCGCCGCGGGAATGGATATTGTCCGGATAAACACTTCTCATACTTCTCTGGAGAAACTTGAGTGCTACGCGAGCGTGGTCAAAAGCGCTGAAGGAATTTGCGAGAAAAGCATCGCGACCCTCCTTGACCTGCAGGGACCGAGAATAAGGATTGCCCACGTTGCCGGCGGAGAGAGGGAAATTGAATCGGGGAGCCGAATTGACATCGTTTTCACCCCGCAGCCGGCTAACCCCAGCGCAATTCAGGTTAGCGAACCTGTTCTTGCCGACGCGCTCTCTTCAGGCGACATAATCCTCGCCAACGAGGGTTTGATCCGCTTAAGAGTCATCGAAAAGTCGAAGGAAGCAATAAAATGCGTCGTTGAGCAGGGCGGTAAGCTGAAACAAGGGAAAGGCATAAACGTCCCCGGGATTGATTTGCCGCTCCCCGCTTTTACCGAGAGAGACGCCCGGTATCTTGAAAAAGCGATAAGCTTGGGCGTTGACTGGATCGCCCAGTCTTTCGTGAGAAGCGCGAGTGACGTAGCGGAACTGAAGAAGGAGATCAAAAGGCAAGGCGCCTCAACGCCTATCATGGCGAAGATTGAGAGTCGCGCTGCATATGAAAACATCGACGAGATAATGGGCGTCGCTGATGGCGTCATGGTCGCGCGGGGTGATCTGGGCGTTGAACTCGAAGTCGAGGAGGTGCCTGTTGCCCAGAAGAAAATAATCAGAAAAGCACTTCTCAGGGCAGTCCCTGTGGTGACTGCGACTCAAATGCTCGAGTCAATGATAGAAAACCCGCGCCCAACGCGGGCGGAAGCGAGCGATGTCGCGAACGCCATATTGGACGGTTCTGACGCCGTGATGCTTTCAGCGGAAACCGCGATAGGAAAGCACCCACTGGCCGCGGTCGAAGTGATGGACAGAATCATACGGAAAGCCGAGAGTTCGATAGACTATGAAACCTTACTTGAGGCGGGGGGAAAGATGCCTCACCGAAGTGTTGCGGACGCGATAGGGTACTCCGCCTGCAAGATAGCCTGGGACCTGAAAGCGGATGCGATAATCACCATAACTAAAAGCGGATACACCCCCAGGCTCATTTCCCGGTACAGACCAACATCGAGGATAATAGCGATAAGCACGGATGAGTCGGTTATAAGAAGGACCAAGGTGCTCTGGGGGGTTGAAGGAATAGTTTTATTACTGGAGGAAAATCTTAAAGAGGCACTTTCGCGTGTTCTTATGGAGTGCAGGGATTTCGGGCTTTTGCAATCAGGGGACCTCGTGGTAATGACGGGCGGTTTCCTCGAGGAGAAGGCGGGAACCACAAACACGGTCAGCGTCAGGACTGTCCCGTGAATTTGGATGCTCGCCTGAAGGGATATGCACTGAAACAGGTTAAATCGATTGCGGGAATTTATTAGTTGGTTATTGGCCAAACACAATTTTGCTTTTTCCGATCATATTGAGGCATAATAAGCGGTTCTGTTGATAAGCTTTCAAGAAAACAAATCACGTGTTTGTAGAGGCAGGGTGGTTTTAGATTGAGCCGGAGAAGAAAAATTAAAACACGTGGTTCGAAGCGGTCTTCTCACGGGGGCGGCGTTTCCCGCGTGAAGGTGACGATTCTCTTCCTTGCAATCATGATTGGCAGCGCTCTGGTGGCGGTTTCCATAATGAGGAACATTCAGTCAAACGCACGGCTTAAAGAGAAGAGGGCTGAACTTGCCCGCCAGGAGAATGTCACCAAGGACCTTGAGTCGCGCGTAAGAGAAGCCTCCACTCTCGAATATATTGAGAGGGAAGCGCGAAAGCAGAGGCTTGTAAAACCGGGTGAGGTTTTGTACGTGGTGACGCCCGAAGGCGCGGAAGGCGAATACAGTTACCGCGCGAAGAACATACAGTCAATGAAAGAGGCCTGGGAGACGATAAGGAAAATGATGAACTGCGATTATGAGCATGAAGAAACCGAGGCTCGTTGATGGGGGGCTGATGAGCGCGGGCTAAAGCGCAAAGTTTGGTTTTATTTGCAAGTGGTAAAATTAAGGCATAACAAAGAGTGATGTTTTCCCCGATGCCCCAAAAAACCGGACATTGAGGAGGCAAATCTAACAAGATTTTTGTGGGTAAAAAGCATGATTGCAAGTTTTTTCAGGGGTGTGGTGAACTTGAACTGCGAAAGGCATCCTGACCGAAGAATCGTTGGCAGATGTCTCGAATGCGGAAAAGGTGTCTGCCCGGAATGTGTTGCCGAAACGGGGGAAGTCTTAAGGTGCCCGGAGTGTTTCAAAAAGGAAGTTGAACGCATCAGGGCGATGATGGGAGCTGGTGCTAAGAAAGCCCCACGCGCAAAGCGGGAAAAAGCGCCCAAACCTGCCAAAGAGAAGGCTCCGAGAAGATGGGGCAGGAAGGGGAAGGAGGAGGAAGAAGCACCCGAGGCTCCTCCCGTGGTGCCCCCCGCCGCGTACCAGCCTCCGGAATACGTTGAAGCACCCGCAATGGTGGTTGCCCGGCCTGAGGAGGAAATAGAAGAGCTGCCCGTGGAGCCCGAGCCCGAGCCCGCGGAGCCCTCTGAAAGCGTCCAGGCATTTGAGGTGGAGGAACAACCCTCCGCTGAAGAGGCGATACGGGCGATTGAAGCGCGGGAAGTCGTGCCGCGCCTCCCCGCGGACGAGGTCGTTTTCTCTGCTGCTCCCACCGCTGATCTTTCTGAATTGGTTTCTGAGGAGGCCGGAGCCGAAGGCTTGGCGGAGGCGCCGGTTCCGACGCCGATCACGCCTGCCGCGAAAGAAATGGAAAAGGTCGAGTCGCACGCGGTGGAAGAGGCTGCTCCGGCCGCGCCTGCCCTTGAGGTGGCTGAAAAAGAAAGGAAAAGACCACGAAAGGTTAAGGGTGAAAAGCCACCAAAGGAGCCAAAGGAGAAGAAAGGGTTCTTCAAAAGAAAGAAAGAGGCACCAGGCGAATATGGCGCTGTGCCCGAGATTGAAGCAAAGGTAAAGGAAATCCCATCCCCTGACCGGATCGAACAACCTTTACCGGTCGAGAAGCCCGGATTCGAGGAAGTGCCCAGGGTGATCGCTCCGCAAGCGGCTGTTCATGCCGAGGTGGAAGCCCCGCCAGTTTTCGAAGAGCCGACTGTTCAGGAACAAGCCCCCACAGAGAAAAAGAGAGGGTTCTGGCGAAAGAAAAAGGAACAGGTTGACGAACCGGGAATCGCCGAGGAACAGTTCGTTTTCGTCCCTGAGGAGGAAACCGCGGTGGTCCAGGTACCCGAGGCGCCGGCGATGCCGCCTGCGGGCAAAGAGGTTGAGACCCCTGTTGAGGTTACCGAGTTCGGAATACCTTTGAAGAAGAAAAGAGGGAAAGCCTTAAAAGAGAGCGCGCCCAAGGAGAAGAAAGGGTTTTTCCGCAAAAAATCAAAAGAGGAGCCTGTCCTCGAAGCTACGCCGGCTTTTGAGGAGGTGCCCCCATCGATAGCCCCGCCATCTGAGGAGCCTCCAGTCGCTGAAGATGTGGTGTCGGTCTATGAAGCTGAAGCGCCGCCTGTGTGGGAGGCTGAAGCGCCTCCAGTGTGGGAAGGCGAAGAACCGCCTGTCGCTGAGCCGCCAGAAGCGCACAAAGAGATCGAGCCGCCGGCTTTTGAGGAGGTGCCCCCATCGATAGCCCCGCCATCTGAGGAGCCTCCAGTCGCTGAAGATGTGGTGTCGGTCTATGAAGCTGAAGCGCCGCCTGTGTGGGAGGAAGAGAAGACCGACGAGACCGGCGAGCCCACAAGTTTTTACTTCGAGGAAGAGCCCCCTTACCGAACGCTTCCCGCAGATTCTGGCGCGGAGAGTTATGAAGCGGGAAAGAGTCCGACGGATGGTGAAATTACCCCAAGAACGATTCCGCCGGATGAAACTGACTTCGGATGGTCCTTTGACGAAAAGCCCCCGTCGCCTGGCGAGGTGGTCCCGCCGTCTGCTGGACTGGGCATCCGCGAGGAGCCTCCTGAGTACGGTGAGACACCGGTAGAATCAATAGAAAGTTTTAAGGATGCTGAAGGGAAAACTAAGGGTCCCGATGTGGACGATGAACTCGATTCTTTCTTCTTTGAGGAAGAGCAGGGAAAGGAAGAGCGGGGGGGAAGAGAAGACAAAGGCTCCTTCTGGGATTGATGAAAGCGGTTCTGAAAGCAACGTCAAGAATTCGGGCGGAGTTCTCAAGATTAGGTTGAGGAAGTATTTTAGCCGCGCCCCGACCCGTCTCCTCCTCTCCTATATCGCTGTTATCCTTACCCTTGCGGTTTTGTTTATCGTTTCCTTTTTCTTTTTCAGAAGCGTATCACGCCCGAGAGAGCAGGCGGCGCGTGCCCCCACCCTCGATATTAAAAGCTTTTTCTTAAAAGGTAAGTTCCGCGCTCCGGACCCGAAAAACCCTTCGGTTACCGTTCAGGAGCATCTTGAGTACACAAGAAAAAAGGAATTTAAAAGCGCGTACAATCTTCTTGTCTCTTCGCTTAAGGAAAAAATCACGATCGGAGAGTTTATCAAAAACGTGGACGATAACGGGTTGCTGTTGAAACATATCTCTGATTACGAGTTTCCGGATTTCAAATTAGAAGGTGAAAGGGCAACCGTAAAGGGAAAAATAATCTATGAGACCGGTGAGGTTTCCATCGTTAAGGCTTCTCTCCTCATTGAGGAAAACCGTTGGAGAGTTTCTTCTCTCCTAATATGGTTGAAATAGGTCCGCTGCGATGTGGTCATTTTTCGTTTTAATCTTGGGCTATGATATCGAGCGATTAACTGGGGAAAAAACAGAATCCATGAAGATTTCTTTTGACGACGTGCCGGCTTCTATCAGGGAAGAGTTTCCGCTTCTTGAGAAGCCATTACCCGGTGATGTTCGCGTCATCGCGCGGCAGCTGGGGCGGGCGCCGAAGGGTGTAGTGTTCGTGGCTGCAAGGTGCGTCCATTCAAAGCCGGGCGTGATCCTGACGATTCCTCTCGGCATGAAAGGAAAGAGGATTGCCCCGCCGTTGTGGTTGACCTGCCCTCTGGCTTGCAGGACCGCTGCGTCGCTCGAAAGCTCTGGCGAAATCAAAAGAATATCAGGCATGCTTCGTGCGCATGATGAGATCTGGCAAGCCTTTCTCGAAGAGGAAAAAAGGTTTTCACAACTCAGCAGGGAGATATGCTCCCTTTGTTTCGACGAGAAGGGGCTTTTGACAATTGGCGAAAGGGGCATCGCTTGGGGAAAAGTGGGAAAGGTCAAATGCCTTCACGCTCATCTTGCCTACATGTTAGCCACAAACGGGTTCGAGGCGCTGCGAAGAGATAACAGAAAAGATTTGGGAAGGACAGGGATGCCGTCACTTGAAGATGGGTTGAAGAGGCTCTCCTGCGAGTTTTTATCAGAATCTCATAGGAAAACAAAGGGAATCGCGGGAGCAATCTTGCTTCCGAAGATAATGGAGTTAGGAGGAATTGACTGTGCCAGACCGCCCGATACTTGCATCGATTGACATCGGCACAAATTCGACGAGGCTTCTTGTTGCGGAGTGCGACGGAAGAAAGACATTTCCCGTTCTACGCGAGATGAGAATAACGCGGCTCGGGGAGGGCGTGGACGCGACCGGACTGCTCGCACCCCAGGCCGTTTTGCGAACAATATCCGTAATAGAGGAATACGTGAGCATGACGAAAGGGCACTTACCCGTTGCCGTGAGAGCGGCGGCAACAAGCGCTCTTCGCGACTGCCAGAACCGGGAGGAATTTTTAGAAAGCGTTGAGGAAAGATGCGGTCTCCGCCCGGAGATCTTGAGCGGCCCGGAAGAGGCGCGGCTGAGTTTTCTCGGGGCGGTATCCGACGTGGAGGGCAGCGGGAGTGGAAGGATGCGCTTTTTGGTGTTTGACATAGGCGGAGGGAGCACGGAAATCATAGTGGATGGTTACGGGGATGAGGGTTCCTGCGGCGCGCCGGAAGATTCGGAAATGGAAGGTTCTGAAAAAGAATTTGATATGCCCGCGCAGTCGGCGGGCATTGAGATCGAGCCCGAGAGGCAAATAAGAGTTGTAAGCGTGGACGTTGGATGCGTTCGGATGTCGGAAAGATTTTTATCAGAGGATCCGCCCTCTCCCATCCACCTTGCGAAAATGGAGACTTTCATAGTTTCCCAGTTGGAGCCTGTTGTTAAAAATCTTTGCGCCTCAAAATGCGACAGGGCAATTGGGCTCGCTGGCACCGTAACCACCGTTTCCGCAATTGTTCAGGGAATAGCCGAATATGATTCGAGCCTGATACACGGCTCTTCTCTGCGCATCGAAGATGTGGAAAGGGCTTATCTCGAACTTGCCCGCATGCCGCTGGCGAAACGGAGAAAAGTCCCAGGTCTTGACCCAGGGAGAGCCGATGTCATTGTTGGGGGGATTGGGGTTCTAAAGTCGATAATGAGACTCGTGGGTTTCGATAACATAACTGTCAGCGAAAAAGATATACTCGACGGAATGGTTATCGACCTGCATAAGAGAATGTTCTGATAGGGGAGGTTTCCGGTTCACAATCGACCAAGTCCGCACGAGGCTTTTCGCATTTTTCATCGTCTGTTTTCTAAAAAATATTTTTAACACATGCGTTTTAGAAGGGGAACTTGATTGACTCCAAGATGGCGAATTTGTAAGTATAATTTATTGAGGAAGCCGTTTGAGCTTCGCATGCCTCAAGCATACACCGCGTTTTACGCCGGGATGCGGGGATGCCGGAACTGGTAGACGGGGCGGGCTTAAAACCCGCTGTCCTTTGGACGTGAGGGTTCGATTCCCTCTCCCCGCACCAACGCACGAGCGGCACGTTCGCAAATTGCTTTTCATGTATGCCCCGGAGGTAGCGATTATGTTTCGACTGTTGCGTGGACCAGGGTATTTTATTCTCAACAACTGGTGGACACTTGTGTTGAGGGGGGCACTTCTTGTTCTCTTCGGGATATTTGCCCTCTCTTGGCCTCATATAACTGCTCTTGCCCTATTGCTTCTCTTCGGAATATACACTGTGCTTGACGGCGTTTTCCTGGTTTTTTCGGCGTTTTTAAGGGGCGAGCTTGCGCGACGCAGATTTCCCCTCATCTTAAGGGGGCTTGCGGCGCTCCTTGTCGGAATCATAGTGTTGGCCTGGCCGGGTTTGTCAGCGGTTGCTTTGCTTTACGTGATTGCCATTTGGGCGATCGCCTCGGGTTTTTTTGAATTATTGGTCGCCCTTTTTCTTCCCTCGGGGTCCTGGATAAAGACAGCCCTACTCGCGGCGGGTTTTCTTTCAGTTCTCTTTGGGCTTCTGATGCTCACTCATCCCGAGGGAGGTGTGACCGCCGTTGCCTGGTTGATTGGTTTATACGCGGTCGTGGTTGGCGCCGTTTTCGTCTTTTTGGGGATTACATTAAGAAAGTTAGCAAAGACCCTTTTTTATTAAGACTGAACGGTTTTCGCGATTTCATTTGCGAAAGCATCCGGAAATCTTTTACGCCTGAAGCCCGCAGAAAGTGTGTCGAGATGCCCAAGCGTCCTCACGCGCCAGCTTCTTACGTGTATCTGCTTGGAAACAATTGAAAAAATCGATTTTTAACTGTTAGAATGTTGAACCGCTAACAATTAGTTTCTGTCTTTCGGGTTGATTGGGGGCGGTACTTCAAAACGGTTTTTCCGGAGATATCCCGATCAGTCCTCATGCTAATTGCTACGCCTCTTTTGTCTGGTTGTCGGCTCTTGGCTTTAGTGGGAGGGGATAATGCAATCAGGAAGGGAACCGAG